>NZ_JBEXNN010000014.1:0-188649 GCF_040611115.1 Streptomyces sp. NPDC003038
GGGCCGCCCACGCGACCGGGTCCACCACCGACCACGCGACGATCTACCTCTCCCTCGTCAAGCGCTGGCGGGAGGCCGGACGCACCCTTCCGGGGGGCCGACCCGGCCGCCGTGCCCGTACGGCTGCCCCGCCCACCGCACCATCCGCACGATCGCAGCACCGCAGGACCCAGTACCCCACGACCGCAGCACCGCACCTGTACGTACCGCCCCGGATCGAGGAGCCCATGCGCATACCCCGCAGGAAACCGGAAGCAGCGGCGCCGCGGCTGCCCGCGCCCCCGGCACGCGGCCGCCGGGCCCATGCCGGACCACCGGCCGAGGAACCGGTGGCGCAGCACGCGCCCCACGCACCCCGCCCCGGCCCCGTCGCGCAGCCCCGCAGCGGTGCCCGGCCCGGCAGCGGTGCCCGGCCCGGGAGGCGGCCGCGGCTGCGCCTCGGTACCGTTCGCGCGAAGATCGTCTCGCTGCTGATGGTCCCGGTCGTCTCGCTGCTCGCCCTCTGGGCCTTCGCCACGGTCAGCACCGCCCAGGACATCGCCCGCCTCAGCCGCGTTCAGCGGGTCGACGCGCAGATCCGTATCCCCGTCGCCGCCGCCGTCACCGAGCTCCAGGCGGAACGGCGCGCCGCCGTCCGCCTCCTCGCCGACCCCGCCGCCGACCAGGGAGCCGCCCTGGACCAGCAGGCCCGCCGCACCGACGCCGCCGTGCAGCGACTACGGCTCGGCGACCGGCACACCGTCGCGGATTCCGGCGACTACCGCCCCGAAGTGGGGGACCGGCTCGGCGGGTTCGTCGCCGCCGCCGAGGCGCTCACCTCCGCCCGCGAAGACATCACCGGCCGCCGGGCCACTGCGGACGCCGCCTACGAGATCTACACCCGGGTGGTCGACTCGGCTCTCGCCGTCGGCGGCGCCCTCTCCGGGGGCCAAGGCGCCGGACTCGGCCCCGACGCCCGGGTCCTGCACGAATTCGCCCGCGCCCGGGAACTCCTCGCCCGCGAGGACGCGCTGCTCGCCGGGCCCGCGCACCGCTGAAACGCTTCGCCGGCTGACCGGCACCATCGAGACCCGCCGCGCCCTCACGGCCGCCGCCGCCCGCGACCTCCCCGCCGCCCAGCAGGCCGCCTGGCAGTCCATCGCCGAGAGCGGCGCCTACGCCGAACTCACCGGCGCCGAGGACCGGGCGGCGGCCGCGGGCGCGGGCGCGGCCCCTGAGGCCGGCGGGGCCCCCGCCGGATGGGACGCCGCCTACACCGGCGTCGGCGCCTCGATGCGGGAGATCGACGAGGCCGCGCACGCCGCGGCCGCCGACCGCGCCGACCCGTTCGCCGAGGGGGCGCTCAGCCCGGCCGGAGCCGCCGTACTGCTGGGCCTGGCCGCCGTCGCCGCCTCGCTCTTCATCTCCGTGCGCATCGGCCGCACCCTGGTCGTGGAACTCGTCTCGCTGCGCAACAGGGCCCTGGAGATCGCCCGCCGCAAACTTCCGCAGGCCATGGACCGGCTGCGCGCCGGCCAAGACGTCGACGTCGACGCCGAGACGCCGCCCGGGCCCCCGGCCGACGACGAGATCACCGAGGTCGGCGAGGCGCTCGCCACCGTCCACCGGGCCGCGCTCAGGGCCGCGGTCGAGCGGGCCGAGCTGGCCAGCGGAGTGTCCGGGGTGTTCGTGAACCTCGCCCGCCGCAGCCAGGTCCTGGTGCACAAGCAGCTCACCCTGCTCGACTCGATGGAACGGCGCGCCGACGACCCGAACGAGTTGGAAGGCCTCTTCCGGCTCGACCACCTCACCACCCGGATGCGCCGGCACGCTGAAAGTCTGATCATCCTGTCGGGTGCCGCCCCGGGCCGGGCCTGGCGGATGCCGGTCTCGCTCACGAACGTCGTACGCGCCGCCGTCTCCGAGATCGAGGACTACCGGCGCGTCGAGGTCCGCCGACTCGCCGAGGCGGCGATCACCGGCGGCGCCGTCGCCGACCTCACCCACCTGCTCGCCGAACTGATCGAGAACGCCACCCAGTTCTCCCCGCCGCACACCAAGGTCCGCGTCAGCGGTGAGCCGGTCGGGGCCGGCTACGTCCTGGAGGTCGAGGACCGCGGGCTCGGCATGGGCCGCGCATCCCTGAGCGAGGCGAACCGGCGCATCGAGCAGTGCGAGGCGCTCGACCTCTTCGACAGCGACCGGCTCGGGCTCTTCGTGGTCAGCCGCCTGTCGGCGCGCCACGGTGTGAAGGTGCACTTGCGCCCTTCACCGTACGGCGGCACCACCGCCGTGGTACTGCTGCCGAAGTCCCTGCTCCAGAGCGCGATCACGTCAGGCGCCGGCGCCGGTACGGGGGAGTCCCGGGCGGCGGTCGCGCCTCCGGCCCAAGCTCCCCACCCGGCCCGGGCGTCGGCGTCGGCGGAGCACCCGCCGCCCGCGGGGACCGTCGTACGGGGGGACCCGCGGGAAGCGGCGGTTCGGGAGGACCCGCGAGCCCAGCCCGTACGGGGCGACGCACGCGGCATCCCGGCCCCGGACCGGACCCCCGCACCGCAGGGCCCGCGCCCGGCTCCGGTGGCGTCACTGCGGCCGCGCGGTCCCGGCGGCGCGGTCACCCGTACGCACGCGGCGGCGGACACCCCCACCCCGGCCGCCCCCGGCGCTGCCACGGTGACCGACCTGCCGCGCCGGGTACGCCAGGCCAGCCTCGTCCCGCAACTGCGGGAGGCTTCGGCCCCCAAGGCTCCGGCCGATGTGCGCCCGCCCGGGGAACGGCCGGGCCGCAGCCCGGAGCAGGCGCGGGCCCGGATGGCGGCCTACCGGGCCGGCTGGGTCCGCGGTGTCCGGGAGACCTCCCGTCCCGCAGGCAGCGAAGGAGAAGAGTGATGATCGAACACCGGAGAATCGACCTCGACCTCGACCTCGACGGCGTCCGCAGCTCCGGCGAACCGGACTGGCTGCTGGACGATCTGGTGCTCCGGGTGCGCGAAGTGCGGCACGCCGTGGTCCTGTCCAACGACGGGCTGGCGGTCGGATCCTCCTCCGAGCTCAGCCGCGAGGACGCCGAGCACCTGGCCGCGGTGGCCTCCGGCTTCCACAGCCTGGCCAAGGGCACGGGCCGCCACTTCCAGACCGGGAGCGTGCGCCAGACGATGGTGGAGATGGACGAGGGCTTCCTCTTCGTCGCGGCCGCCGGGGACGGCTCCTGCCTCGCCGTGCTCAGCGCCGCCGACGCCGATATCGGGCTGATCGCCTACGAGATGGCCCGGTTGGTGAAACGGGTCGGCGAGCACCTGTACACCCCGCCCCGCTGCGCGGCGCGGCCGCCGGCCGCAGGCTGAGGGCGCGGTCCGGTACATGAACGGCCACTGGTACGACGCCGACGCGGGCCCGCTGGTCCGTCCGTACGCCATGACCGGCGGGCGTACGAAACCGGGACCCCATGGGGTGCGGTTCGACCTGATCGCTCTGGTCGACGTCGACCCCGAGGGCGCCGATGAGGCGGCCGAGTCGCTGCTCGGCCCCGAACACCGGGCGCTGCTCGGGCTCTGCCGGTCGCAGACGCAGTCCGTAGCGGAGCTCGCGGCCGAGGCCGACCTGCCCGTGGGGGTGGTTCGGGTTCTGCTCGGGGACCTGCTGGAGGGCGGGCACGTCAAGGTCAGCAGACCGGTACCGCCCGCCCAGCTTCCGGACGAGCGGATTCTGCGTGAAGTCGTCGAGGGATTGCGAGCGCTGTGATGGGACTACAAGACAGCGGACCTGCGGGGTCCGTCGGATCTGCCGGACCGGCGGGACCGGCGGGACCGGGCGGATCCGTCGGACCGGCCGTGGAGCCCGAGGCCCAGCCCGAGCCCGAGTCCGGGTCCGGGTCCGTGGCCGAGTCTGAGCCCCGGCCCGAGGCCGCGTCCGAAGTCGAGTCCGAGGCCGCGTCCGAGGACGAAGGCGAACTGGCCGCGCTCGCCTTGAAGATCCTCGTGGCGGGCGGCTTCGGGGCCGGCAAGACCACATTGGTGGGTGCGGTGAGCGAGATCCGGCCACTGCGCACGGAGGAGTCGCTGAGCGAGGCCGGTGAACTGGTCGACGACACCGGCGGGGTGGAGCGGAAGTCGACCACGACCGTGGCCATGGACTTCGGGCGGATCACCATCCGGTCCGGACTGTCGCTGTACCTGTTCGGAACGCCGGGGCAGGACCGGTTCTGGTTCCTGTGGGACGAGTTGTCGCAGGGGGCGCTCGGCGCGGTGGTGCTCGCCGACACGCGGCGGCTGGAGGACTGCTTCCCGGCGGTGGACTACTTCGAGCACCGGCGCATTCCATTCGTCGTGGCCGTCAACTGTTTCACGGACGCCCGGAGGTACGGAGCGCCCGACGTATCGCGGGCGCTCGACCTGGACCAGGGCACGCCCGTCGTTCTGTGCGATGCGCGGGACAAGGATTCGGGGAAGGAAGTGCTGATCAGACTGGTGGAGTATGCCGGGCGGGTGCACACCGCCCGGCTGCTGGACTCGGTGGAGCCGCAGGCCGGTTCCGCGTGAACGGCACGGTCGGCCCGCGCCGCGCGGTGGCGTCAGCCGGCCACGCCGACGGCCGAGATCTCTTTCCGGTGCGCGTGGAACGGGAGACGAATGCCCGCCATTCCTCTTGAGTCATCTTCTTCGTCATGGAGACATCCTCCTTGCCGGAAAGGGGCTGCTGGGGAAGGCTTGCGGCACTACGGAGCGGGTGGGGCGCGGCCACGTCGGCCGCGTCGACGGGGAGGGGCTGGGAATGGCACTGGACAAGCAACTCGACTGGCTGTTGGACGATCTGACGCGCAGGGTCCAGCAGGTGCGGCATGCGGTGGTGCTGTCCAACGACGGTTTGATGACGGGGGCGAGCGCGGGGCTGGCGCGGGAGGACGCGGAGCACCTGGCGGCTGTAGCGGCCGGCTTGCAGAGCCTGGCCAAGGGGTCGGGACGGCATTTCAGGGCGGGTGAGGTCCGGCAGACCATGGTCGAGTACGACGAGGGAGCCCTCTTCGTCATGGCGGCGGGCGCCGGCAGCTGCCTGTGCGTGCTGAGCGCTGCCGAGGCCGACATCGGTCAGGTCGCATACGAGATGACGCTGCTGGTCAACCGGGTGGGCGAGCACCTGGGCGTGGCGGAGCGGCGCATCACGGGAGGCTGAGCCACCGCAGGGCCGCGGCCGCGGGCAGGGAACCGCTGCTCGGAGCCTGCGGGCGAGGGCTGCTGAAAGTTATCCACAGGCCTCCCGTGGTGTCATTGCGCTGAGTTACGGTCTTCACACAGAGTAATCGCCGCTTGTGGGGGGAGAACCGTGATGATGCAGGTGGAGACCATGTCGCGCGACGACGTCGCCGTGGCCGCGGGCAGGGCCGCGGATGTGAGGAGGGACGCGGGCGTACTGGTGGGTGGTGTGCAGGCCGCCGGTGAACTCGGGCTGAGCCGGAGCGAGTTCGCGCGCGCGGTTCAGCTGGGGATCGTGCGCGCCGGTCCGTCGGCGCCGGGCGGGGCCGCGCGGTACACGCGGGCGGAGCTGGAGCGGGTGAGGTCGGTCGAGGGCCGGCCGGGTGCGGCCTGGCCGGACGCGCTGCGCGAGCGGGTCGAGACCGCCGCCGGAGCCGAGGCGGGAGCGGAGGTGCTGGGGACCGGCCCGAGCCGGTTCACCCGACTGGCGCGCTGCGGTCATGTCACCCCGGTCGGCTACCGGATCAACCGGTACCGGGCCGTGGTGTGGCTCTATCTGGCCGCGGAGCTACGGGAATTCGCCGCGCGGGAGCCGGGGATACTGCGCGGGACCGCACCCCCGGCGGACCGGGAGCTGTTGGTGGCCGGGACGGACCTGCGCCCGCGGAAATGGCGCGGGCGGCATGTCGGGCTCCTGCTCGGACGGTCCGCCGACCCCTGGGAGCGGGCGGCCGTACTGGCCGCCGTTCTTCCGGAGGAGGACGTCCGGGAGGTGGTGCCGGATCCGGCGGAGAGGATCGTACTGGCCGCACTCGCCCCGCCCCCGCCGTACGGGCACCCCCAGGTGCCTGCGGCCGCGGCCGTGGCGCTGCGGCTGCTGCGGGCCGAGCTGCCGGAGGAGGTGCACTGGTACCGCACCAGCCTGGAGTTCGCGCTGACCGGGGCCCGCGGTCAGTCGAAGTCGACGGGGGAGAGGGGGCCGACGTAGACCCAGGCCCCCTCCTCGCGGGAGAAGGCGCTGTTCTCGTGCAGCGAGCCGGTGTGCCGCCCCTCGCGGTAGTGCGCCCGGAACTCCACCGAGCCCTCCCTCTCGAACATCCCGCCGCGCTCGGTCCCGAGGATCTCCAGCCGCTCCCAGCGCTGCCCGGGATCCAAGTCGAGCCGGCTCGGACGGGTCGAGGGATGCCAGGAGCGCAGCAGGTAGGCGGTGTCACCGACGGCGAAGGCGCTGAACCGTGAGCGCATGAGCCGCTCGGCGGTGGGTGCCTGCTGCGCGCCGGAGTGGAAGCGGCCGCAGCACTCCGGGTAGGTCGCGGGCAGCCCGCAGGGGCAGGGGACGGCCGGGGTGGACACGGATGTACTCAGCTCCTCGGGGACGGATCGGACGGGTTGGACCGCTCGGACGGGTTGGACTCCCCGGTCGGCTCGGACGGCCCCGACGGCCCCGACGTGGGGGCGGGCTGGGCCGGACGGGACGGCGGTGCGGGGTACGGCCGGAAGAGGCCTTCCTGGACCACGGAGACCAGCAGCCTGCCCTCCAGGTCGTAGATACGGCCGCGGGCCAGACCCCGGCCGCCGTGAGCGATGGGCGACTCCTGGTCGTACAGGAACCACTCGTCCGCCCTGAAGGGCCGGTGGAACCACATGGCATGGTCCAGCGAGGCCATGTCGAAGCCGCGCATGCCCCACAAGGGCTCAACGGGGATGCGCACAGCGTCGAGGAGGGTCATGTCACTGGCGTAGGTGAGGGCGCAGGTGTGCACGAGCGGGTCGTCGCCGAGCGGACCGACGGCGCGCATCCACACCGCACTGCGGGGGTCGGCGTCCTTGAGCTCCTCGGGAGTCCAGCGGAGCCGGTCCACGTACCGGATGTCGAAGGGCTGGCGGCGGGCCATCCGCTCCAGTGACTCCGGCAGGGCACCGAGGTGCTCGCGGATCTCGTCCACGACCTTCGGGAGCGAGTCCGGGTGCGGGAAGTCGAGGCGAGGAGGCAGCTGGTGTTCGATGCTGCCCTCCTCCGGGTGATGGAAGGAGGCGGTGAGATTGAAGATCGTCTTGCCCTGCTGGACCGCGGTGACCCGGCGCGTGGTGAAGGACCGCCCGTCGCGCACCCGCTCCACCTGGTACACGATCGGCACCCCGGGGATGCCGGGGCGCAGGAAGTACGCGTGCAGCGAGTGGACGGGCCGGTCGCTCTCGGTGGTGCGGCCCGCGGCCACCAGCGCCTGGCCGGCGACCTGGCCGCCGAAGACGCGCTGGAGCGACTCCTGCGGGCTGGCGCCGCGGAAGATGTTGACCTCGATCTGCTCCAGGTCGAGCAGATCGACCAGCCTTTCGGCGGGGTTCGTCATCAGAGGTTCTCCACTGTCGGGTCCGGGCGGAGCCGGCGGAACGCGGGGGTCGGCGGAGCCGGAGCGGTACAGGGGTCGGTCAGAGCGCGCCGAGCTCGCCGACCGAGGTGACGCGGACGACCGCCCGGCCCTCTTCATCGGAGGCCGCGAGGTCGACCTCGGCGCTGATGCCCCAGCCATGGTCCCCGTTGGGGTCGGCGAAGGTCTGCCGGACGCGCCACAGGCCGTGCGCCGGGTCCTCCTGGATCTGCAGCAGCTTCGGGCCGCGTGCGTCGGGGCCGGTGCTCAGGTCGTCGTACTCGTCCCAGTACCCGTCCATGGCCTCGCCCCAGGCGTCGGCGTCCCAGCCGGACTCGGCGTCCAGCTCGCCCAGGACGTTGACGTGGTCCAGGGCGGCCAGCTCCACGCGGCGGAACATGGCGTTGCGGACCAGGACGCGGAAGGCGCGGGAGTTCGCGGTCACCGGCTTGACCTGGTCGGCCTTCTCCTGAGCCTGCTCCGCCGTCTCCACCTCCGGGTTCGCCAGCTGCTCCCACTCGTCCAGCAGGCTGGAGTCGACCTGGCGGACCAGTTCGCCGAGCCAGGCGATGAGGTCCTGGAGGTCCTCGGACTTGAGGTCGTCGGGGATGGTGTGGTCCAGCGCCTTGTACGCACCGGCCAGGTAGCGCAGCACGATGCCCTCGGTGCGCGCCAGCTCGTAGAAGGAGGTGAACTCGGTGAAGGTCATCGCGCGTTCGTACATGTCACGGATGATCGACTTCGGCGAGACGGGGTGGTCGCGCACCCAGGGGTGGCTCTTGGCATAGACGTCGTAGGCGTGGAGGAGCAGCTCCTCGAGCGGCTTGGGGTAGGTGACGTCCTGGAGCCGCTCCATCCGCTCCTCGTACTCGATCCCGTCGGCCTTCATCGCCCCCACGGCGATGCCGCGTTCCTTGTTCTGCTGGGCGGCCAGGATCTGGCGCGGGTCGTCCAGCGTGGACTCGACGACCGACACCATGTCCAGCGCGTAGGAGGGGGACTCCGGGTCCAGGAGGTCGAAGGAGGCCAGCGCGAAGGTGGACAGCGGCTGGTTGAGCGCGAAGTCCTGCTGGAGGTCGACGGTGAGCCGGATGGTGCGGCCCTCCGCGTCCGGGGTCTGGAGCTTCTCGACCACACCGCCGTCCAGCAGCGAGCGGTAGATCGCGAGGGCCCGGCGGATGTGCCGCAGCTGGGCCTTGCGTGGCTCGTGGTTGTCCTCCAGGAGGTGGCGCATCGCCTTGAAGGCATCGCCCGGCCGGGCGATGACCGACAGCAGCATGATGTTGGTGACCTTGAAGCGCGAGGTGAGTGGCTCCGGGTCGGCGGCGATGAGCTTCTCGAAGGTGATGTCCGACCAGGCGACGAAGCCCTCGGGGGCCTTCTTGCGCACCACCTTGCGGCGCTTCTTCGGGTCGTCGCCCGCCTTCGCGAGCGCCTTCTCGTTCTCGATCACGTGCTCGGGCGCCTGAGCGACCACGTAGCCCGCCGTGTCGAAGCCGGCCCGGCCGGCGCGCCCTGCGATCTGGTGGAACTCGCGGGCGCGCAGCGTCCGGACGCGGGTGCCGTCGTACTTCGTGAGCGCCGTGAACAGCACCGTGCGGATCGGGACGTTGACGCCGACACCGAGGGTGTCCGTGCCGCAGATGACCTTGAGGAGGCCGGCCTGGGCGAGCTTCTCGACCAGGCGCCGGTACTTGGGCAGCATGCCGGCGTGGTGCACACCGATGCCGTGCCGGACATAGCGGGAGAGGTTCTGACCGAACTTCGTGGTGAAGCGGAAGTTGCCGATGAGATCGGCGATCTTGTCCTTCTCCTCGCGGGTGCACATGTTGATGCTCATGAGCGACTGCGCCCGCTCGACCGCCTGGGCCTGGGTGAAGTGCACGATGTAGACAGGGGCCTGCCGGGTTTCCAGCAGCTCCGTGATCGTGTCGGTGATCGGCGTGGTGACGTACTCGTACGACAGCGGGACGGGCCGGCTCGCGGAGCGGACGACCGTGGTCGGACGGCCGGTGCGCCGGGTCAGGTCCTCCTCGAACCGCTTCATGTCGCCGAGGGTCGCGGACATCAGGATGAACTGCGCCTGCGGCAGTTCCAGCAGCGGGATCTGCCAGGCCCAGCCGCGGTCCGGCTCGGCATAGAAGTGGAACTCGTCCATCACGACCTGGCCGATGTCGGCGTGCTTGCCGTCGCGCAGGGCGATGGAGGCCAGCACCTCGGCGGTACAGCAGATCACCGGGGCGTCCGCGTTCACGGAGGCGTCCCCGGTCAGCATGCCGACGTTCTCGGTGCCGAAGAGCTTGCAGAGGTCGAAGAACTTCTCCGACACCAGCGCCTTGATCGGAGCGGTGTAGAAGGTGACCTTGTCCTGGGCCAGGGCGGTGAAGTGCGCGCCCGCGGCGACCAGGCTCTTGCCGGAGCCGGTCGGGGTGGACAGGATCACGTTCGCACCGGAGACGACCTCGATCAGCGCCTCCTCCTGCGCCGGGTACAGGGTGATGCCCTGGTCCTCCGCCCACGAGGAGAAAGCCTCGAAGAGGGCATCGGGGTCGGCGTTCGGCGGGAGCTGATCAATGAGGGTCACACCCCCCATCTTGCCTGGCTTCCCCCCGTAAGAGGGAACCGGCGGACGGGAGCAAGATCATCGACTGTACGCTGTGCCGTCGATGAGGCCCGAACGAGACCGTCGACAGGGCCCGACCACACCACCACCGGGGCGGGGAACGACCATGATGGGTCCGGCGCACTCACTGTCCGGCGCAGCGGCCTGGCTGGGGGTGGGCGCGGCGACCGCGGCCGCCGGACACCCCATGCCCTGGCCGGTCCTCGTCGTCGGCGCGCTGATCTGCGCGGGCGCGGCGCTCGCCCCCGACCTCGACCACAAGTCGGCGACGATCTCGCGCGCCTTCGGTCCCCTCTCCCGGGGCATGTGCGAGGTGGTCGACAAGATCTCCTACGCCGTCTACAAGGCCACCCGCTCCAGGAAGGACGCACGCCGCACCGGCGGCCACCGCACCCTGACGCACACCTGGCTCTGGGCCGTCCTGATCGGAGCCGGCGGCTCCACCCTCGCCGTCACCACCGACCGCTGGGGCGTGCTCGTCCTGCTCTTCGTCCACCTCGTGCTGGCCGTCGAAGGCCTGCTGTGGCGGGCCGCCCGGATGTCCAGCGACATCCTCGTCTGGCTGCTCGGCGCCACGAGCGCCTGGATCCTGGCCGGCGTACTGGACCAGCCCGGCAACGGCGCGGGCTGGCTGTTCACCGACCCCGGCCAGGAGTACCTCTGGCTCGGCCTGCCGATCCTCCTCGGCGCTCTGGTCCACGACATCGGCGACGCGCTGACGGTCTCCGGCTGCCCGATCCTGTGGCCCCTCCCGATCGCCGGCAAGCGCTGGTACCCGGTCGGCCCGCCGAAGATGATGCGCTTCCGCGCCGGCAGCTGGGTGGAGCTCAAGGTCCTCATGCCGGTGTTCATGCTGCTCGGCGGTGTCGGCGGCGCGTCCGCCCTCGGCTTCATCTAGCGATCCAGGCCGGGCGACGCGTTTCGAGCCGGAGTCGGAGCCGGAGCCGGATCCGGAGTCGGAGCCGGTCGGCCGCCTTCCGTGCCCGGCGGCGGACACGACGGACGGACATCGCCGACGCGCCGCTCTTGCCGACAGGGCCTGAAAGGCCCTCTGGTCAGCCCCGCCCCGCACGGACATCATGTGAGCCGACGAACCGTCAGGTGAGTCGGCTCGCGCCATGACCGGGGGGATCCATGGGCAGGAGAACAAGAACCATCGGCGTGGCCGTGGCCGTGGCCGGGACGGTCCTCGCCTCGCTCGCCGCCGCCGCACCGGCACACGCGGCCCCGGAGCAGTCCGCCGGCTCCCCGGCGAGCGGCAGCGGCCCCGGCTGCAAGCCGTCCATCCGGGTACTGAGGTCACTGCCCGGCTCGGACACCGAGCCGAGCCCGTGGACGCACCGGACCCAGGTGAACGGCATCGGACCGCTCGGACTGTCCGTGGGCGTCTCCCACGGCAGGCCGGCGTACTGGCTCGGCGCCGGCGTCCACGCCGTACCGCTGCCCACCGGAGCCACCGGCGGCAGCGTGGAGGCCGTCAACCGCCACGGCCTCATGGTCGGCACGGTGACCACCCCCACCGGCCGCAAGGCCTTCGGCTACCGGCCCGGCGCGAGGGCGGTCAGCCTGCTTCCCGGCGGGCAGACCGCCACCGCGGTCAACGACCGGGGCCACATCGTCGGCACCCGGTACGACGCGGACACGGGCCGGACCATCGGCCTCGAATGGTCCGGCGGAACGCTCCGCAGAGAGCTGCCCCTGCCGGCCGGATTCCATCTCGGGGAGGTGACCGGCATCAACGAGGCCGGCCACGTCATCGGCCACGGCTCCGGCCCGTCCGAGGACCCCGAGGACTCCTACGGCATCAACCCCGGTCTGCTCTGGTCCGCGGATGCCGCGGCCGCTCCCGCCACGCTCCAGCCGGCCGGCGGCGCGTACGAGTACTACAAGCCGCAGGCCATCGACGACTCCGGCCGGATCGTCGGCCTCCACTGGAACAGCCGGGCCATGGAAGACACCGCGATCGCCTGGAGCGCCCCCTACGGCAGCGCCACCCCCGCCCCCTGGATGGCCGGGCGCACCAGCGGCACCTTCGAGGACATCAGTCCCAGCACCCGGGTCTCGGTCGGCATCGCCCACGACTCCCCCTACACCCATCCGCCGGGCCAGCCCCCGCCCGTCCAGGCGCAGTACTGGTCCGGCAGCGGCCCGGTGCGCGCCCTGCCCCGGCTTGCCCCCGGCGGCTTCTCCGCCGCCTACGCGGTGACGGACGACGACCAGGTCGGCGGCGTCGCGGTGGACGCCGGGGGCGTCGTCCGCCCGGTGATCTGGACCTGCGCGTCGCGGCAGGCGTACGTACCCACGGCGGATCCGGCCCCGTAAACGGCCGGCCCCGCGGCCCCCCGGTCCGGCAGCGGGGCCGGGGGCCGGATCGAGCCCTGGTCGTACGGGGTCAGCCGTGCCAGGACCGCCACAGCGCCGCATACGCGCCGTCGGCCGCGACCAGCTCGTCGTGCGAGCCCAGTTCGCTGATCCGGCCGCTCTCCACCACCGCGATCACATCCGCGTCGTGCGCGGTGTGCAGCCGGTGGGCGATCGCGATGACGGTACGGCCGTCCAGCACCCGCGCCAGCGAACGCTCCAAGTGCCGTGCGGCTCGCGGGTCCAGCAGCGAGGTCGCCTCGTCCAGTACCAGCGTGTGCGGGTCCGCGAGCACCAGCCGGGCCAGCGCGATCTGCTGCGCCTGCGCCGGAGTCAGCGCCGTGCCGCCGGAACCGACCTCGGTGTCCAGGCCGGCTTCCAGGGCCCGCGCCCATCCGTCCGCGTCCACCGCGCCCAGCGCCGCCCACAGCTCCGGGTCCCCGGCGCCCGTCCGCGCCAGCCGGAGGTTGTCCCGCAGCGAGCCGACGAACACGTGGTGCTCCTGGTTGACCAGGGCCACGTGCTCGCGCACACGTTCCGCCGGCATCCGCGACAGCCGCGCCCCGCCGAGGGTGACCTCGCCGGTCCTGGGCGCGTAGATGCCCGCCAGCAGCCGCCCCAGCGTGGACTTGCCCGCGCCCGAGGGGCCGACCAGCGCCATCCGGGTGCCCGGCGGCACGGACAGCGACACCTGGTGCAGGACGTCCACGCCCTCCCGGTAGCCGAAGCGGACGCCATCGGCCCGCACGCCCCGGCCCTCCGGCGCCACCTTCGGGTCCCCCGCGTCCGGCTCGATCTCCCGTACGCCCACCAGGCGGCCCAGCGAGACCTGGGCGACCTGGAGTTCGTCGTACCAGCGCAGGATCAGGCCGATCGGATCGACCATCATCTGAGCCAGCAGCGCGCCCGTCGTCAGCTGGCCCACCGACATCCAGCCCCGCAGCACGCAGTAGCCGCCGATCATCAGCACGGAGCCGAGGATGGTCACGTAGGTGACGTTGATGACGGGGAAGAGGACCGTCCGCAGGAAGAGGGTGTACCGCTCCCAGGCCGTCCATTCCTTGATGCGCCGCTCCGAGAGCGCGATCCGGTCCCGCCCGAGGCGGTGCGCCTCGATGGTGCGGCCCGCATCCACGGTCTCGGTGAGTGCGGCGGAGACCGCCGCGTAACCGGCCGCCTCCGAGCGGTAGGCCGACGGGGCCCGCTTGAAGTACCAGCGGCAGCCGATCACCAGCACCGGCAGCGCGACGAGTGCGGCCAGCGCCAGCGGCGGTGCCATCACCGCGAGCGCGCTGAAGAGGAGTCCCGCCCAGACCACGCCGATCGCCAGCTGCGGTACGGCCTCGCGCATGGCATTGGCCAGCCGGTCGATGTCGGTGGTGATCCGCGACAGCAGGTCACCGGTACCAGCCCGCTCCAGCACACCCGGCGGCAGTCTCACCGACCGCACCAGGAAGTCCTCGCGCAGATCGGCCAGCATCTCCTCGCCGAGCATCGCTCCGCGCAGCCGGACCAGCCGGGTGAAGAGCGTCTGGACGACCAGCGCCAGCGCGAACAGCACCGCCACGCGCCCCAGATGGAGTTCGCGCGCCCCCGCCGCGAGCTCGTCCACGACCCGGCCCAGCAGGTACGGGCCGACCATGGAGGCGATCACCGCCACCGCGTTGACCGTCACCAGCACGACGAAGGCCCGCCGGTGCCGCCGGAACAGGCCGCGCACATAGTCCCGTACGGTCGCCGACGTGCCCACGGGCAGGGTGGCGGCCGACTCGGGGGCCGCCGGATCGTACTCCGGCGGCGCCACGCCGATCATGCGGATTCCTCGATCTCGGTGAGAGCTTCCGTCAGTTCCGTCAGTTCACGCCGTGCGCGCCGCCGGGCCGCCGCGCCGCCGTCCTCGTCGGGCTCGCGGGTGACGACCGCCCGGTAGCGCGGTTCGCCGTGCAGCAGCTCGCGGTGCGTACCGACTGCGGCCACCGTGCCCTCGTGGACGAGGACGACCCGGTCGGCGCGGTCCAGCAGCAGCGGCGAGGACGCCAGTACCACCGTGGTGCGTCCGGTGCGCAGGGCCGCGACGCCGTCCGCGATCCGGGCCTCGGTGTGCGAGTCGACCGCCGAGGTCGGCTCGTCCAACACCAGCACCTCCGGGTCCGTGAGCAGTGACCGGGCCAGTGCGAGACGCTGGCGCTGACCGCCGGACAAGGACCGGCCGCGCTCGGTGATCCGCGCGTCCATCGGGTCGTCCACCCCGTCGGGCGCCGACTGCAGCAGCGCGTCCAGGACGTCCCCGCACTGGGCCGCCTCCAGCGCCGCGCCCGAGTCGACCGCTCCGGAGGCCGGTACGTCGAACAGCTCGCGCAGCGTCCCGGACAGCAGCACCGGATCCTTGTCCTGTACGAGGACCAGGGTGCGCGCGGTGTCCAGTTCGAGCTCGTCCAGCGCGACCCCGCCCAGCAGCACCGAGGGGCCGGTCGGGACGTCCGCGGCCGCGTCGTCCATGGGGTGGCCGCCGAGGCGTTCCGCGAGCCGGCCCGCCAGGTCCGGGTCCCCGCACACGACGGCGGTGAACCGGCCCGCCGGGGCCAGCAGTCCGGTCTGCGGGTCGTACAGGTCCCCGCCCGCGGCGGGGGCGCGCGCCGCCTCGGTGACGGCGGGACGCGCCGCGGCGTCGGTCCGCGTCAGCGACAGCACCCGGGCGGCCCGCTGGGCGGAGGGCCGCGAGAAGGAGTACGCCATGGCGATCTCCTGAACGCTGTGCAGGGGGTAGAGCATCAGGGCCACCGCGCTGAAGACGGCGACGAGTTCACCGACCGCGAGCCGGCCGTCCAGCACGAGCGCGGAGCCGTACCAGACGACCGTGATGAGCAGCAGGCCGGGCAACAGCACCTGGATCGCCGCGATCAGCGCCCACATCCGGGCACTGCGCACAGCGGCCTCGCGTACCGCCTGCGAAGCCTCGCGGTAACGGCTGAGGAACAGATCCTCACCGCCGATGCCGCGCAGGACCCGCAGGCCCGCGACGGTGTCCGAGGCCAGCTCGGTCGCCTTGCCGGCCTTCTCGCGCTGGATGTCGGCGCGCTGCGTGGCGCGGGGGAGCAGGGGCAGGACGGCGAGCGCCAGCACGGGCATGCCGATGGCCACGACCACCCCCAGGGCAGGCGCGTAGAAGACCAGGCCCACGCAGATGAGCACGATGGCGAGGGCGCCGGCCAGGAAGCGCGAGACCGCTTCCACGAACCATCCGATCTTCTCGACGTCTCCTGTGGACACGGCGACGACCTCACCGGCGGCGACCCGCCGGGTCAGGGCGGAGCCCAGTTCGGCGGTCTTGCGGGCGAGCAGCTGCTGCACCCGGGCGGCGGCGGTGATCCAGTTGGTCACGGCGGTCCGGTGGAGCATGGCGTCGCCGAGCGAAATGGCGACGCCGAGCAGCACGATCAGCGCGCCGGTCATGAGCAGTCGGCCGCCGTCGCGGTCCACGACAGCGTCGATCCCGATGCCGACCGCGAAGGGCAACCCGGCGATGCCGCAGTGGTGCAGCAGCCCCCAGCACAGGCTTTTGGCCTGTCCGCCGAGTTGACCGCGCCCCAGCCACACGAGGAAGCGCGGGCCGGAGCGAGCGTCCGGTACCCCTGGGTCCGGATACGGAAGATCGCTGATCTGCATGACGCCCCATGAGTGGTCGAGTGGTTCAAACCGTGCAAGGTTCGCCTTCCGGACCAGCTCCGGGCAATCGATTTTCCGTCGGTTACGCCTCGCCGACAGGAGGTTTGCGGACCCGGCGGACGGCGTAGTGCCTGGTCCTGCCGGGGGCGCGCCGGGTGCTCACGCGGCGCTCAAGGCCGACTGGCGTGCTCCAGTTCGAGCAGGGCCGAGTAGTAACCGCGTCCGGTCGCCCGGTCCATGCCCACCTCGCACATCCGGTTGGCCGACAGATGCGCGTCGAAGGACCGGGCCGTCACCTCGGCGGCCTCGCGCGCCGTCGCGGAGGCCGTCAGCTCCGGGTGGAGCATGCCCCGGTCGCCCGCGAAGCCGCAGCATCCCGTGTCGTCCGGGACGACCACCTCGTCGGCACATGCCTCGGCGACCGCCCGCAACTGCTCCTCGTCCCCCAAATGCCGCATCGAGCAGGTGGGATGCAGGACCGCCGAGCGGACCGTGCGCCGGATTTCCAGGTGGGGCAGCAGTTCGTCCGCCGCCCACACGAGGGAGTCGAGGACGGTGAGCTCCGCGTGCAGCGCCCGGTTGTCGTCGGTGAGGTACGGGACCACCTCGTGCGCGATGCCCAGTGTGCAGGAGGAGGCGTCGACCACCAGCGGCAGTTGACCGCCGGCCGTCCAGGCCCAGGCGGCCTCGACGATCCGGTTGGCCATCACGCGGGTCCCGGCGTCGTAGCCCTTGGAGTGCCAGATCGTCGCGCAGCAGGTGCCCCGCACGTCACCGGGGATCCACACCGGCTTCCCGGCCCGCTCGGACACGGCGACCACGGCCTCGGGCAGCGAGGGACCGGGACGGCCCTCGGGACCGCCGAAGATCCGGTTGACGCAGGCCGGGTAGTACACCGCCGCGGCGCCCGCCCGCCGGGTCGCGGGCAGGTTCCGCGCCGCGGCGCCCGGGATCTGCGGCAGCCACCGCGGAACGAGGCCGGGGCGTACGGCCTGGCGCGCGGCCCCCGTGAGTGCCTCCAGCAGCCGGTCCCCGACCGGGTCGGGCAGCCGGTCGGTCAGCTGGTCGGCGGCGCCCACGGCCAGCCGGGCGGCGGCCTCGACCGTCCGGAAGCGCCGCGCCGCCAGTGCGGCGGTCCGCTCCTCGCGCGGGCTGTGCCGGCGGTGGCGGAAGTCCTTCATCAGCGCGCCGGTGTCGATGCCCACCGGGCAGGCGAGCCTGCAGGTGGAGTCGCCCGCGCAGGTGTCCACCGCGTCGTATCCGTAGGCGCCGAGCAGTTCGTCCAGCACGGGGGAGCCCGGCCGCTGGCGCATCATCTCGCGGCGCAGCACGATCCGCTGGCGCGGAGTGGTCGTCAGGTCCTGGCTGGGGCAGGTCGGTTCGCACAAGCCGCACTCGATGCACGGGTCGGCCACCGCTTCCACCTGCGGAATCGTTGTGAGGCCGCGCAGGTGCGCCCGCTGGTCGCGGTCGAGGAGGATCCGCGGGGCGAGCACCCCGTCCGGGTCGACGGTCCGCTTGGTGCGCCACATCAGCTCGGTGGCCTTGGGGCCCCATTCCAGTTCCAGGAACGGGGCGATGTTGCGGCCGGTGGAGTGCTCGGCCTTCAGCGAGCCGTCGAACCGCTCCACGGTGAGTCGGCAGAACGCGTCCATGAAGGCGGCGTACCGCTCGACGTCGGCGGGCTCGGCGGCGTCGAAGGCGAGCAGGAAGTGCAGGTTGCCGTGGGCCGCGTGACCGGCGACGGCCGCGTCGAAGCCGTGCTCCGCCTGGAGTTCGAGGAGTGCCTCGCAGGCCTCGGCCAGCCGGGACGGCGGTACCGCGAAGTCCTCGGTGATCAGGGTGGTGCCCGAGGCGCGGGCGCCTCCGACGGCCGTGACGAAGGCCTTGCGGGCCTTCCAGTAGCCGCCGAGGGTCTTCGCGTCCCGGGTGAAGGCGTTGGTGACCGAGGCAACCGGCGCGACCAGGTCCAGCGAGGCCAGGACCGCTGCCGCGCGGCGCTCGTACTCCGTCAGGCCCGCTTCGTCCGGAGCCCGGAACTCCACCAGGAGCGCGGTCGTCTCCCTGGGCAGGGCCGCCCAGTCGGCGGGGACGCCCGCGACGCTGACCGAGGCGCGCAGGGTGTTGCCGTCCATCAGCTCGACGGCGATGGCCCCGGCCTCGTTGAAGAGCGGCACGGCGGCCGCCGCGGCGGACAGGGAGGGGAAGAACAGCAGGGCGCCGGCGTGTTCCCGGTCCAGCGGCAGGGTGTCGAAGACCACCTCGGCGATGAAGCCGAGGGTGCCCTCGGAGCCGACCATCAACCCGCGCAGGATCTCGACGGGGGTGGTGCCGTCCAGGTAGGCGTCGAGGCGGTAGCCGGTGGTGTTCTTGATCTCGTACTTGGCGCGGATCCGGGTGACCAGCTCCGCGTCGGCCTCGATCTCTTTCTTGATGTCCATCAGCCCGTGGCACAGGGCCGGTTCGGCGCGCGCCAGCTCCTCGTCGGCCAGCGGGTCGGCCGTGTCCACGACGGTGCCGCCGGGCAGGACGAGGGTGAGCGAGGAGAGCGTGCGGTACGCGTTCCTCGTGATGCCCGCCGTCATGCCGGAGGCGTTGTTCGCGACGACCCCGCCGAGGGTGCAGGCGAGGGCGCTGGCCGGGTCGGGGCCGAGGATGCGGCCGTGGCGGGCGAGGGCGGCGTTGGCCCGCTGGACGGTGGTGCCGGGCCGGATCCGGGCCCGGCGGCCCTCCTCCAGTACTTCCACACCGGCCCAGTGGCGGCGTACGTCGACCAGGATGTCCTCACCCTGGGCCTGGCCGTTGAGCGAGGTCCCGGCGGCGCGGAAGACGATGTCGCGCTGCTTGCCGTGGGCGTACGAGAGGACCGCGGAGATGTCGTCGATGTCCTCGGCGATCACGACGACCTGGGGCACGAAGCGGTAGGGCGAGGCGTCGGAGGCGTAGCGGACGAGGTCGGAGATCTTCCACAGCACCTTGTCGGCGCCGAGCAGCTCGGTCAGCTCGGCGCGCAACGGCTCTGGCGTGCCGGCGGCACGGTGCTCGGGTACGCGGTCGGGTGCGGGGCCGCGGATGCCGCGCGGGCGCAGGGCCCCGGGCTTCGGTTCCAGCAGCGGCATGTGCGACCCCTCGCCTACTCGCGGCCCACGCGGGGCCATCTCAGCAGTGGCGCTCCGCCGGGGCGTCCGCCAGAGCGTTCAGCAGGCCGCCGAGCACCTCGCGCTGGTCGGCGGTCAATGGAGCCAGGATCTCCTCTGCCGCGTCGGTTCGCGCGTTGCGCAGGCGGCGCAGCGTGGCGCGGCCGGTGTCGGTGAGCTCGATCCGTACGACGCGCCGGTTGGCGGGGTCGGGCGCGCGGCGCACGCACTCGGCCGCCTCCAGGCCGTCCACCAGGGTGGTCACCGCCCGGGGAACGACCTCCAGGCGGGCGGCGAGGTCCGCCATCCGTGGCGGCTGGGCGCCTTCGTAGTGCGAGACCAGGCGCAGCAGCCGACTCTGGGCAGGAGTGATCCCGAGGGGCTCCATGTGGCGCTTCTGGATCCGGTGGAGCCTGCGCGTCAGGCGGAGCAGCTGCTCGGCGAGGAGCCGGTCGGTGTCGGAAGCGGTGCTCATGACGGGAACGATATCAGGACCCCGTTCATTGTGAGTATAGGTAACAATGACCTATGCTCCAATGGACTTGACTGACGACCTCCGGAGGGTGCCCATGCGTCGCGACGAACCGGAATGGATGCCTCCGAAGCGTCCCCTCGACCCCAGCCGCCCCGACCCGGCGGAGCAGCCGCGCGAACTGCGCCGCATCGTCGGCCTCTTCCGGCCCTACCGAGGCCGGCTCGCCGTCGTCGGCGTGCTGGTCGGCGCCTCCTCGCTGGTCGGTGTCGCCTCGCCGTTCCTGCTCAAGGAGATCCTCGACGTCGCGATCCCCCAGGGCCGGACCGGGCTGCTCAGCCTGCTCGCGCTCGGGATGATCCTCACCGCCGTCGTCACCAGCGTCTTCGGCGTGCTCCAGACCCTGATCTCCACCACGGTCGGTCAGCGGGTCATGCACGACCTGCGCGCCGCCGTCTACGCGCAGCTCCAGCGGATGCCGCTGGCCTTCTTCACCCGGACGCGCACCGGCGAGGTGCAGTCCCGCATCGCCAATGACATCGGCGGCATGCAGGCCACCGTCACCTCCACCGCCACCTCCCTCGTCTCCAACCTCACGGCCGTCATCGCCTCCGTCGTCGCGATGCTCGTGCTCGACTGGCGGCTCACCCTCGTCTCGCTGCTCCTGCTCCCCGTCTTCGTGTGGATCAGCCGGCGGGTCGGCCGGGAGCGCAAGAAGATCACCACGCAGCGGCAGAAGCAGATGGCCGCCATGGCCGCGACCGTCACCGAGTCCCTGTCGGTGAGCGGCATCCTGCTCGGCCGCACCATGGGCCGGTCCGACTCCCTGACCCGGGCCTTCTCCGAGGAGTCCGAGAAGCTCGTCGGGCTCGAAGTGCGCTCCAGCATGGCCGGGCGCTGGCGGATGTCGACCATCGGCATCGTCATGGCCGCCATGCCCGCGCTCATCTACTGGGCGGCCGGCCTGGCCATGCAGTCGGGCGCCCCCTCACTCTCCGTCGGCACCCTCGTCGCCTTCGTCACCCTCCAGCAGGGCCTGTTCCGGCCCGCCGTGAGCCTGCTGTCGACCGGTGTGCAGATCCAGACGTCACTGGCGCTGTTCGCCCGCATCTTCGAGTACCTAGACCTGCCGGTGGACATCACCGAGCGCGAGGACGCGGTGCGCCTGGACCGGGCGAAGGGCGAGATCCGGCTGGAGGACGTGGACTTCGCGTACGACGCCAAGCACGGCCCGATCCTGTCGGGCATCGACATCACCGTCCCGGCCGGCGGCTCCCTCGCCGTGGTCGGCGCGACCGGCTCCGGCAAGAGCACGCTCAGCTACCTGGTACCCCGGCTCTACGACGTGACGGGCGGACGGGTGACCCTCGACGGGGTGGACGTGCGCGACCTCGACTTCGACTCGCTGGCCCGCTCCATAGGCGTGGTCTCCCAGGAGACCTACCTCTTCCACGCCTCGGTGGCGGACAACCTGCGCTTCGCCAAGCCGGATGCCACCGACGAGGAGATCGTCGAGGCGGCCCGCGCGGCCCAGATCCACGACCACATCGAGTCCCTGCCCGACGGGTACGACACCCTGGTGGGCGAGCGCGGCTACCGGTTCTCCGGCGGTGAGAAGCAGCGCCTCGCGATCGCCCGCACGATCCTGCGGGACCCGCCGGTGCTGATCCTCGACGAGGCAACCAGCGCCCTCGACACCCGTACCGAGCACGCCGTCCAGCAGGCCATCGACAACCTGTCCGCGGGCCGCACCACCATCACCATCGCGCACCGCCTCTCCACCGTCCGCGATGCGGACCAGATCGTGGTCCTGGACGCGGGCCGCATAGCCGAGCGCGGGACGCACGAGGAGCTGCTGGAGGCGGAGGGGCGGTATGCGGCCCTGGTCCGCCGGGACCGGGACGCCGCGCTGACGCCGGCGGCGGCTCAGGCGGCGCTCCAAACGCGTCCAGCCGGCCCCCGTGCGAGTGTGATTGTATGACCGGCACGCCGTGGTGGATGACTGAAATGTGATGGTTCGAGGGTTAGCGTTCCCGCATGCGTCATGAGTACCGGCCGCCACAGCGCCGTTCCCGGCTCACCCGCCGGGGCCGGTTGGCGCTCTTCCTCGGCATGCTGCTCGCCCTCGGGGCGGCAGCCCTGATCCCGCTGCTGCGGGGCGAGGAGGCGCCCGAAAGGCCGCGCCAGTTGATGATCCCCGAGGGCTGGCGGGCACCGCAGGTCTACGCCGCCGTCGACCGCGAGCTGAAGCTCCCCGCCGGCTCGACCAAGGCGGCGGTGGCCACCGCCGGGCTGGCTCTGCCCGCAGAGGCGAAGGGCAACCCGGAGGGGTACCTCTTCCCGGCGACGTACCCGGTGACCTCGAAGACCACCCCGGAGATCCTGCTCGCGTACATGGTGCGGACGGCGAACGAGAAGCTCGCCACCAAGGCCGTGGCGGACGGCGGCAGAGCCCACGGGATGACCCCGTACCAGACCGCCACCCTGGCCAGCATCATCCAGGCGGAGGCAGACACCCGCGCCGACATGGGCAAGGTCGCACGGGTCGCGCACAACCGGCTGGCGCGGTCGATGCCGCTCCAGATGGACTCCACCATCAACTACGCCCTGAACCGCACCACCGTCGACACCAAGCTGAGCGAGACCCGGATCGACAGCCCCTTCAACACGTACGAACGCCAAGGCCTGCCGCCCACACCCATCGACAGCCCCGGGCTGGAGGCCATGGCGGCCGCGGTGGCGCCGACCCCCGGCGACTGGCTGTTCTTCGTCACCGTGAAGCCGGGTGACACCCGCTTCTCCGCGACGTACGAGGAGCACAAGAAACACGTGGCGGAGTTCAACCGGATCCGCGCCGCGGCCGGCGCGAGCGCCGGCGCGCGTCCCGGAGTCCGGGCCGACGCAGGCTCCCGCGCCGGTTAGAGCGGCCCGTCAGGCGGCGGACGCCCCGGCCCGTTCGCGGGTGAGCAGGCGGCGGATCTCGCGGACCGCGGCGCCGCCCGCGCGATTGGCGCCGATCGTCGACGCCGACGGGCCGTAGCCGACGAGGTGGATCCGCTCGTCGCGGGCCGCCCTGGTCCCCTCGACCCGGATGCCGCCGCCCGGCTCGCGCAGGCGCAGCGGGGCCAGATGGTCGACGGCCGCGCGGAATCCGGTGGCCCACAGGATGACGTCGGCGTCCACGCGCTGCCCGTCCGCCCAGGCCGCGCCCGTGGTGGTGATGAGGTCGAACATCTGCCGGCGCTCCAGTACCCCGGAGTCAAGCCCGGCCCGGACGGCCTCGTTCAGCGGCAGGCCGGTCACGCTGACCACGCTCTGCGGCGGCAGTCCCCGCCGCACCCGCTCGTCCACCAGGGCCACCGCCTCCCGGCCCTCGGCCTCGCTGAAGGTGCCGTCGCGGAAGGCCGGAGGCCGGCGGGTCACCCAGGTGGTCTCGGCCGCCACTTCGGCGATCTCCAGCAGATGCTGCACGGCGGAGGTGCCGCCGCCCACCACGATCACCCGCGCGCCGGCGAACTCCTGCGGCCCCGGGTAGTTCGCGGTGTGCAGCTGGCGGCCGCGGAAGGTCTCCTGGCCCGGATAGCGCGGCCAGAACGGCCGGTCCCAGGTTCCGGTGGCATTGATCAGGGCCCGGGCGGACCAGGAGCCGGCCGAGGATTCCACCCGGAGCCTTCCGTCGACCCCGTCGCGTACGGCCGTGACGTGCACGGGGCGTCGTACCCGCAGGCCGAAGCGGTGCTCGTAGGCGTCGAAGTAGTCCGCGATCACCTCGGACGACGGCCGCAGCGGGTCGGCGCCGGTGAGCTCCATGCCGGGCAGGGAGTGCATGCCGTGGACCTTGCCGTAGGTCAGTGAGGGCCAGCGGAACTGCCAGGCGCCGCCCGGGAGGGGCGCGTGGTCCAGAACCACGTGGGCGAGCCCCGCGCGCGTCAGGTGGTAGGCGCTGGACAGGCCCGCCTGTCCGGCGCCGACGACCACCACGTCCACGTCCGCCGCATCCCGGTCCGCCGCTGCCAGCGCAATGTCGTTCACAGTTCTACTGTTCACGGTTCTACTAACTCGCGCCGACCGCGGGATCTTCCCGCGCCGCCCGGGTGCCCGGGTACGACGACCCCCATGCGATCCGGCGTGCCAGGGAGCCAGCCGGCCAGCGGGCCGAGGAGGCCGATCAGGCCCTCAGGGCGCGCCGGCGGTCCGGCGCGAGGTCAGCCACGCGTGCGCCGCGTCCGCGCTGAACTCCCGCTGCCCGCCCGGAAGAGCAGCCCGACGGCGGCGAAGGCCGGGTCGTGCGCGGTGTCCGGCACGTACGGGATCGCCACGCAGTCCATGCCGGCCGCCCGGGCGGCCCGCGCGCCCGGCGCCGCGTCCTCGAAGACCACGCAGTCCGCGGGCCGGGCGCCCAGTCGGCGGGCCGCCTCCAGGAAGACGTCCGGAGCGGGCTTGCCGTGCGCGACCTCCTCGGCGGAGACCACCGTGCTCAGCAGGGAGTCCAGGCCGGTGCCGGCCAGCACGGCGTCGATCGCCTCGCGCGAGGAGCCGGAGGCCACCGCCATCGGCACGCCCTCGGCATGCAGCCGTGCCACGAACTTCCGCATCTGCGGGAAGACCTCGGTCTCGGTACGGGCCAGCTCCAGGTAGGCGTCGTTCTGCTCGGCGAGCAGCTGTTCCACCGGCGCGGGGATCCCGTACCGGTCCTTGAGGATCTCCAGCGTCTCCAGGGTGCCGATGCCGATGAAGCGGACGTGCTGTTCCCACGTGAAACCGGTGACGCCGTGCCGCTCCAGGGTGCGGCGGCCGGATGCGTAGTAATGCGGCTCGCTGTCCACGAGGGTGCCGTCGAGGTCGAATATGACGGAGGTCATCCGTGGTGTCCGTCCTGCCGGTCGTGTCCTGTCCGGACCATCCTGTCAGTCGGTGCGGGCAGCCCGTCCCACGGATTCGACCAGTGGCAGCAGCCGGTGGGCGACCCGCTCCCGCAGGGCGACCTCGGTGCGGGTGCGGACCACGCCGGGGAGCTGGATCAGGCGCTGGATCACGTCCTCCAGGTGGGCGTTGTCCCGGGCCGCCACGCGGGTCAGCAGGTCCCCGCCGCCGGTGATCGAAAAGGCCTCGATGATCTCGGGTACGGCGGCGAGCGCGTCCCCCACCTCGTCCAGGTGACCCTGCGTGACCTCGATGTGCACGAAGGCCAGTACGGGATGGCCGAGCGCGGCGGGGGAGAGCACGGGCCCGGTGCCGGTGATCACCCCGGTACGTTCCAGCCGTTCCAGCCGGGCCTGCAGGGTGCCGCGTGCGACGCCGAGGAGCCTGGCGTACTCGCGGACGCTGGTGCGCGGCTGCTCGATCAGCAGGCGCAGGATTCTGGTGTCTAGCTCGTCCACCGCCATACCGTGACTGTACCAATGGTCCAGTCACCCGGACGAAGCGCGCATCCGCGGCCCAGCGCATAGGGTCCGCAGAGTGAGCGACCTGCTGCTAGTGAGGCACGGCGAGACGGCGTGGAGCGCGGACGGGCGGCACACCGGCCGCACCGATGTGCCGCTGACCGCGCGGGGCGTCGAGGAGGCCCTCGCACTGGCCCCCTTCTTCCGGGACCGGCACCCGGCCCTGGTGCTGACCAGCCCGCTGCGCCGGGCCGTCGCCACGGCCGCGTGCGCCGGGCTGACCGGCGGCGTCGCGGACCCGGACCTGTACGAGTGGGATTACGGCGGCTACGAGGGCGTCACCACGGCGGAGATCCGGAGGACCCGGCCGCACTGGTCGCTGTGGACCGACGGCGTCCCGCCGGGCGATGCCGCGCATCCCGGCGAGAGCGCCGCCGAGGTGGGCGCCCGCGCGGACCGGGTCCTGGCCCGGGTGGCCCCGGTGCTCCGCGCGGACGGGGGGAACGCGGTGCTGGTCGCCCACGGCCATCTCCTGCGGGTCCTGACCGCCCGCTACCTCGGCCTGCCGCCCCAGGACGGCCGGCTGTTCCTCCTGCTCACCGGCACGGTGAGCGTGCTCTCCACGGAGCACGGGCTGCCGGTGATCGCGGGCTGGAACACCCGCCCCTGACCGCCGCCGCCTCCTCCTCCTCCTCGGCCCTTGACCCTCGACTGGACCCGCGGCCTGCGGCCCTATCCGCCGATGTCGCGGCTGCGGAAGTCCTCCAAGGTCTCGCGCCGGACGAGCAGCCTGGCCGTGCCCTCGTGGACCGCGACGACCGGGGGCCTGCCGACGAGGTTGTAGCCGGAGGCCATGGACAGTTGGTACGCGCCCGCCACCGGCACCGCGAGCAGATCGCCGGGCCGGATGTCGGCCGGCAGCGGGACGTCGGCCGCGAGGACGTCACCCGCCTCGCAGTGGCGTCCGACGACCGTGGCGGTACGGGGACCGGCCGCCGAGTGACGCCCGATGAGGCGGGGCGCGTACCGCACTCCGTACAGGGCAGGGCGAGGGTTGTCGCTCATGCCGCCGTCGACGGCCACGAAGACGCGGTCCCCCGTGTGCTTGACGGTCAGCACCCGGTACAGCGCCACCCCCGCCGGACCCACGAGCGCGCGGCCTGGTTCGACGGCCAGACGGGGGACGGCGATCCCGGCGGCGGCGCAGCTTTCGACGAGTTCCGTACGGAGCCTGCGGGCCAGGGCCGTCAGGTCGAGTGCCGGCTCGCCGGGCCGGTAGGCGATGCCGTGGCCGCCGCCCATGTCCAGTTCGGGCAGGGTGACTCCGTGGCTGTCGCGGACGCGGGCCATCAGGCCCACCATGCGGCGCACCGCGGTGACGTACGGCTTGACCTCGGCGATCTGGGAGCCGATGTGGCAGTGCAGGCCGGTGAGTTCGAGCTGCGGCTGCCCCAGCACGCGGGTGATGGCGTGCTGCGCCGAACCGTCCGTGACGCACAGCCCGAACTTCTGGTCGTCCGTACCCGTACGGATCTTCTCGTGGCCGCCCGCCGAGATGCCGGGGACGACCCGCACCATCACCTTCTGGTGGCCCCGCGGACCGACGGCAGAGGCCAGCCGCGCGATCTCCGACGGGCTGTCGATCACGATCCGGCCGACGCCGAGCCGCAGCGCCGCCGCGATGTCCCGGGGCGACTTCGCGTTGCCGTGCAGCACGATGCGCTCGGGCGGGAAGCCCGCGGTGACGGCGAGTTCGAGCTCGCCTGCCGAGCACACGTCGAGCCCGAGCCCCTCCTCGTCGATCCAGCGCACCACCGCCCGGGACAGGAACGCCTTGGCGGCGTACAGCACATCGGCGCCGGGGAAGGCGTCCCGGTACGTACGGCAGCGTTCGCGGACCTCGCCCTCGTCCAGGACGTACGCGGGCGTGTCGAACCGGTCGGCGATCTCCGTCAGGGACACCCCGCCGACCGCGATCCCGCCCTGCGGTAGGCGGGTCGTGGAGGCGGGCCAGACGGACAGGTCCTCCGCGCCGGTGGGGAGCTCGCGGAGCTCGGCCACGGTCATGGAAGCCTCCCCCTCAGACGGCACGTACGGAGAACTCGGCCGCCGGCGCCGGCACCGGGGTGACGGCGGGGGCCGAGAAGGTCGGATCGATCGTGAGGAGGCGGACGCCGAGCGGCGCGGCCATCGCGCGGAGCGCGGACTCCGAGAGCCGGATCCAGGACTGCTGGGCTCCGAGCATCGCGGACAGCGGGTCCCTGCCGGTGAATCCGACGGCGGTGCGTTCCCCCAGAGGCGTGCGGAACATCCGGAGCACCACCTCCGCTCCCGCGGGCCGGACCGGTACGTACAGCGGCCGGGCCGGGAACCGTTCCTCGGGCTGGGGATCGTCGGCGTACCGGAACAGACACATGGGGCGCTCCTCAAGGCCAACCACGGTCGGCCTGCGGTCGGTTGGCGGGCGGTTGCGATCGGTTGACGACACGGAAACCTTCCCCGCCCACGTACCTCCGCGGCCGCTCCTTGACGCGGCCTTGACGTCCGTAGGGCCGGTTCATACGGATCGCTGACGGCGAACCGGCGCGGCCGGCCTCCTCGCCACCCGGGGCTGCCGCGCGCCACGGCCCGCCGGGGCGTTCGCTTCGGTCGCCCGGCACGACGGCATGACCCCCGGTGACCGGTCACCGGTGCCGGCCGCCTGCGCGTACGCAATGCCGCGCGTGGTCCGGCAGGTCAACCCGCCGATCATGCCCCGGGATCCTAGGCTCGGAGGGTGACCGAGAACGAGATCAAGCTCAAGGCCATCGCCGCCCTCACGGCCCTGCGCGGAGGCGAGGAGGAGAGTTTCGTCTCCGACCTGCTGGGCGAGGTGATTCCGTCGCAGTTCGTCGTACCGGCGTTCGCCGGCCCCGAAGAGGTCGGTCTGTCGGTGCTGAGCCAGCTCGCCGAGCCGTTGAGCGCTCTGCTCACCGGATTCATCCTCGCCTTCGAGGCGGTCTCCGACGCCTACGACGAGGCCGAGGTGGAACCGTCGACCGAGGAAATCCTTCAGGAGCTGGCCCTCGGGCTGGCGCGCGACGACACCCAGTGAAGACGGCGGGACGGCGAGCCGGCGCCCTCGCCGGCCGCTGCGTCATGCCAGGCGCAGGGCCACCCGGATGGTCTTTCCGCCACGTGCGCCCGGCGTGATGGTGACGCTCTCGGTCAGCCGGCAAATCAAGGGCCATCCGAACCCGCCGGCGCCCGAGCGCGGATCTCGCGACGGCTCCGTGCGGGGGAGTTCGCGGCTGGGGTCGGTGACCGATATCCGCAGCAGGTGCCGATCGACCTCCGCGGCGAAGTGGAGCACTCCGCCTCCGTGCCTGACGGCATTCGTGACCAGTTCCGAAGTGATCAGCAACGCGTCCGTCAGGACGTCGGCCGACGCGGCGGACCCCGATGCGACCAGAGCCTTCACAAGGGCACGGGCCCTGGCCGGTGACAGTGCGCCGGCGCGCTCCGCCCGGTGGGCGGCTGTCCGGTGAACCGCTGTCCGGCGCATGGTCATGGGGCGCATCCCTGGTCCCGGCTTTCCTGGCTCATAACGCGCTCCTGCCCCGTCAGGGGAGCGGGACACGCCCGAATCCGCTCGGGTGCCGAGCGATTCCGGCGGGGAAGCGGTCATCAGCTACGAACCCGGGCGCGACATCACGTACTCCTCCGCCGCCCGCAGCGCCTGGTGCGCGGTACGCCGCCCCATGAGGACGCACAACGTGTACGCCGCGTCGTCCAGCGCGCGCCGGGCCGCCGTGTCTGCCGGAGCGGCCTGGACACGGGCCAGACAGGCACGGAAACGATCCAGCACCTCGGCCGCCCGGCCGAGCTCGGGCAACAGCCCGCACGAGGGACCTGCCGCCGGAGCCCGCGCGGCCTCCACCGCCAGCCGCAGCGCACGCTCGACCCGCCTCGGCAGCGGCCCGCCCCGGGCCTGCTCCGACAAGGCCGAGGCGACCTCACGTGGTGTGACCCCGGCCGTCCTCGCCGCCGACTCCAGGATCTCCGCGGCTGCCGGAGCGGTGCACGGAGTGAGCGCCATGAGCATCCCGAGGGCCCACTGCGTCGGCTCGTCCACGACAGCCCGCACGGGGCCGCGCCGGGCAGCCCGGGGCGCCCCCGAAGCATCGGGTGCCGATCGCTCGGGAGCAGCAGGAGGCGTCACGGTGCCATCCCTTCGTCCATGGGTCATGGGGCGTGTCCGTGCTGGCAAGCAGTATGTGAGGTATGCCCGCGAAGGGCGGCGCGGCACACCCACGCAGGGTGACGAGGCGGGGAGCGAGCGCCCCTTCCGGCGGACCGTCCGCGTCCGGGGCAGGAGGCCGACGCTCCTGTCCGCCGGTCTCCTGAAGCCGCGGAAGCCGCGTCAGGAGGCCCTGGCCACGAGCTCGTGGTACTGAACCTCGGCCAGGACCGTGGCCTGTACGTGGACCTGGACACCGTCGAGCAGGTCCCCGAGGGTGCCGTGGGCCGAGGAGTGCGCCCTTCGCCGCTCGGCGTCCGTGCCCTCGGGGCACCAGGAGATCAGCACGACCAGGTTCCTGCGGGCTCCGTCGGCCGTGGCGAAGGCCAGGTCGTACACGACGAACCGGGGTTCGGCGGCCGGGAGCGACTTCAGGAGCTCCTCGTGCGTCAGGTTCCCCGTGAAGTCCAGGACGACGGCGTCCAAGTCGTCGCTGAGCCGGAAGACCACGGTGTTGACCGCCCGCTTGCTCTTCAGGTCCTGGAATGCGCTGAGACAGCTGTCTTCCACGGTGATGTCACTGCTCACGGCGAGTCCTTAGGGTCATTCGGGCGGCAACCGGTCGAGCGGCTCAACGAACCGCCCCCGGGGAGGTTCCGCGGCGCGCCCGTGGCCCCGGCGTGCGGCCGCCACCGGGCGCTTAGCGCCCCCGGGCCCGGGTAGCCGTTCGATGAAGGGGTTGCTTCCAGTGGCGGGAGACGGCCATGGCCCAGCGCGTCCAGGAAACATCAGGACCGCGAAGGCCGACACCTGACGCTCCTCACTCGGGGGAGGCGGTTTCCATGATGAATGTGTCCGTGCCCCTCGCGCCCGCGCCGACGGGCCACCTGATGGTCCCCGCCGACCAGGTGACCGGCCTGCTGCGGCGCCTCGCGGCCGACTGGCTGCGCACGACGGACGAGACGGACCTCGATCCCGAGACCGTGCTCGCCCTGGCCGGTGTGCTGAACGTGCTCGCCGACCAGCTCGACGTCGATTGCATCGCGTTCATGCCGATCCAGACGGAGGAGGTCGTCTGACACCGGGGCGCGCGGTCGCGCGGTGGCGCGGTCCCGGTTCACGTGCGGACGGCGGTGACCAGCCAGGCGCTGCTGCGCAGCAGTACGCCGCCGTCCGTCTCGTGGGGGCGCATCACGTCGACGAGGGTCCGCCGGGCCAGCGCCCCCACGCGCGAGTCCACCTGGGCGAGCAGATGGCGGCCGGGGCCGGAGTCCAGCAGGAACGCGGCGGCGTCCTCGGCGTCGCGGCCCCAGTTCCCGAAGGCTTCGACACGTACCGCCTGGGCCCCCTCGAAGCCGGCGGCGGACAGGATCCCGTACGTGTCGTCGGGGACCGCGAGGGAGAACATGCCCGGCGTTCCCGGCTTGCCGAAGTCCCCCACGGGGAGGATGTCGCGCAGGGCGGCGATGGCCTGGAGCCATTCGTTGCCCTCGGCCTCCGCCGTGCAGATGAAGGCCAGGCGGCCGCCGGGTCGCAGGGCCCGACCGATGTTGGCGAAGGCGGCCACGGGGTCGGCGAAGAACATCACGCCGAAGCGGCTGACGGCCGTATCGAAGGTGCCCGGCTCCAAGGGGTGGACCTGGGCGTCGCCCTCGACGAAGGACACGTTGTCCAGCCCCTCGCGCTCGGCGCTCGCCCGGGCCCGTTCCAGCATGGGGGCCGAGAGGTCCAGACCCACGGCCTGGCCGCCCGCGCCGGCCTGGCGGGCGGCGAGGCGCGTCGTACGGCCGGCCCCGCAGCCGATGTCCAGGACGCGGCTGCGGCCCGCGATCGCGGCCGCGCCGAGGAGGAGCTGGTTGAAGCCGTCGTTGACGGCGTCCCAACGGTCCTGGTGCCGTGCCCAGTGGGCGCCTTCGCTTCCGTTCCAAGCCTGAGCCTGATCGGTGTTGGCGATGCGGTCCATGCGAAACCTCCGAGACCTGCGGGGCGACGCAGTGCGTCCCCCTAGAATGGGCGAATGCCCAAAGAGTATGGGCGTCCGCCCATACTTGCCATCGGATTCCGGAAAGAGGCCCTATGACACCGCGTGGAGTGGCGATCCCCGACCTGCGCGAGCGGCTGTTCGCCGCAGCGGAGCGCGTGGTCGCCCGGGACGGCGCAGCGGCCCTGACCAGCCGGGCGGTCACGGCGGAGGCGGACTGCGCCAAGGGGGTCCTGCACACGCACTTCACCGGGCTGGACGAATTCGTCGCGGAGCTGGTCCTCGACCGGTTCGCGCGCAGCGCCCGCAAGGCCGAGGAGCTGGCCGCGCGGGTGGGGCAGGACAGCGTGGCCGGGAACCTCGTGGAGGTCGCGCTCGCCCTGCTGGGCTCCCTGGACCCGGCGGTGGTCGGCCTCGCCCTGACCCGCCCGGGTGCCTCGCTGCACACCCGCGAGGCGTTGCGGGCCGGCGCGCCGGGCTTCGCCGCGATGCAGGAGTCGGTCACCGCCTATCTGGAGGCGGAACGGAAACTCGGCCGGGTGCCCGAGGGCGCCGATGCGGCCATGACCGCGCTCGCGCTGGTGGGTACGGTCCACCACCTGCTGATGACCCGCGTCCCCGGCGCCCGGACGGACCCGCGCGAGACGACCGAGCGCCTGGTCGCGCTCCTGCTGGGGACGCCACACCCGCCGCGGTGATCTCCCCGCCTTCACCGTGACCCGGCCGGGCCGGCCGCTGCGCGCGGACACCCCGAAGCCGTGACGGCTCCGGGGTGCCCGCCCCGGCCCGAAGGCCGGCGCGCGAGGTCAGCTCTTGCCGAGGAGCGCGTTCATGCGGGCGATCTCGGCGCTCTGAGAGGTGACGATGGCGCCGGCCATCTCCTTCGCGGGCCCGTACGAGCCGCCGGACTGCTCGGCCTTGGCCATGGCGACGGCGCCTTCGTGATGCTTGACCATCATCTCCAGGAACGCGGTGTCGAAGGCCTTGCCGGAAGCCTTCTCCAGCCGTTCCATCTCCTCGGCCGTCATCATCCCCTCCATGGCGTGCCCGCCGTGGCCTTCGCCCTCGGCGGGCACCTGCTCACCCCAGGAGGTGAGCCAGCCGGAGAGCGTCTTGATCTCCGGGTCCTGAGCCTTCTTGATCTCGTCGGCCAGCTTCTTGACCTCGGCCGATTCGGCGCGGGTCGGGGCCAGGTCCGCCATCTCGACGGCCTGGCGGTGGTGGGGGATCATCCCCTGGGCGAAAGCGGTGTCGGCGGCGTTGTGCTCACCCTGCCGGGCCGATGCGGTGGCGGTGGGCGAGGCGCCGGAGTCGTGACCGTTGTGGCCCGCGCCTCCGTCGTTTCCGCCGCAGGCGGCGAGGACGAGGCCGGCGGCGGCGGCCGCGGCCACTGCGGTGGCGCGGCGGATCAGGGAACGCTTGCTGGACATGGTGCTGCTCCTGGCTGTACTGAGTACGCCCGACAAGGGCGCATGCGGAAAGAGGACCGGGCCGGCGGGCAGGCCGGGGCCGTCCTATATGCGCAGGAGTTGCAGTTCGCTCAGGGAAGGGGGCGGGCGTCCGTACGCCGCAGCGTCCGACGTGGTCCCGTGGGCGACGGTTGCCGCCGCCGCCGGCCCCGCCTTGACGAGGCCCGGCGCGGGCAGAACGGGCGCGCCGCCGACACCGGCCGCAGCGCAGGTCGCGTCGGCGTGCTGGGAATGCCCGCCGCCGTCCTCCGGGGAATCGCCGGCCGGGAGAAACTCCTCATGGCCGGCTGCCACTGCCATAGCAGCGGGCGTGTGAGCGGGCGTGTGGCCGGTCGCCCGGCCGCTGGTGTGCGCGGCCGCCGGGACCGCCTGCGGCCCCAGGCCGTGCATGGCGACGAGACCGGCCAGCACCGCCAGGACGAGCAGCAGGCGGGCGCGCAGCCCGAAGGGCTTCCTCGCTCGTCTCGCCCGGCCGCTCATACCCCGCATCGTAAGCAGTCCTCACCAGGCCGGCGCGGCCGGTCCGCCACTCGTGCACGGACGGCCCGTCGTCCCGCCGGTCCGTTGGCACGCCCTTGGCCCAGGAACAGCCCACCGGGCTGTACCAATGGCCCAGTGTTTCGGACACGACTTGAGCCATTGCCCCTATGGATGCTTATCTGTGGTCTATCCATGCATAATCGGCGCCGCGCAGCGCCGGACGGCAACGAAGCCGGATCCGGACCGCGGTGCCTTCGTCGTGCCTGCGCGCGCCCACCATCCCCGGGCCGCCCGCGGCCGTCGGTGAGCAAGACAAGGGGGCGGCCGACCGCCGTGAAGAGGATGTTCGTGGCTCCGGATCCGGGGCGCATCAGGCTGAGGACCTCGTCCCGCGCCGTCATCGGCGTCGGCCTCGCCGTCGCCGTGGCGGAACTCGCCGGGTTTTCCCTGACCGCCTCGATCACCGGGGGACTGGCGGCGCTGCTCGCCCTCTTCACCGTCACCGACACCACCGTGCGCCGCCAGGCGGTCTCCACCGCTCTGCTGCCGGCCGTCGGATTTCCCGTACTCGCCCTCGCCACCACCCTCCACGGCGTGACCCTCGCCCGCGACACGGTCTTCCTCCTCGTCGTCTTCTGCGGGGTCTACGCCCGCCGCTGGGGGCCGCGCGGCCACGCGCTCGGGATCTTCGCGTTCATGAACTTCTTCATCACGCAATTCCTGCACGCCGTCCCCGCTCAGCTGCCGGAGCTGTACGCGGCCGTCGCCCTGGCCCTGGTCGCCTCCGGCGCCGTGCGCTTCCTGCTGTGGCCCATCGAGCGGCGCACCCCGCCGGCCGCCGCGCCCGCGCCGCTGACCGGCCGCGGCCTGGCCCGGCCCACCACCCGCCAGGCCTTCCAGGCCACCGCCGCGTGCGCCTTCGCCCTCGCCATCGGCCAGGTGCTCTCCGAGGACCGCTGGTACTGGGCCGTCGGCACCGCCTGGTGGATCTTCGTCAACACGGTGTCGCGCGGCGAGACCCTCGTACGCGGCTTCCGCCGCGTGCTGGGCACGGTGGTCGGCATCGTCGTCGGCGTGCTGATCGCCATCCCGCTGCACGGGGCGCCCGCCCCGACCGCCGCCCTGGTCGCCGTCTGCGTCTTCGGCATCTTCTACACGGCCGCGGTCTCCTACAGCTGGATGGTGCTGGCCGTGACACTGATGGCAGGGCTGCTCTACGGCCTGCTGGGCGTGCTCGACCCCGGCCTGCTCCTGCTCCGCCTGGAGGAGACGGCCATCGGCGCGGTGGGCGCCTCACTCGCCGTGCTCCTCGTGCTGCCGGTCACCACGCACTCCACGAACGACGCCTGGATCCAGCGCGCGCTGCACTGCGTACGGGCCTCCACCTCGGTCTCCCTCCGCCGCCTGGCCGGCGACCCGGAGGCCGACCCCGCCCCGCACGCCGCCGAACTGGAGCTGCTGCTGGGACGGGTACGGCTCTCCCTCGCGCCGCTCGTCCATCCGCTGAGCCCGTTCCGGGGCCGCAAAGCGCGTGCCCGGCGCGTACTGGCGCTCCTCGACGCATGCGCCCGTGAGGTGCGCGGACTCGTCTCGGTGGCGGCGGACCCGGACGCGAGCCATGACGCCCGCCTCGCGGCGGCCTGCTGGCGCGTCGAGGCGGCCGTGGAAGCCCTGACCTCCCCGGGCGCCGACCTGCCGGGGGAGGGGGCGGCGCCGACCGTCTCCCGTACGGCGCCGGCCCACGACGAGCCCGCGCTCACTCATGTGAAGGGACTGGAGCGCCTCCTGGCCGAACTGGTCGAGCCGCTGCGGACGCCGCCGACCGAGCCCCTGGCACGTGCCTGAGCAAGAGCCCCTCAGGAGCTGGCGCCAGGCCCGTGCCTGAGCAGCAGCCCCTCAGGAGCCTGCGCCAGGCCCGCGGGCAGCCGGCCGGCGGTGTGCACCACGCCGAGGGCCTGGGTGGCCCGGGTCAGCGCCACGTAGAGGTCGCTCGGCTGGAGGTCGGCGGGCTCCACCACGATCACCGTGTCGAACTCCAGCCCCTTGGCCTGACGCGGATCGAGGAGGACCAGCTCCCGGGTCAGATCCGGCTCCTCGCCCGCCCGTACTCCCGGCAGCGCGGCGGCCAGCGGCACGTGCAGCGCACGCGGCGCGATCACCGCGAGCCGGCCCTCGGCCGGGAGCGCCTCCGCCACGGCCTCCGCGACCGCCCGCGCCGGATCCCCGGTGGCCCGGGCCCACGGCCGCACCCCGGTGGACCGCACCGAACTCGGCGGTTCGAAGGCGGCATCGCGGGCGCGCAGCACACAGGCCGCCACCTCCATGATCTCCGCGGGCGTGCGGTAGTTGACCCCCAGCCGGACCAGCTCCCAGCGGTCGTCCACGTACGGCTCGAGGATCCGCTCCCAGGATCCGCAGCCCGCCTCCTCGGCGGTCTGCGCCGGATCGCCGACCAGCGTCATGGACCGGGTCGGGCAGCGCCGCATCAGCAGCCGCCACGCCATCTCCGACAGTTCCTGCGCCTCGTCCACGATGACGTGCCCGAAGGCCCACGTGCGGTCGGCGGCGGCCCGCTCGGCCGTGCTGCGGTGGTCGGCCTCCTCGTGGCGCTCGGCCATCCGCTCGGCGTCGATGATGTCGTGCGCCGCGAGGAACTCCTTCTCCTCGTCCTCGAACTCGTACGACTGCGAGCCCTCCGACAGGTCCAGCACGCCCTGCGCGTACGCGACGCGCTGCAGGCGTTCCCGCTCCGCCGCCACCCGCCGGGCACTGTCGTCCTCCCCGAGCAGCTCGGCCGCCTCGTCCAGCAGCGGTACGTCGGCCGGGGTCCAGCGCAGCCTCGCCGTAGCCTCCCGGCGGATCAGCTCGGCCTCGTGCGGGGGCAGGTACGCGGGCTCCGCGAGGAACTCGGCCACCAGCCGCTCGGGGGTGAGGGTGGGCCAGAGCGTGTCGATCGCGCAGTGCACGGCGGAGCTCATCGCGATCTCCTTGCCGAGCTGGGCGACGTCGTCCGCGCCGAGCAGGTTCGGGCCGCCGTACGGATCGGCGCCCAGCCGGTCGGCGAGCTGCTCGGTGAGCGCGTCGATGATGCGGAAGGCGAAGGTGGCGCGCGCCTGGTTGTGCGGCAGCCCCGTGGCCCGGGCCCGGTCGCGTGCCTCGTGCGCCATGGTCCGGTCCAGCAGCAGGGTTCCGTAGTCGTCGTGGTCGATCTCCAGGGCCGGTTCGGGGACCGTGTCGTACTCCTCGCCGCTGGCGGCCGGCACGGTTTCGGGGAGGCGCTGGCGGTCGGCGACGACCCGGGCCAGGACGTCCGCCATCACGGCCCGGCCCTTGACCGCGGCGGCCCCGGGACGGTCGGCGGCGGTGGCGTGGACGCCGGGGAAGAGCTCGCCCGGGGTGGCGAGCAGGACGCCCGTCTCGCCGAGCGAGGGGAGTACCTCGCCGATGTAGCCGAGGAAGGCCGGGCCCGGCCCCACGATCAGCACTCCGCGCTTGGCGAGCAGTTCCCGGTGCGCGTACAGGAGGTAGGCGGCGCGGTGGAGCGCGACCGCGGTCTTGCCGGTGCCGGGACCGCCCTCGACGACCAGCACCCCCCGGTGCGGCGAGCGGATCACCCGGTCCTGCTCGGCCTGGATGGTGCGCACGATGTCGTGCATGCGGCCGGTGCGGCCGGCGTCGAGTGCGGCGAGCAGCACCGCGTCCGCGTCGGCCCCCTCGTGACCCGTGCGCTCGGCGTCGGTCAGATCGAGGATCTCGTCGTGGAGAGCGGTGACCACCCGCTCCCGGCTGGTGATGTGCCGCCTGCGGCGCAGGCCCATGGGGGTGTGGCCGGTGGCGAGGTAGAACGGGCGGGCCACCTCGGCGCGCCAGTCCAGCACCATCGGGGTGCGCTCGGCGTCGTCGGCGCGGATTCCGATCCGGCCGATGTGGTGGTCGCGGCCGTCGGAGAACTCCAGCCGGCCGAAGCAGAGGCCGTTCTCGCCCGTATTCAGCGCGGATAGCAGACCGGACTGTTCGGCGACCAGGACATCGCGTTCCAGGCGGGCCTGATACCCGCTGCCGGTGTCGCGCAATGCCCCCTGGACAGAGCGTTCGGCCTGGTCACGCAGGTGGTCGAGGCGGCGATAGAGGCCGGTGACGAACTGCTGCTCTTTCCGGAATTCCTCGGTTGACAATTGCACTCCTGCCGCGTTACAGTGTGGACGTACAGTTCTTTACGTGTCTTCTTTGGTGAAGATATGAAACGTCAAATATACGCACTCTCGTCCCTCGGTAGCAATTGGCGCAGCCAATTCGGCCGGGGGATTTTTTGCGTACGGTGGGTGCCATGACCACCGCACAAGGCGCCCCGTCCGGCTCGCCCCACGGCATCTCCTACCGGCTCGCCCGGCCGCAGGACGCGGGGGCCATCGAGGCCCTGGACGGCTCCTTCACCACCGACTCCGTCTTCGAGGTGGTCGCCACCGACGCCGGCTTCACGCTCCACGAGGTCCCCGTCGACCCGCCGGTCCACAAGATGTTCCCGCCCGAGGAGCACGACGAACAGGTACTCGGCGGCTCCGCGGGAACGGGCCTGCAGGCGGACGCGCGAACCTACGTCGCCCTCGACGGCGGGCGGCTGTGCGGCTTCGCCGCGGTCGGCTACTCCGCCTGGAACCGGCGGCTGACGATCGAGGACATCGAGGTCTCTCCCGGCGACCGGGGCCGGGGCATCGGCCGCGCGTTGATGGAGTGTGCGGCCGCCTTCGCCCGTGAACGGGGCGCCGAACACCTCTGGTTGGAGGTCAGCTCCGTCAATGCCCCCGCCGTGCACGCCTACCGGCGTCTGGGATTCACCCTCTGCGGTCTCGACACCACGCTGTACGACGGCACGCCCTCCGCCGGCGAGCAGGCGCTCTTCATGAGCCGGCCCTGTCGCTGAACGCGGTGGAGCGGCCCGTCTGCTCCGGCTCGGCTTTCGGAGGCCGGCGAATCATACGTGCCACCCGTTCCCTTCCGCTGCCCGACCCGTGGGGATCACTCGGGTGAGTGTTCAGGGCGCTCCCGCCGCACTACGCTGACCTGCGGCATGCACAAGAGGTGTTTGTCCATCGCACATTCATCCGGCATGGGCGGGGTGGATCTGGCCGCACAAGGGGTAATCGCCCGGAATGAAAATACCGCGACGGCGCTCCACCACCGCCCAGGTGTGGGAAGCGGCCGAGGAGTTCATCCGGCTCTTCCACCGGGAGAATCCGGACGCCGGTGATCCGAGGGCCCGGCTCCTCGCCGTACGGGCCGAGATCGCCGAGTCCGGCACCTACCGGCACACGCCCGAGGAACTGGTCCACGGTGCCCGTGTGGCCTGGCGCAACAGCAACCGCTGTATAGGCAGGCTCTACTGGAACTCGCTGCGGGTCCGCGACCGCCGCGAGCTCACCGACGCCGACCAGATCGCCTCCGAGTGCTTCGAGCACCTGCGCGAGGCGACCAACGGCGGCCGGGTCCGGCCGATGATCACGGTCTTCGCCCCCGACGCGCCGGACCGTCCCGGCCCCCTGATCTGGAGTGAGCAGCTCGTGCGGTACGCCGGCTACGGCGACCACCACTCCATCATCGTCGGCGACGCCCGCAACGCCCCGCTCACCGAGGCCCTGCTCCGGCTCGGCTGGTCCGGCGGCCCCGGCACCCCCTTCGACCTCCTTCCCCTGGTGGTCCAGGGCGTCGACGACAAGCCCCGCTGGTTCGACACCCCCGGGGACGCCGTGCTGGAGGTGCCGATCGAGCATCCCGACGGCGACCGCGACGGCGACGGCTGGGCGGACTGGGGGCTGCGCTGGCACGCCGTACCCGCCATCTCGAACATGTGCCTCGAGATCGGCGGCGTGCACTACCCGGCCGCCCCCTTCAACGGGTGGTACATGGGCACCGAGATAGGCGCCCGCAACCTCGCCGACACCGACCGCTACAACATGCTGCCCGCCGTCGCCCGCCGCCTCGGCCTCGACACGTCCACCGAGCGCTCGCTCTGGAAGGACCGCGCGCTGGTCGAGCTCAACCGGGCGGTCCTGCACTCCTTCGACCGGGCCGGGGTCACCATCGCCGACCATCACACGGAGTCCCGGCGCTTCCTGACCCACATGGAACGGGAGGAGCGCAAGGGGCGTGAGGTGGGCGCCGAATGGGCCTGGATCGTGCCGCCGATCTCCGGCTCCGCGACCCCGGTCTTCCACCGCACGTACGAGGACCGACAGAGCCACCCGGCCTACGTACATCACCCCGGCGCGCTGGAAAGGGCGCAGGGGCGGGACTTGGTCTAGACCTTCTGTTAGCGTCGCCCCCCAACGATTCCGAACGGCGGAGAGGGCACCCGGTGGGCGACGTGGACACGACGGACCAGGACGGCGGACGGCGGGCCTACATCGGCTCCTTCACCTCGGGGGGCGGCCGCGGGATCCTCACGGCGGCGGTGGACCCGGCCACCGGGGCGCTGACCCCGCTCGCGGTCACAGACGCCCCCGAGAACCCCTCCTGCCTCACCCTCGACCCGGTCTCGGGTGTGCTCTACGCGGTGAGCGAGACCGAGCAGGGCGCGGTGGCCGCCTTCCGCCCGACCGCCGAGGGGCTCACCGCCCTCGGCCCGGCCGTCGGCGTCGGAGGCTCCGGACCCACCCATCTCAGCGTGGCCGGCCGCCGGTTGCTCACCGCCCAGTACACCTCCGGCAGTGTCAGCAGCCTCCCGCTCGCCGCCGACGGCAGCCTGGGCGGGCCGCCCCGCGTGCTCGCGCACCAGGGCTCCGGACCCGATCCGGACCGGCAGGACCGGCCGCACGCCCACCAGGTGCTGCCCGACCCGTCCGGCCGCTGGGTGCTCAGCGTGGACCTCGGCACCGACTCGGTACGGGTCTGCTCGCTCGACCAGGCCACGGGGGCGCTGCGGATGCACGCCGAGACCGTGCTGCGCGCCGGGACCGGTCCCCGCCACCTCGCCTTCCATCCGGACGGTGACGTGGTGTACGTACTCCACGAGCTGGAGCCGCAGCTGACCGTCTGCCGCTGGAATCCGGCGTCGGGGCAGCTGGAACCGGTCGGTGAGGTTCCGGTCGCCTCCGCGGGCTCTCCAGGGGCCGCACGGGACTATCCGTCGGAGGTGGTCGTCTCACGGGACGGGCGCTTCGTCTGGGCGGCGATCCGGGGCGCCGACGCCATCGCCACCCTCTCGCTCTCCGGCAGGACCGAGAAGCCGCAGCTCACGGACACCGTGGACGCTGGCGGCAGCTGGCCTCGGGATCTCGTGGCCGACCCTTCGGGACGCCGGCTGTACGTGGCCAACGAGTGGTCCGGGAACGTCACGTGGTTCGACGTCGACCAGCGGACGGGGCAGCTGCGCCGGGCCGGCCGGCTGGAGGTCCCCGCGGCCGCCTGCGTGGTCTTCGCCTGACCCGGTCGGGCCCACCGCCCGCACGGCACGGACGAGGGCCCGCCCCCGCGATCCCGGGAGCGGGCCCTCGTCCGTGCGACGGTACGGGTCAGTTCGCCGCGGCGCCCTGGGTGATCCCGAGGGCCGCGGAGTACTGCGCGACGGCGAGCTTGCCGAGCGCGGGGTAGGCGCCGAGTACCTCGGCGGCGGCGCAGTCCGCCTCCTTGCAGGCGGTGTCCAGCAGCCCCTCGGCGGCCTCCGGGCCGATCAGGTACGGGGCGAGCGCCAGCTGGGCGGAGCCCTCGCGGCGCAGTTGGTCGGCGACCGAGGCCACCGAGCCCTCCTGATCCAGCGCGGCCGCCTTGACGGGCACGGCGAGCCGGGCGGCCAGCAGCATGCCGGTGATCCCGGCGGCCTGTACGGCCTCCTCGCCACCGGTGGTGGCCAGGACGATGCCGTCGGCGGCGGTCGTCACCGTGAAGAGCCGGGCGCGGTCGGCGCGGGCCAGCCCGGCCTCGGACAGCCGCACGTGCAGGCCTTCGGCGAGCAGCGGGTGCGGGCCGAGTACGTCGGCCAGTTCGGCGGCGGCCGAGGAGTCCATCAGCGCCTGGCGCACGCGACGCAGCAGATCGCCGTCCGGGCCGGCCAGCAGCGGCACGACGACGGCGTCCGGCCCGGTCGGCGCGGGCACCTCGTGGCCGGCGGCGCGGGCGAACTCCGCGCGCGCGGTGCGCTCGGTCGCGATGGCGGTCAGCACGCCCGACAGGGACGGGAACTCGGAGGCGTCGTCACCGTCGAGGAAGCCGATCCGGCCGTCCAGGCCGGGCAGTTCGGAGCGGCCGATGCTGATGATCTCTTCCGCGAGCTGCCGCGAGGCGGCGGAGGGGACACCGGGCACGGCGAGCACCAGCGCGGGCGCGCCCTCGGGCGCCACCGCGGGCTCGGGCCGGCGGTGCCGTCCGGTCTGGCGGGGTCGCGGCATTCGTACGGGCAGGCCATTTGCGGGCCCAGTGGGGGAGCTCATGGCGCCGCATGCTACTGGTTTATCGGAACCGGGTGTTCGGGCAGGGCCTTCTCGGGCGGCATCTGTCCGTATTTATCCGGTGAATTTCATACAGGCTCAACTGACGGAGGGCAACTGCCAGTCCACGGGCTGTGCACCCTGGTCCTTCAGGAGTTCGTTCGTCCTGCTGAAGGGCCTGGAGCCGAAGAATCCGTAGTCGGCGGATTTGGGGGAGGGGTGGGAGGACTCCACCACCGGCAGTTCGCCGAGCAGGGGGCGCAGATTGCGGGCCGCCCGGCCCCAGAGGATGGAGACCAGCGGCTTGCCGCGTGCCGCCAGGGCCCGGATCGCCTGGTCGGTGACGAGCTCCCAGCCCTTGCCCTGGTGCGCGTTCGACCGGCGCGGGGCGGTGGTGAGGGAGCGGTTGAGCAGCAGCACGCCCTGCCGGGTCCAGGGGGTGAGGTCGCCGTTCGCGGGCCGGCCGGTACCGAGATCGCGGTGCAGTTCCAGGAAGATGTTGTCGAGGCTGGGCGGCACGGGCCGCACCTCGGGGGCCACCGAGAAGGACAGCCCGACGGCGTGCCCCGGGGTGGGATAGGGGTCCTGGCCGACGATGAGGACCTTGACCTCGTCGAAGGGCTGCTGGAAGGCGCGCAGCACGTTGGCCCCGGCCGGGACGTACGTTCTCCCGGCCGCGACCTCGGCGCGCAGGAAGTCACCCATGGCGGCGATCTGCCCCGCCACCGGCTCCAGAGCCCGGGCCCAGCCCGGCTCGACGATCTCGTTCAACGGTCGTGCTGCCACGGTGGATCACTCTACTGGCCGATCCACCGGGCCTTCTACCGGCTCAGCACCGCCGCCCGCACGCACAGCACGTCCGGCAAGTGCTCGGCCAGCAGGTGCCAGCTGTTCCCGTCGTCGTGGCTGGCGTACAACTCGCCGTTGCGGTTGCCGAAGTAGATCCCCGCCGGATCCGCGTCGTCCGTGCACAGCGCGTCCCGCAGCACCGTGCCGTAGTGGTCGTCGGCCGGCAGTCCCCGCGTCAGCGGTTCCCAACTGGCGCCCGCGTCCTGCGTGCGGAAGACACGGCACCGGTGCTCGGCCGGGACCCGGTCGGAGTCGGCGTTGAGCGGGAAGACGTACGCGGTGTCCGGCCGGTGGGGGTGGGCTGCCACGGCGAAGCCGAAGTCCGAGGGGAGCCCGCCGCCGATGTCCGTCCACCGGGCCCCCGCGTCGTCGCTGCGGTAGACACCCCAGTGGTTCTGCAGATACAGCCGGTCCGGATCTCCGGCGTCCCGGGCGATCTTGTGCACGCACTGGCCGAATTCGGGATGGGGGTCCGGCAGGAAGACCGCCGAGACCCCCTCGTTGGAGGGTGCCCAGCTCGCCCCGCCGTCCTTGGTCCGGAACACCCCGGCGGTGGAGACCGCCACCGTGACCACCTCCGGGTCGGCGGAGTCCGTCAGGACCGTGTGCAGCGCCTCGCCACCGCCGCCCGGCATCCAGCTCTTACGGCTCGGGTGCTCCCACAGGGGGCGGACCAGCTCGAAGGACTCGCCGCGGTCCGCCGAGCGGAACAACGCGGCCGGCTCCGTCCCCGCATAGACCACGTCCGGGGCCTCGGGCCCGGCCGGCTGCAGCTGCCAGACACGCTCCAGAGAGGCGCCGGTGTCCTGGGGGAACTTCACGGCGGCCGCGGCGGGTTGGTGCCAGGTCGCCCCCAGGTCGTCGGAGCTGAAGACGGAAGGTCCCCAGTGCGAGCTGTCCCCGCCGACCAGCAGCCGCGGCGCCGGGCCCCGCCGGTCGATCGCGACCGCGTAGACGGCCTGGGCGTTGAACCGGGGCTCGCCGAACTCCCACTGGCCGCCGCCTTGTCGGCGGCCGATGAAGAGTCCTTTGCGGGTTCCCACGAGCAGCAGTACGTCGGCCATGGCCGGCACCTCCGGACTTCGTCGTCCTTGCAGGGCGTTCCTTGCGGGCGTCTTTCCGGCCAGTGTGCACCCACCCACTGACAGGGGCCCGGCGGGCGCCGCGAGGCTCTAAGTAGGTGATCGATACCGATCATTCACGCTATGGAAATGGTTGTTGCTTGCATGAGGGTGTCCGAAATGGATTGACTTCAGGTTTCTGCTGCCGCATGCGAGAGGACCTACGTGGCCACCGAGCACCTGTCCCCGCTCGACCTCGCCTTCTGGCGGATCGAATCCGCCGCCCACCCCATGCACCTCGGCGCCCTCGCGGTCTTCACCGCCGCCGGCCCCGGCGCCGCCGAGCACGCCGCCGAACTGCTCACCGCCCGCTGCGCCGCCGTCCCGGGCTTGCGCCGCCGCATCCACGACGTGCTGCTGCCCTTCGGCGCGGCCGCCTGGTCGCCCGACCCCGATTTCGACCCGGCGCGGCACGTGTTCCTCGTACGGACGACGACGGCGACGGCGACCGGCGCGCCCGGTCGGGAGGGGCCGCAGCCTGCGGCGGCGGATCTGCCGGCCGCCGCGGGCCCGCTGATGGCCCGGCCGCTGGACCGCCGCCTTCCGCCGTGGGAGGCGCACGTACTGGCCGGGCCGGACCCCGACTCCTTCGCGGTGCTGTTCAAGTTCCACCACGCCCTCGCCGACGGTCTGGGCGCGCTCGCCCTGGCCGCCTCCCTCTTCGACGAGGGGCCACCCCTGCGTGCTCCCGCGCGACCGCTGCCCGAACAGCGGGCCGGATCCGCGCTGAGCCGCCTGCCCGGAGCCTTGGCCTCCCGGGTGCAGGACGTCGGCCAGGCCCTGGAGATCGGCGCGGCCGTGGCGCGCGCCGGGCTGCCGCTCGGGGTCCCCGAAGCGCTCACCGCCGACCCGGCCGGCGTGGCGGGTACCCGGACGGTCGCGGGCCTCGCGCTCGACCTGGACGAGGTCAACCTGATCCGCAAGACCACCGGCGGCACGGTGAACGACGTGCTGATCACCCTGGTCGCCGGCGCGCTGCGGCGCTGGCTGGCCGGGCGCGGTGCCCCCGCGCCCCGGGAGCCCGGCCCGCGCGCGCTGATCCCGGTGTCCCGCCGCCGCGGCCCCGGGGGCGGCGGCGCCGGGAACCGGCTCTCCGGGTACCTGCTCCGGCTCCCGCTCTGCGAACCCGACGCGCTGCGCCGCCTGTACCGCGTCCGGATCGCGATGGACCGCAACAAGGACGCCGGGCCCGCGCGCGGCGCCGGTGCCGTCGCGCTGCTCGCCGACCACGTCCACCCGCTCGGCCACCGGCTCGGCGGCCCGCTCGTGGCGCAGGCCGCCCGGCTGCTCTACGACATCCTGATCACCAGCGTCCCGCTGCCCGGCCTGACCTTCTCCCTCGGCGGCAGCCGCGTCCGGGAGGTCTACCCGCTCGCGCCGCTCGCCCGCGGCCAGTCCCTCGCCGTCGCGGTCTCCACCTACAAGGGCACGGTCCACTACGGACTGGTCGCCGACGCGGCCGCCGTTCCGGACGTGGACGCCCTGGCCGGGGCCTTGCGCGCGGAACTGGACATGCTTGTACGAGAGGTCTCGTAGTACGAGGGTTTTCGTAGTACGGTGAGTCTCGTACTTAGCCGCCGACCCCCGGCGCGCACGGTGACCTCTGGAGAGCCCTGATGAGTGCTGCCCCCGCTACCTTCACCGCCCTGTTCACCCCCTGGACCATGCGGTCGGTCACCATCCCGAACCGCGTGTGGATGGCCCCGATGTGCCAGTACAGCGCCGAGGCCTTCGGCCCGAACGCGGGCGTCGCCCACGACTGGCACTTCGCCCACTACGCGGCCCGCGCCGTCGGCGGCACCGGCCTGATCATCCAGGAGGCCACCGCCGTCTCCCCGGAGGGCCGGATCTCCCCCTACGACCTCGGCATCTGGAACGACACCCAGGTCGAGGCGCTGCGCCGGATCACCTCCTTCCTCAAGGCCCAGGGGACGGTGCCCGGCATCCAGATCGCCCATGCCGGCCGAAAGGCGTCCACCGACCGGACCTGGAAGGGCGGCGGTCCGGTCGGACCCGAGGCCCATGGCTGGCAGCCGAGCGCCCCGAGCGCCGTGCCGTTCGCCGAGGGCCACCCGGTGCCGCACGAGCTGACGCACGAGGAGATTCACGAGATCGTCGGCCAGTTCGCGGCCGCGGCCGGGCGCGCACTCACCGCGGGGTACGAGATCGTCGAGATCCACGGCGCCCACGGGTACCTGATCGGCGAGTTCCTCTCTCCGCACAGCAACAAGCGCACCGACGCGTACGGCGGCTCCTTCGAGAACCGGACCCGCTTCGCCCTCGACGTCGTGGACGCCGTACGGGCGGTGTGGCCCGAGGAGCTGCCGCTGTTCTTCCGGATCTCCGCCACCGACTGGCTGGAACGGGACGGCTGGAGCACCGACGAGACGGTCGAACTGGCCCGGCTGCTCCAGGAGCACGGGGTGGACCTCCTGGACGTCTCCACCGGCGGCCTCGCCCCCGGGGTGACCATCCCGGTCGGCCCCGGCTACCAGGTGCCGTTCGCGGCCCGCGTCAAGGCCGAGACCACGCTGCCCGTGGCCGCCGTCGGCCTGATCACCGAGCCGGCCCAGGCCGAGAAGGTCCTGGCCAACGGCGAGGCCGACGCGGTGCTGCTGGGCCGCGAGCTGCTGCGTGACCCGTACTGGGCCCGCCGCGCGGCCGCCGAACTCGGCGCGGAGCTCCGTACGCCCGACCAGTACCACCGGTCCTGGTGAAGCGGATGCGGCTCGGGCGCCCCCTGCCCGGGCCGCACCCCGCCGCTCCTACGACGACTCTCGTACGATGGGTCCCGAACGAGCCGAACGACAGGCAAAACGACAGGCAAAACGACAGCCAAGCCGGATGAGCGGAGCAGGCACATGACGGAACGTGACGCGGCCCGCGCCCTCGCCCACCCCGAAGCCACCGACATCCGCCTGGAGGGAGTGCTGCACGCGCTCTCCGATCCGGTCCGGCTGTCCATCGTCCGCGATCTCGCGGGCTCGGACGCCGAACTGGCCTGCTCGTCCTTCGAGCTGCCCGTCACCAAATCGACCACGACCCATCACTTCCGCGTCCTGCGCGAGAGCGGCGTCGTACGTCAGACCTACCGCGGCACGACCAAGCTCAACGGCCTGCGCCGCGACGAGCTGGAGTCCCTCTTCCCCGGCCTCCTCGACAGCGTCCTCACGTCCGCCGCCGCCGAGGAGGCGCGGCTGGCCGGCTGACGGCCGCCGGACGGGCATCAAGCGCGCCGGCTCGGGACGGGTATCAAGCGCGCCGGCTCGGGACGGGTATCAAGCGCGCCGGCTCCGCACGGGCTCCAGCCGCAGCCGCTGCGGAGGCGACTTCAGACGGGCCGACAGGTCCGGCAGGGGCTCTGCCTCTCCCGCCGTGAACCAGAGCAGGACGTCCTCACCGGTCCGGACCGGCAGCGCGGGGAAGTCGTTCTCCGCGTGCTCGGTGCGGTGGACCCCCAGTGCGGGAGTTCCGGCGGCGGCCAGAGCGGGGCGCAGGTGCTGCTCGAAGTGGGCGGCGAAGTCCGCGGCGTCCGAGGGACGGCAGACGGTCGCGACCACCGGCCCGGCGGTGTCCGGGGCCGCGAAACCCGGTCCGCGCAGCAGGAGCACGTCGTCCGAGTCCAGCATGGTCGCGTTGGCGGCATCACGGTGGGCCTGCCATACGGGGCCGGAGTAGAAGGCGTGCAGAGCCCGGGCCCGCGCCTCCATGTCCGAGAAGCCGCGGAGCCAGACGAAGCGGTCCGGGTCGTCCAGGTCCCGGAACCGGCCGCCCACGGTGATGCCGACCGCCTCCTGTCCGGTGACGAACTCCCGCTCGAAGAGGTCGATCAGGGTGTCCCGCGCTCCCGGGCGGAGGGTGTACTGGCGCAGTTCGACAATGGCGTTCATGCCGCGAGGCTATGGCGTATCCACTGACAGCTCCCGTCAGTGGATACGGGCGAAGGAAGCGGCCGATGGAAGTGCCGAGGGAAGCGGCCGACGGTGACGGTCACGCGGCATGGCCCGACGGCATGCCCCTATGCCAGGCCCGCCGCTCCCAGCAGCCCGGGCCAGTCCGGGATCTTCACCGAGCGGCGGCCCAGCGAGCGCCCCAGCTCGGCCTCCGCCGATTCGATGGCGAGCCAGCCCGGCCACAGCACCGGGCGCAGACCCGCCGCCCCCAGGACGTCGAGGGGATCTCCGGGCAGCTCGCGCCGGGCCAGCATCCCCGCGTCCTGGAGCAGCGAGGACACGGTCTCCTTGGAGCAGGGCCGGTTGGTGCCGATCACCCCGGTCGGGCCGCGCTTGATCCAGCCCGCCACGTACTCGCCGGGCGAGGCCCGGCCCGCGCGCAGGACCCGGCCCGCGGCGTGCGGGACCGTACCCGTCGCCGGGTCGAAGGGCAGGCCGGGCAGCGGGACGCCCTTGTAGCCGACCGACCGCAGCACCAACTGCGCCTCGATGTCCTCGTACACGCCCGTACCGCTCACCCCGCCGCGGCCGTCGGGGGCGGTCCGCTCGAAGCGCATCGCGACGACCCGGCCGTCGGGCCCGCCCAGGACCTCCACCGGCCGCAGGTAGAACCGCAGGGCGATGTGGCGCCGGGCGTCGCCCGGGCCCTGCTGGGCCCAGCCGCGCAGCACCTCGAGGTTCCTGCGCGCCACCGCGGGCAGCGCGGCCGCCGCGCCCGGGTCGGCGTACGTGGGGTCAATGGCCAGTTCGGCCGGGTCCACCAGGGTGTCCACCCCGGGCAGCGTGCCCAGTTCGCGCAGCTCCTTGGTGGTGAACTTGCCCTGCGAGGGCCCGCGTCTGGCCACCATCGCCACCGTGCGCACCCCGCTGTCCGCCAATGCGCCGAGCGCGGGCTGCGGCATGTCGGTCGGCGTGAGCTCCGGCAGGCCCCGGGCCAGCATCCGGGTCACGTCGACGGCGACGTTGCCCGCCCCGACCACCACCGCCGAGCCCACGCCCGGCAGGCCGAAGGCCTCGGACGCCGCATCGGGATGACCGCTGTACCAGGACACGAAGGCCGTAGCGGAATGCACCCCGGCCAGCTCCTCACCGGGGATGCCGAGCAGCCGGTCCCGCGCCGCCCCCACGCAGTACACCACCGCGTGGTACAGCTCGAGCAGCCGCCGCGTGGACAGCTGCTCGCCGCCGACCTCGACGTTTCCGAGGAAGCGGATCCGCTCGTCCTCCAGCACGGTGCGCAGGCTGCCCTGGAGAGACTTGATCTTCTCGTGGTCGGGGGCGACCCCGTACCGCACGAGTCCGTACGGAGCGGGCAGCCGGTCCAGTACGTCCACGCGCACGCCCGGCACCTCACGCTGCTCGACCAGTGTCTGGGCGGCGTAGACCCCGCTGGGGCCCGATCCGACGACGGCGACACGAAGCACGGCGGAACTCCTCCCGCAGGTGGTTCCCAGCATGACACCCGCTCCCGCGCCCGTCAGCCCATCGCGCGCATCCGGTGGATCTCGGCGCTCTGCGTGGCCACGACCTCGGTGGCCATCTCCTCGACCATCACGTTGTTGCCGCCGGCCAGCGCCTCGGCGGCCATCTTCAGCGCGCCCTCGTGGTGGGCGGTCATCAGCTTCAGGAAGAGCCGGTCGAAGTCGGCCCCCGCGGCGTCCGCCAGCTCTTTGAGCTGCTGCTCCGTCGCCATGCCCGGCATCGTGCCGTGGTCGTGTCCGCCTGACCCCTGGCCCGCGGCCGGTGCGGGATGGCGGGCCGACCACATCTCCATGGCCGCGATCTCGGGCCGCTGCGCGGCGGTGATCCGCTCCGCGAGCCGTTTCACCCCGTCCGCCGAGGCCCGCGCCGGAGCGAGGGAGCTCATCGTCAGGGCCTGCCGGTGGTGCTCGATCATGCCCCGTACGTAGGCGTGGTCGGCTGCGTTGGGGGTGTCGTCGGGCCGTTCCTTCGCAGCCTGCTCCGGGGACAGGGTGCGAGCCTTGTCCCCCGGACCGCCGGGTGCGATCACCACGGCGCCGCCGTCTTTCGCCGCGTCGGCGCCGTCGTCGTCCTGGCAGCCGGTGAGTGTGAGGAGGAGGGCGGCGGCCATGGCCGCCCAGGGGATTCGGCGTAACCCTTTTGCCATGTCCATGGAAAGGAAGATACTGCCGGGGTCCTGGTTCCGTTCCCACTGAGGACGGAACCGATGTCACTCCCATCGGAGGGCACAGTGACCTCGTTGCACACCACCCGAGTGCGGCACGGGAGACTGGGGGCGGCCGCCGCGGCGGCCGGGCTCATCGCCACGCTCCTGGCGGCCGGACCCGCGGCCGCGACCCCCGACCCGGGCGACTTAACGCCCGGCCGCACCGCCGAATCCGGGCAGAGCGCGCCACCGGGCGGAGAACTCGCCCCGGGCGAGATCCCCGGCCAGGACGCGATCGTCCACAGCCGCAACATCAAACCCCTGGCCAACATCCCCAGCGCCGTCCCGGACGGCCTCAACACCGACCTCGCCTTCCAGGGCAAGTACGCCTACGCGGGCAGCTACGACGGCTTCACGATCTACGACATCGGGAACCCGAAAGCACCGAAGACCGTCAGCCGGGTCCTCTGCCCCGGCGGCCAGAACGACATCTCCGTCCACGGTGACCTGCTCTTCCTCTCCACCGACTCCTCGCGCAGCGACGACTCCTGCAGCAGCGTCTCGCAGCCCGCGACCGAGAAGTCCTCGTGGGAAGGGATCAAGATCTTCGACATCAAGGACAAGAGCAACCCGAAGTACATCAAGTCCGTCGAGACCGCCTGCGGTTCCCACACCCACACGCTGGTTCCGGGCGGCCGCGACCTCTACGTCTACGTCGCCTCGTACAGCCCGAACGCGGCCTTCCCCGACTGCCAGCCGCCGCACGACGGCATCTCGGTGGTCAAGGTCCCCAAGAAGGCCCCGACGCAGGCCGCGGTGGTCGCCTTCCCGGTCCTCTTCCCGGACGGCGGAAACCCGGGCGGGCCCACCCACCCCGGTGTCTCCAAGACCACCGGCTGCCACGACATCACGGTGCTGCCGTCCAGGAACCTGGCCGCCGGCGCCTGCATGGGCGACGGGATCATCTTCGACATCAGCAAGCCCGAGCAGCCGAGGGTCATCGACCGGGTGCAGGACAACGTGAACTTCGCCTTCTGGCACTCGGCCACCTTCAACGAGCGGGCGAACAAGGTGGTCTTCACCGACGAGCTCGGCGGTGGTGGCGGCGCCACCTGCAACGAGGCCACCGGGCCGAACCGCGGCGCCAACGGCGTCTACGACATCACCGGCAGCGGCGACGCGCGCAAACTCGTCTTCCGCAGCTACTACAAGATCCCGCGCCACCAGGCCGACACCGAGAACTGCGTGGCCCACAACGGCTCCCTGATCCCCGTCGGCGGCGGCCGCGACATCATGGTGCAGGCCTGGTACCAGGGCGGCGTCTCCGTATGGGACTTCACCGACTCCGCCCGCCCCCAGGAGATCGGCTACTTCGAGCGCGGACCGCTCACCACGGACCGGCTCGCGCTCGGCGGGTCCTGGTCGGCGTACTACTACAACGGGCACATCTACTCGAACGACATCGCCAAGGGCCTGGACGTGCTGCGGCTCGACGACTGGCGCACCGACAGCGCCAAGGGGGTGCGGCTGGACCGGCTCAACGTGCAGACCCAGCCCGAGTACCGCTAGCCGTCCCCTCACCCCACTAGCCCTGAAGCGCGAACGTCCCGCCGGGCGGCCCTCCGTCCGGCGGGACACCGAGCTCCCAGTCCAACCCGTAGCGCTGGAACAGCTCGGCCCGCAGCCGGGCCGGCGGCATCGGCGCGCCGGGCAGCAGGACCGCCACCACGGCGCCCATCAGCAGGGCCCGCAGCAGCGGGTAGTCCGCGTCCACGTCCGCCGAGCCGTACCGGGCGATCGTGTCCCGCAACAGCTCCGCCAGCCGCTGCTGTTCGGGACACTGTACGAAGCCCTCGGCCGTCAGGATGCCCGCCATGTGCGTCCGCATCAGCAGCGGCTGGTCCCGGGCCAGCCCGAGGATCGCGTCCACGGCGCGGGCGAGGCGCTCGCGCCCCGCGTGTTCGTCGGTGCGCTGCGGTTCCCGCTCCAGCGCCGCCTGCAGGGTGAGGTGCATGAGCCGGTGCACCGCCGACTGGAGCAGCTGCCGCTTGCCGGGGAAGTAGTACGAGACCAGACCGCGTGCGGTGCCCGCCCGGTCGGCGATGTCGCCGAGGGTGGTGGCCTCGTAGCCGCGCTCCGCGACGAGTTCGACCGTGGCCTGGAGCAGCCGCTCCCGGGAACGTCTGCGCAATTCTTCATTGACCGATGCGCTGCGCGGGGACATGCTTACTCCTGCGTTGACTGGCTCTCAGCCAATATACTCAGCGCGCGGGGACCGTCTGCTCTGGGTGACACGGGGGATCGCCCAGAGCAGGCATGCCCCTAGCAGGTCAGGCCTGCTTCTTACGCTCCGATGCGGGACGCTGGGTGAATCCTGGGGGAGATCATCTACCGCACCGGGCGATGGAGCGGGCCCGCTGGGGGAGGCCGGCTCCGGAGGTCGCGAGCGCCACCAGGGCCACGCCCAGCAGCCAGCCCGCGAAGACATCGGACATCCAGTGCACGCCGAGGTAGACCCGGGTGAAACCGACGCCGAGCACGGAGACGGCCGCCACCGCCCAGGCGCTCCGCACCGCCCACGCCGACCGTCTCGGGGACGCCGGCCGCTCCGGCTGCCGCGCGGCCGGCCGGGGGAGCAGCCAGAGCAGCAGACCGCACACCACCGCCGCCGTCATGGCGTGCCCGGAGGGGTAAGCCGCGTAGTTGGCCGAGTCGACCGGGTCGGGCCACACCGGGCGCTCACGGTCCGTCACCGCCTTGACCCCCTGCTGCACGGCCGAGGCGACCACCGTGGCCAGCGCCACCCGCACGGAGCGTTCCCGCTCACCACGCCGCCACAGCCACACACAGGCGAGGGCGGCCAGGGCCCGCATGGTCCAGGGGTCCCACACCCAGTCGGAGAGCACCCGCATGAGCCCGGTGACGCCGGGGTGGGCGACGGCGTGGGCGTGGAGGTCCCGGGCGACCTGGTCGTCGTACGAGAGGAGCGGCCGCCACCCCGCCACCACCAGCGCTGTCAGGACGGCGGCGAGCAGCGCACAGCCGACGCCCGTCCGCCGTAGGTGTTCGTTCCGCATAGGGCGATCCTCGCACCGCCGGACTCCCGCACCGCGCCGGGCCCCCGGCCGCGTCGCGAAAACCCGCCCGGCCCCGCCCGGCCCGCTCCCCGGGCGATCCGTCCAACTGCCTACGCCAGGGCGCTGAGCCCCGGTACGAAGGCCACCAGCAGCGGCACCGCCGGAACGAGCGTGGCCAGCGCCGTCAGCCGCAGCCGGCGGGCCGCGGGCAGGCGGGGAGCGGCGGACAACAGGCGCCGCACCCGCTGCGGGACGTGCGCCTGCGGCGTCGGGCAGGGCCCGAACACCCCCCGGTCCTCGTTCAGTCCGACCAGGGCCAGCGCGATCGTCAGCCGGCCGAACCGCCGGGAGGCCACATCGTCGGCGGCCAGCTCCACCAGCCGGTGCATCTGCGCCTCGAACGCCGCGAAGACCGGCACCTGCGGGAACCCGCCGGCCAGCGCCCGTGAGCAGTGCAGCAGCCAGTCGTGCCGGGCCGCCGCGTGCCCCTGCTCGTGCGCGAGCACGGCATCCAGCTGGCTCCCCTTGAGCCGGCCCAGGGCCGCCGTCGTGACGACCAGCTGCGGGGCGGGGCCGGACAGCCACCAGGCGTCCGGTCGCGGCCCCTCCAGGACGACGAGCCGGGTCCCGGAGGGGTCCTCCCCGGGCAGCAGGGGGGCCCGAGTCAGCATTTCGGTGCCCCGCGCGCGCCGCCGGGCCCGCGCCCGCAGCACTTCCCGGGTCAGCATCGCCCCGGTCCACAGGGCGCCGCCCGCCAGCGCGAGCGTCGTGCCGACGGCCCAGGCGCCGCCGGAGGCGCCCAGCGCGTACGCGTCCACCACCCCGTGCGGGGCGGCGGCGAAGAGCCGGCCGCGCACGGCGTGCCAGCCGGCCGCGGCGCTGAGCAGCATCGACAGTGCCAAGCACAGGAGGACCGCGCCCACCACGCACTGCCAGACCCACAGGGCGACGACGGGTTCACGCTCGGGCCATTCGGCGCGGGCCAGCAGACGGGGCGCGAGCACCGCGGTCAGGGCGCCGAGCAGGAGGAGAACGGCGGGGACCATCATGTCCGCCAGCCTATGAGCGCGGGCCTACCTGCGGGTACGGCCTGGAGTGATTGGTGACGCAGGACACGTCTGCCCGGGGTGTCACATCGTGATCAGCATGGCCAACATCCCCATCCCCATGGCCAGTCGGCAGGCACGGGTCAGTTCGGCCGACCTCAGGGGCGGACCGCCGGGAGCCGCCGAGGCCGGCTGCGGCCCCCCGCCCGCCGTGACCAGGCGGGCCCCGCCCAGCAGGACGTACCCCGCGAAGTAGAGCAGGAGCACCCCGGTGACGAGCGGTGCCCCCGCGCCGTGCCCGGAGCCGCTCCCGTGGCCGTTCCCGGCGGCCGCCGCCGTCAGCGCCATGTAGGCCATGGCCACCGAGCCGACCAGGTGGTGCGCGTGGTGCATGCCGCCCCGCAGCAGCCACAGGGCGTGCACCGCGATCCCGCAGAAGAGGGCCAGCAGGATCCCGGGCCCCCACGGTCCGATCCCCGGGGGCACGGCCATCAGCGCCATGCCGAAGCCCATCAGCGCCTCGCCCGCCGCCGCGCCGCGCGCGTCCCGGCCGGCTCTGCGTGCCCGCACCAGGCAGTACGCACCGCTCACCGCGCACAGCAGGACGAGGAGCCAGGAGGAGGCGGAAGCGGAGAAGGACATGGCGGGACCGTGCACGGCGGAACCTCCCGGTTCGTCGGGGTCACGGGAAGAGATGCCCGCCCACGACGGCCCGCACGCCGCCCCGGGTTAGGCTCTCCGTGATGTACCGGGCATGTCATATGCCACTGCGCAGAACGGAGCCCCCGATGTCGACCGCCCATCCCGCCGCCCTGAGTTTCCGCAGCGCCGTAGAGGCGGACGTGACGGAGCTGGTGGCACTCGTCGAGTCGGCCTATCGCGGGGACGCCAGCCGCGGCGGCTGGACCACGGAGGCGGACTACCTGGAGGGCCGGCGCACCGACGAGGACGGGGTCCGCCAGATCATCAACGCCCCCGACGGCACCCTGCTCGTCGTCGAGCGCGCCGGTGAACTCGTCGCCTGCTGCCAGCTCGAACACCGCGGCGACCACGCCTACTTCGGGATGTTCGCGGTTCGCCCCGGCCTCCAGGGCGGCGGCCTCGGCAAGGAGATCCTCGCCGAGGCCGAGCGCCGCGCCCGCGAGACGTGGGGCGCGCAGGAGATGCGGATGACGGTGGTGAACGTACGGGAGGAGCTCATCGCCTACTACGTGCGCCGCGGGTACCGGCGCACCGGCGAGCTGAGCCCCTTCCCCTACGGCGACGAGCGCTTCGGCATTCCGCTCCGTGACGACCTGGCCTTCGAGCTGCTGGTCAAGTCCCTCTAATCCCTCTCGTTCCCCTAGTGCTGTGACCGGAAAGGTTCACCGGCCCGCGACGCCCGGCACGGCATCTCGCTGCACTGCGTTCGCTGCGCTCACTGCGTCTCGGCTCCTCTTCGAGGACCTTGGAGGCCGAGCTGTCGGACCGCGCGAGTACGGCCGAGTACGAGCTGTGGCCCTCCGCCTTGCGATGCAGCTCGGCATCCGAAGGATGGGGCGAAGAGCCGAGGCGAAGCGAGTGCAGTGCACCGGACGCCGCGGGCTTACCGGCAAACCTTTCCGGTCACAGCACTATTGCCTCTGAGGGCCGCCCTCACGCCATGAAGCGGCCCGTACTGCGGATCTCCGGGAAGTCGGTGGCCACGCCGTCCAGTTCGAGGGCCCGCGCCAGGCGCAGCTGCTCCAGGGTGTTGACCGTCCAGCCGATCACCCGGAGCCCGGCGGCGTGCGCCGACTCCACGGTCTCCAGCGTGAGCAGCCGGATGTCCAGGGCGATCGCCGAGGCGCCCGCGGCCAGCGCCCGGTCCACGATGTCCCCTCCGTGCGGGCTCGCGTACAACGTGGTCCGGACGCCCGGCACCAGCCGGGCCGTCTCGCTGAGCACCGCCTCGTGGAAGGAGGCGACCTCCACCCGCGCGGTCAGGTCGCGGCGCAGGATGAGCTCGGCGAGCACGCCGACGGCGGCCGTGTCCCGCACCGACACCTGGAGCGGTGTCCGGACCGCGTCCAGCGCCTCCTCGAAGACCGGCACGTGCTCGCCCTGACCGGCGTCCAGCTCGCGCAGTTCGGCCAGGGTCAGGTCGGCGACGGCGCCCGAGCCGTCGGTGGTCCGGTCCACGTCGGGGTCGTGCAGGACGACGAGGGCGCCGTCCTTGCTCAGCCGGAGATCCAGCGCGATGACGTCCATGCCGGAACGTTCCGCGCGGAGGAAGGACCGCAGGGTGTTCTCCGGTTCGACACCCATGACCCCGCGGTGACCGATGGTGAGGAAAGTCAAGGTTCTCTCGCTTCCGTCGACGGCGGCTCTCCGCGCGGTCGCGGTGTCCCGACCGGCCGCGCGATGAGGACGCATGCTAGTGCGCCGACGATGCGATGGGACCGCCCGTGCAGGGGCCGGGAAGGGCCATATGGCCGTTTCCCGCCCGGGTCGAGCGCGGGACCGTGGTCCTGCCGCGTCACCCGGGCGTGGGCGCGCCCCCGTCGGCTTGACGGCGGGCCCTGCCGACCTCGGATTCCGCGTGAGCCCCGCCCCTCCGCGCGCCCGCCCGGCGGGCCGGCTCCCGCCTCCCGCAGGGCCGCGAGGGCTTCGAGCGGCTGGGCGGAGTCCTCGGCTCCACGCTGAAGAACGGGAAGAATTTCGGTGAAGCTGGGGGTGATGCAGGATAATTTCCCGAGTTACCACTTGAACGGAAGAGCCTCACATGCATACGCTGCCTTGACGTGAGGTTCTCCTGTGGAGGAAGTGACATGACGGAAACTCTTGTGCCGGGTGCCGGCGGTGCCGTGATAACCGCCGGGGCGCGGGTGGTCGACCACCCTGCGTGGCCCGAGCTCAAGGCCGCCGTGGAGGAGATCCGCCCCTGGCAGGCCAAGGACGGTTCCATCGACTTCGAGGCCGACGGCGCCCCCGCCCGGTCTGTCGTCGAGGCGGCCGTCGAGCGCGTGGTCCGTGCCGTGCAGACGCTGTCCCCCCTGCTGCCGCACGCCACCGCGTACCACCAGGCGCTCGTGGTTGACCTGCGCAAATGGGCCGCGGACGGCTTCGGGGTGCCGGACTTCCTGGACTCCCTGCTGGCCTTCCAGCCGGCCGCGGAGCGCGCCGACGGGCTCCAGCACCTGGTCGTCTTCCCTATGTACACCCAGAACGGCAACCCGGACCGCAATCTGGAAGCCGTCGCGCTCAGGATGGTGTGGCCCGAGTGGCTCGCCGAGCTGGAGCGCACCCGGTACGACAACCCGCTCTTCCTCGGCATCACCTTCGAGGACTTCACCGCGGGCTACGACACGCACTCCGCCGTGCTCTTCCCGGAGACCATCGCCGTCCGCGAGGCCCCCGAGCGCTTCACCTGGGGCGGGATCTTCTGCGACCGCGAGGCCGCCCGCTTCCGCAAGGTCACCGAGGCCGCCGTCGACATCCTGGGCATCGAGCTGCCCTCCGACATCGCCGCCATGGTCACCGACCAGGAGCGCTGCGAGAAGGCCTTCGTCCTGTGGGACATGGTCCACGACCGCACCCACAGCCATGGCGACCTGCCGTTCGACCCCTTCATGATCAAGCAGCGCCAGCCGTTCTGGATGTACGGCCTGGAGGAGCTGCGCTGCGACCTCACCGCCTTCAAGGAGGCCGTGAAGCTGGAGTCCGAGGGCAACGAACACGGCCGCGACGTGCAGTACGCCGTCCTCTTCGACCGGATGTTCCGCTTCCCGGTGTCGGGCGACCGCAACCGCAACTACGACGGGCTCGGCGGCCAGCTGCTCTTCGCGTACCTCCACAAGCACGACGTCGTGCGGTGGACGGACAACAAGCTGCGCATCGACTGGATGCGTGCCCCGCAGGTCACCAACCAGCTGTGCGCCGAGATCGAGGACCTCTACCGGGCCGGCATCGACCGCCCCAAGCTCGTCCACTGGTTCAAGGCGTACGAGCTGGTCGCCGAGTACCTCGCCCCGCACCCGGGATCCCGCTGGGCCAAGGGCCCCGACGCCCTCGACCTCACGCAGCCGCCGCGAAAGCTCGTGGACGACGTGCTTCCGGACGAGTTTCCGCTCAGCATGTTCTATGAGGCGCTTGCCAAGAAGCTCAAGGGAGTGATCGCCTCGACCAAGGGCATCACCGCCCGGAACGCTCAGAGCGCCGAGAACGCTGGAAACGCCGCGCGAGTCGCCGCGTGAGCACTCGCCCACAGGAGGCTGCACAGATGAACGGCTCCGGGAACGGCAACGGGAAGCTCCAGGGAGCGGTGGTCGCGGTGGCCGGGGCCGGCGGGCCCGCCGGCCGCGCCGCCCTGCTCCGCCTCGCCGAGGCGGGTGCCGTCGTCATAGCGTCGGACGCGGATCCGGAGCGCCTCGCGGAGGCCGTGGACGCGGCGCGCTACGCCCACGGCGGCGCCACCGTCACCGGTGACACCGTGGACCTGCTCGACCTCGACGCCACCAAGGCCTGGGCCGACCGGACCGAGAAGGAGTTCGGCCGCATCGACGGGCTCGTCCACCTCGTGGGCGGCTGGCGCGGCAGCACCTCCTTCACCGACACCGACCTCGCGGACTGGGACTTCCTGGAGAAGCTCCTCATCCGCACCGTCCAGCACACCTCGCTCGCCTTCCACGACGGCCTGCTGCGCAGCGACCGCGGTCGCTACGTCCTGGTCAGCCAGTCCGGCGCGCACAAGCCGGTCGCCAACAACGCCGCGTACAACGCGGGCAAGGCGGCCGCCGAGGCCTGGACGCTCGCCCTGGCCGACTCCTTCCGCAAGGCCGGGGGCGAGGACGGTCCGGGGGCCGCTGCTGCGATCCTGGTCATCAAGGCCCTGGTGCACGACGCGATGCGCGCCGATCGTCCCCAGGCGAAGTTCGCGGGCTTCACCGACGTCAAGGAGCTGGCCGAGGCCATCGCCGGCGTCTGGGAGCGGCCCGCAATCGATGTGAACGGACAGCGTCTGTGGCTCACTCCGCAACCGTGAAAACCGATGCCCGCCGCCACCACGACCCGGCGGTGCGCGGTTTCGCGAGCGACAACTACGCCGGGGTGCACCCGGAGATCCTGGAGGCCGTCGCGCTGGCCAACGGCGGCCACCAGGTCGCCTACGGCGAGGACGAGTACACCGAACACCTGCAGAAGGTCATCCGCAGCCACTTCGGCCCTTACGCACAGGCCTACCCGGTGTTCAACGGCACTGGAGCCAACGTCACGGCCCTCCAGGCCCTGACCGACCGCTGGGGCGCCGTGATCTGCGCCGAGTCGGCGCACATCAACGTCGACGAGGGCGGCGCACCCGAGCGGATGGCCGGCCTCAAGCTGCTCACCGTCCCCACGCCGGACGGCAAGCTCACCCCCGAGCTCATCGACCGGCAGGCCTGGGGCTGGGAGGACGAGCACCGTGCGATGCCGCAGGTCGTCTCGATCACCCAGAACACCGAGCTCGGCACGGTGTACACCCCCGACGAGGTCCGGGCGATTTGCGAGCACGCCCACGGCAAGGGCATGAAGGTCCACCTGGACGGTGCCCGGATAGCCAACGCCGCGGCCTCGCTCGACGTGCCCATGCGGGCCTTCACGAACACGGTCGGCGTGGACGTGCTGTCGTACGGCGGCACCAAGAACGGCATGATGTTCGGCGAGGCCGTGGTGGTGCTCAACCCGGACGCGGTCCGGCTGATGAAGCACGTCCGCAAGATGTCGATGCAGCTCCCGTCCAAGATGCGGTTCGTATCGGTGCAGTTGGAGGCGCTGCTCGCCAAGGACCTGTGGCTGCGCAACGCCCGGCACGCCAATGCGATGGCGCAGCGGCTGGCCGCGGGGGTGCGGGAGACGGACGGGGTGGAGATCCTCTACCCGGTGCAGGCGAACGCCGTGTTCGCGAGGCTTCCGCACGAGGTGTCGCGGCGGCTGCAGAAGCGCTACCGCTTCTACTTCTGGGACGAGGCCGCCGGCGACGTGCGCTGGATGTGCGGCTTCGACACCCAGGAGGAGGACGTGGACGGCTTCCTCCAGGCACTGAAGGAAGAGCTGGCCCGGTAGCTTCCCGCCCACCCAGATATCAATAGTCATACGGTTCGCCGCATAGGTATGCTCCTGGATCATGGAACTGATCCAGGAGCAGCCTGACCTTGCCGCCTACCTGGCGGCCGACGAAGCCATCGATCACGGCCACCCGCTCGTACGCGAGACCGCCGACGCCCTGTGGACCGCCACGGGCGGCGACGCATACGCGTACGCCGGGGCGGCCTATGAGTTCGTCCGCGACACCGTCCCGCACTCGGCGGACTCCGGAGACATGCGCGTCGTCTGGCGCGCCTCCGACGTGCTGGCCACCCGCAACGGCATCTGCTACGCCAAGTCCCACGCCCTCGCCGCCCTGCTGCGCGCCCAGGGCATTCCCGCGGCCCTGTGCTACCAGCGGCTGACGGACGACGACGGCTCGAACCCGATCGTCCACGGCCTGATCGCCCTGCGCCTGCCCGGCCGTGCGCGGTGGTCCCGCCAGGACCCGCGCGGCAACAAGCCCGGCGTGGACGCCCGGTTCCGCCTCGACCGCGAGCAACTGGCCTTCCCCGTACGCCCGGAGCTCGGCGAGATCGACTATCCCGTGCTGTACGCCGCCCCGCACCCGGCCGCACTGCGCGCCCTGCGGGAGTCCGCCGACCGGCCGCGGCTGTGGCGCAACCTCCCGACGGCTCTGTGATCGCCGCCCATCGGCGCCCTGCGGGGTGAACGCCGCGTGCGGCCCCGCCTCGGGGGCGGGACCGCACGCGGGCGTATCGCTCGGATCTCGGGGCGGCGGACGACGGTACGGGTCAGCCCGCCTCGCGGACCTCGGCCGCGGTCGGCGCGGTGCCGCCCAGGTGGGCCGGCAGCCACCAGGAGTCCTCGGTGTCCTTCGGCTTGTCCGGGTAGGCGCGCTGCGCCGCGTCCAGCAGCTCCTGGACGCGCTCGCGCAGACGGCGCGTGATGGCCCCGGCGTACTGGTCCGCCGGGGCGTCCATCGGCTCGCCGATCTGGATCGTCACCGGGATGTGGCTGCGCTTGAGGTTCTTGGGGCGGCCCTTGGTCCACAGCCGCTGCGTGCCCCACAGCGCCACCGGGATCAGCGGGACCCCGGCCTCCTGCGCCATGCGCGCCGCACCCGACTTGAAGCTCTTGAGGGTGAAGGACTGCGAGATCGTGGCTTCGGGGAACACCCCGATGATCTGGCCCGAGCGCAGCGCGTCGAGCGCGTGCTGGTAGGCGGCCTCACCCTGGGTGCGGTCCACCGGGATGTGCTTCATCGCGCGCATCAGCGGGCCGGAGATCCGGTGCCGGAACACCGACTCCTTCGCCATGAAGCGGACGAGGCGCTTCTGCGGCCGTGCCGTCAGCCCGGCGAAGATGAAGTCGAGGTAGCCGATGTGGTTCGACACCAGGACCGCCCCGCCCGTGCGCGGGATGTTCTCGGTGCCCTGCATGTCGATACGGATGTCCAGCGCGCGGAACAGTCCGTGCGCGGCGCCGATCACCGGAGGGTAGACGAGCTCAGCCATGGTGGGGAGAACCCCGCTTTCTGCCTGGGGAAGTACTCCCGGCGGGAAGTTACGGAAGCGTAGGTACGCGACCATGGGGATGGTGCCCCATGCGCGCGCCGGTGGCCAGTCCACAGGCCTTTACCCGGGGAGATTCTCATCACGCCCGGAATGCGTCGCACGTGCTGCGCGCTCTGAATCAGAGGTACCTCCCGCCGGTGGCCGGGGAGGACGAACGCGCGGGGATGATGTGCGTATACGACGCGGGTGAGGGGAGTGCGGGTGCGCGAGCAGGAAGACGGGCCGATACGGCTGGGCGCCGCGGAACTGGGCGCGGAGCCGGGGGAGCGGGCCACTCTGGTGCAGTTCTCCAGCGCCTTCTGCCAGCCCTGCCGGGCCACGCGGCGGATCCTCGCCGAGGTCGCGGCGATGGTCGAGGGGGTCGCGCACGTCGAGATCGACGCCGAGCGCCGTCTCGGCCTCGTACGGGCCGTCGGCATCGAGAAGACCCCGACGGTGCTCGTCCTGGACTCCGCGGGCCGGATCGTCCGGCGGGCGGTCGGGATGCCGCGCAAGGCGGACGTCATCGCCGCCCTGGGCGCCGCCCTGTGACGCGCGGTCCGGCCGCCCGCGTGCGGCCCGGTACCGCCGCCGGCGCGGGGACTCGCGGGACCGGTCGCGCGGGGAAGCGTACGGCGGCCCCGCGTGTGCCGGTACGCGCGCCCGCACGCGGCGTGACGCGCCCGACATCTGCCGGATCCCGCTTGACTGCCTCCACGGGGAATCGCCAGGCTGGCGGGATGCGGTATGAACTCCTGCTCTACGGACGGGTCCATGTGGACCTCGTCCGATACGCGAGCGCGCGCTGTCATGATCACTGATCGCCCCGGCCCCTGATCCCCGACAGCGCCCGCGTCTCCCGCGGCAGAAGGAAGCCCCCTCATGACGGCCCCGACGGCTCCGTCCCCCCGTATCGGCTCCGGCCGGCCCGGCTCGCCCGACCTCCTGCGCTCCGTGTTCCGCCGGCATGCGGCCGGAGTCGCGGTGATCACCGCGCAGGACGCCGGCGGCCGGCCCGTGGGCTTCACCGCGACCTCGCTCAACTCCGTCTCCGCCGACCCTCCGCTGCTGTCCTTCAGTATCGGCACCGGCTCCTCCAGCTGGCCCGCGATAGGCGAGAGCGAGCACCTCGGCGTCCACATACTCGGCGAGCACCAGCAGGAGCTGGCGGGTCTGTTCGCCCGCAGCGGAGCCGACCGCTTCGGCCCGGACACGGGCTGGACCGAGGGGCCACAGGGGGTTCCGGTCCTGGACGGCGTACTGGCGTGGCTGGTCTGCCGCGTCGTGGCGCGGGTGCCCGCCGGCGCCCACCGGGTGATCATTGCCGAGGTGGTCGCGGGGGACCCCGCCGGGGCGGGTCGTCCGCTCCTGTACCACCAGGGGCGCTTCAACGCCTTGCGCGACTGAATCGTCCCTGCTGGGGCGGGTTCGGGCGGCGTTGGCCAGATCACAGTTCACCGGGCTTGCGGCGCGGGAAGACCCACGGTGTACTGACGAGTAACATTCCCCTCGGAGCGCGGGCCGCCCCGACCGGGATCCGCCCGACCAGGCGCCTATGCTGCCTGCATAAGGCGGTACCAGAAATGACGATGCGGTAGGAGAGCCGGCGTGAGCCTGAGGATCGTTGTCTGTGTGAAGTACGTGCCCGACGCCACCGGCGACCGGCAGTTCACCGAGGACTTGACCGTCAACCGTGACGACGTCGACGGCCTGCTGTCGGAGCTCGACGAGTACGCCGTCGAGCAGGCGCTGCAGATCGCCGAAGAGGCCGACGATGCCGAGATCACCGTCCTGACCGTGGGCCCCGAGGACGCCAAGGACGCGCTGCGCAAGGCGCTGTCGATGGGTGCCGACAAGGCCATCCACGTCGAGGACGACGACCTGCACGGTTCCGACGTCATGGGCACCTCGCTGGTGCTCGCCAAGGCGATCGAGAAGGCCGGCTACGACCTGGTCATCACCGGCATGGCGTCGACCGACGGCACCATGGGTGTGCTGCCGGCGATCCTGGCCGAGCGCCTGGGCGTCCCGCAGGTCACCCTGCTCTCCGAGGTCAAGGTCGAGGACGGCACCGTGACCGGCCGCCGCGACGGCGACACGGCGAGCGAGCAGCTGGAGGCCTCCCTCCCGGCTGTCGTCTCGGTGACGGACCAGTCGGGCGAGGCCCGCTACCCGTCCTTCAAGGGCATCATGGCCGCAAAGAAGAAGCCGGTTCAGTCCTGGGACCTGGAGGAGCTGGAGATCGAGGCCGACGAGGTCGGCCTGGAAGGCTCCTGGACCGCGGTCGACTCCGCGGCGCAGCGCCCGGCCCGCACCGCCGGCACGATCGTCAAGGACGAGGGCGAGGGCGGCAAGCAGCTGGCCGCCTTCCTTGCGGAGCAGAAGTTCATCTGACGAGCAGCCTGGCCGGCCGCGAGCTCGTCCGAGAGCGTCGGCCACTTTCGTCAACAGTCCCCAGACACTTCGCAATAGCAGGAGAGCAGTCCCATGGCTGAAGTTCTCGTCTACGTCGACCACGTGGACGGCGCCGTCCGCAAGCCCACCCTCGAGCTGCTGACGCTGGCCCGCCGCATCGGCGAGCCCGTCGCCGTCGCCCTGGGCGCCGGCGCCGAGGCCACCGCCGCGGTGCTCGCCGAGCACGGCGCCGTCAAGGTCCTCACCGCCGACGCACCCGAGTTCACCGAGTACCTCGTCGTCCCGAAGGTGGACGCGCTCCAGGCCGCCTACGAGGCCGTGTCCGCCGGGGGTTCCCTCGCCGCCGTGCTGGTCCCGTCCTCCGCGGAGGGCAAGGAGATCGCCGCCCGCCTGGCCGTGCGCATCGGCTCCGGCATCATCACCGACGCCATCGACCTGGAGGCGGGTGACGAGGGCCCGGTCGCGACGCAGTCCGCCTTCGCCGCGTCGTTCACCACCAAGTCCCGCGTCTCCAAGGGCACCGCGGTCATCACCGTGAAGCCGAACTCGGCCCCGGTCGAGGCCGCTCCGGCCGCCGGCGCCGTCGAGGCGCTCGCCGTCACCTTCGGCGCCCTGGCCACCGGCACCAAGATCGTCGGTCGCACCCCGCGCGAGTCGACCGGCCGCCCCGAGCTGACCGAGGCCGCGATCGTGGTCTCCGGCGGCCGCGGCGTCAACGGCGCCGAGAACTTCCACCTCATCGAGGAGCTCGCGGACTCGCTCGGTGCCGCCGTCGGAGCCTCGCGCGCCGCCGTCGACGCCGGCTGGTACCCGCACTCCAACCAGGTCGGCCAGACCGGCAAGTCGGTCTCCCCGCAGCTGTACATCGCCTCCGGCATCTCGGGCGCGATCCAGCACCGGGCCGGCATGCAGACCTCGAAGACCATCGTGGCCATCAACAAGGACGCCGAGGCCCCGATCTTCGACCTCGTCGACTACGGCGTGGTCGGCGACCTCTTCGCGGTCGTCCCGCAGCTGACCGACGAGATCAAGGCCCGCAAGGGCTGACCTGCGCATCTCTGCGTAACTCCGCGCCTCCGGGGCCGTGTGGTGATTCTCACCGCACGGCCCCGAGTCGTTTGTCCAGGATGGACGAGGGACCATTGACGGGGCGGAACCCCGTGACTAAATTCTGCAATGCGGATCTATGCTTCCGTGAAGCGGAAAAGAGGAGAGTGCACGATGGGTCAGCAGGAGAAGGTGGCGACGAGCCTCGCAGGCGCGGTCAGCGAGGGCATCAGCGCCTCCCTCGCGCCGGTGGACGCGGAACTCGCGCGCCACTACCCGGGCGACCCCGGCACCCGCCAGCCCATCCACACCGTCTACGTCCCCGGTGACGTCTTCGCCGCGGACACCATCCGCTCCTGGGGCGACCAGGCACTCGCCGCCCTCGACGAGCACGCGCCGGACGCGGCCACCTTCGCCAAGGTGCTCGGCATCTCCGACGAACTGGCCGTACCGGTCTACGACCGCGTCCGGGCCAAGCTGCGCAGCGAGCCGATCGAGGACCTCCGCGTCGACTTCGAGGACGGCTTCGGCGTCCGCTCCGACGAGGAGGAGGACCAGGCCGCGGCCCGCGCCGCCCGCCTCGTCGCGGAGGCGTTCTCCAACGGCACGAACGCCCCGTACATGGGCATCCGCATGAAGTGCATGGAGGCCAACGTCCGCGACCGCGGCATCCGCACCACCGACATCTTCCTCTCCGGTCTCCTGGAGCACGGCGGCCTCCCCGAGGGCCTCGTCCTCACCCTGCCGAAGGTCACCTACGCCGAGCAGGTCAGCGCCTTCGTGAAGCTGCTGGAGGCCTTCGAGAGGACCCGGGGCCTGCGCCCGGGCCGGATCGGCTTCGAGATCCAGATCGAGACCAGCCAGTCCATCGTGGCCTCCGACGGCACCGCCACCGTCGCCCGGATGATCGAGGCCGCCAAGGGCCGCGCCACCGGCCTGCACTACGGCACCTTCGACTACAGCGCCTGCGTCGGCGTCTCCGCCGCCTACCAGTCGAGCGACCACCCCGCCGCCGACCACGCGAAGGCGATCATGCAGGTCGCCGCCGCCGGCACCGGCGTACGGGTCTCCGACGGCTCGACGAACGTCCTGCCCATCGGCACCACCGAGCACGTCCACGAGGCCTGGAAGCTGCACTACGGCCTCACCCGCCGGGCCCTGGCCCGCGCCTACTACCAGGGCTGGGACATGCACCCGGCCCACCTGCCCACCCGTTACGCGGCCGTATTCACCTTCTACCGCGAGGGCCTCGACACCGCCGCCGCCCGTCTGAAGGCGTACGTCGCGAAGATCGAGGGCGACGTCATGGACGAGCCCGCCACCGCGAAGGCCCTGGCCGGCTACCTGGTCCGCGGCCTGGACTGCGGCGCGGTCGGCGCCGAGGAGGTCACCGCCCGGACCGGCCTGAGCCGCGCTGAGCTGGACGCCTTCGCGATCCCGCGCCGGTCGGCGACCCTGACGGCGACGGCCTGATCCCGACGTGTGTGCGGCCCGGCCGGGATTCCTCCCCGTCGGGCCGTAGGCGGAGCACCGCCCCGGGGTCAGGGGGCCGGCGGGAGCTCGCCGGAGCCGCGGGGGATGAGCCGGGTCGGGAGTTCGATGCGGGCGGGCGGGAGGTCGGCGCCCCCGAGGCGCTGGAAGAGCCGGTCCGTGGCCACCCGGCCCAGCGCCGCAGCGTCCTGTGCGACCACCGTGACGCCGGGGCGGAGCAGGTCGGCCAGCTCGAAGTCGTCGAAGCCGACCAGGGCCACCGGGCGGTCCCGGTCGGCGAGGACCCGTACGGCCGTGACTGTCACGCGGTTGTTGCCGGCGAAGACGGCGCTGACCGCCTCCGGCCCCGTCAGCATCGACCTCGCCGCCGCCGCCACGCGGTCGGCGCCGGTGGAGCCGAGGCTGACCCACGATCCGGCCACGGGCAGTCCCGCGTCCGCCATCGCCGCACGGTAGCCGCGCAGCCGCTCCGTGGCCGTGTGGATGTGCGGGTGGTCGCCGATGAAGCCGATGCGGCGGTGGCCGCGGGCGATCAGGTGGGCCACCCCGTCCCGGGCGCCGCCGAAGCTGTCCGAGAGCACCACGTCCGCGTCGATCCGGCCGGCCGGGCGGTCCACGAACACCGTGGCCACGCCCGCCCGCATCTCCGGCTCCAGGTAGCGGTGGTCGTTCCCGGCCGGGATCACGATCAGGCCGTCCACCCGGCGGGCGCAGAGCGCGAGGGCCAACTCCCGCTCGCGGTCCGGGTCTTCGGCGCTGGAGCCGTTGATGAGCAGCGCCCCGTGCGAGCGGGCCACCTCCTCGACGGCGCGGTTCAGCGGACCGTAGAAGGGGTCGGCGAGGTCCTCCAGGACGAGGCCGACGGTGGCGGTACGGCCCTTGCGCAGGACGCGGGCGCTGTCGTTGCGGCGGAAGCCCAGGGTGTCGATGGCTTCCTGGACCCGCTTCTCCGTGTCGGGCGTGACCCCCGGCTCGCCGTTGACCACCCGGGACACCGTCTTCAGGCCCACGCCCGCGTGGGCCGCCACGTCCTTCATGGTCGGCCGGTTTCCGTAACGGGGCTCGGGCGGGCGGCGGCTGTGGGGCACGGTACGCATACCTCCGGAGGTAACGGACGAGGCTCTGACCTTGAGGATAAGCACTCGGCTGATAGTGAGGTTTCCGTGGCAGGGTGGTGCGGGCAAGCCACTGGGGGCTCCGGACGAGCCATGGGGAGAGGGGTAGACGTGATTGTCTGGATCAACGGCACATTCGGTGCCGGAAAGACCAGCACGGCCCGCGAACTGGCCGGAATCATCCCGGACGGCACCCTGTTCGACCCGGAGTTCATCGGTGACGCGCTGCGCGTGCTGCTTCCGCGCAAACGGCTGGCGGAGGTCTCCGACTACCAGGACCTGCCGAGCTGGCGGCGCCTGGTCGTGGACACCGCGGCGGCGATGCTCGCGGAGCTGGGCGGGGTGCTCGTCGTGCCGATGACGCTGCTCAGGCAGGAGTACCGCGACGAGATCTTCGGCGGGCTGGCGGCGCGGCGGATAGCGGTACGGCATGTGCTGCTGGCCCCAGCGGAAACGATCCTTCGGCACCGGATCGCGACGCGCGAAGAACCGGGTGCGCCGCAGGACGTGGACCTCCGGGTGCGCCAGTGGGCCTACGACCACATCCCGGCCTACCAGCAGGCGCTCGGCTGGCTCACCGCCGACGCGCACGTCATCGACAACGGAAACCTGACCGTCCGCGAGACGGCGGAGCGGATCGCCGAAGCCGTGCGCACCGAGACCGCCCCCGCCTGCGAGATCGTGCAGACCCCGGAACCGACGCGCGAGACGGTGGCGGCCGGGGTGCTGCTCTTCGACGAGCAGGACCGGGTGCTGCTCGTCGATCCGACGTACAAGCCGGACTGGGAGTTCCCGGGCGGCATCGTCGAAGCGGGCGAGGCCCCCGCCCGCGCGGGCGTACGGGAGGTCGCGGAAGAGCTGGGCCTCGTACTGGACCGGATGCCCGGACTGCTGGTGGTGGACTGGGAGGCCCCGCGGCCACCGGGGTACGGAGGTCTCCGCCTGCTCTTCGACGGCGGCCGCCTCCCCGTCACGGCGGCGGCCCGGCTCCGGCTGCCGGGCCCGGAACTGCGCGCCTGGCGCTTCGTCACGGAGGCCGAGGCCGCCAACCTGCTTCCGCGGCACCGCTACGACCGCCTCCGCTGGGCCCTGCGCGCGCGGGAACGCGGCCGGGCCCTCTACCTGGAGGCGGGCACCCCGGTGGGCTGATCCCGCTCCCCGGCGGGACGGCGTCACGACCGCCTCAGACCGGGGTGTCGGCCACGGCCTTGGCGAGAGCGGCCGCGGCGCCCTGCGTCAGCGGGTCGCCGTGGCCGAAGCAGGCCGTCGAGGGGGAGAGCGCGGCCAGGCGGCGGAAGGAGTCGACCGCGCGGGCGCGGTCCACGTTGAAGACGCCCAGCATGAGCGGCCCGACGGCGGCGACGCAGTCGCCCGTGAACAGCACGCCGTGGCGCGGCAGGTGGACGCCGATGCTGCCGTCGGTGTGACCGGGGGCGTGGACGACGTACGCCCCGTCCCCGAAGCCCAGCACGTCGCCGTCCTCCACCTCCCGGTCGACCGGCGTGGGCGGGGCCTCGGGCACGGTCAGGCCGTGCGCGTACAGCGGGACCTCCCAGTCCAGCAGCACCGGTTCGGGCACGGGCAGCTCGCCCCGGATCACGGGTGCGTCCAAGCGGTGCGCCAGTACCTGTGCGCCCCAGCGGGCGGCGAGTTCGCCGGCCGCGCCGATGTGGTCGCGGTGGCAGTGGGTCAGGACGATCCGCTCCAGCCGCTCGGGCCGCAGTCCGAGGGAACGCACCGCGCCTTCGATCTCGGCAGCGGACTCGATGTTGCCGGCGTCGATCAGGGTGAGGGCTTCGCCGTCCCGCCACAGATACGCCTGGCCGATGGGGAAGCGGAGCATGTGCAGCCGGTCCGGAAGTACCTCGATGAGATCCATACGGCGAACGTACGCACCGACAGCCGCCCCGGGCCCGAGATTTCACCGGGAGCGCAGTACGCCCAAGGCGCAGTACGCCCAAGGCGCAGTACGCCCAAGGCGCAGTACGCCCAAGGCGCAGTACGCCCAAGGCGCAGTACGCCCAAGGCGCACTGCGCCCTGGGCGTACACAGCTCACCACCCGCCGCCGGCGGGCGTCCGGCGAGGGCCGGGCCAAAGGCGCGTCAGGCGCGCTTGGACTGCGCGTAGTTGACCAGGAACAGGGCCTCCGTCACCGACAGGCGCTCCAACTCCTGCGGCGACACGCTCTCGTTGACCGCGTGGATCTGCGCCTCCGGCTCGCTCAGCCCGATCAGCAGCATCTCTGCCTCCGGATACAGCGACGTCAGCGTGTTGCACAGCGGAATCGATCCGCCCATGCCGGCGACCTGCATCTCCTCGCCGGGGTACGCCACCCGCATGGCCGCCGCCATCGACGCGTACGCCGGGCTGCTCGTGTCCGCCTGGAAGGGCTGGCCCTGGCCCACGACCTCGAGCTCCAGCCGCGCCTGCCACGGGGTGTGCGCCACCAGGTGCGCCTCCAGCAGCTTGATCGCCTCGGCGGTGTCCACGCCCGGCGGCACGCGCAGACTGATCAGCGCCCCGGCGCTCGCGTGCACCGACGGCGTCGCACCGATCACGGGCGGGCAGTCGATGCCCAGCACGGTCACCGCCGGGCGCGCCCACAGCCGGTCCGCGATCGTCCCCTCGCCGATCAGCTCGACACCCTCCAGCACCCTCGCATCGGCACGGAAGTCCGCCTCCGGGTACTGCAGGCCGTCCCACACCGCGTCCGAGGCCAGCCCGTCGACCGTCGTCGAACCGTCCGCCGCGCGCAGCGAGTCCAGTACCCGGATCAGCGCCGCCAGCGCGTCGGGGGCGACGCCGCCGAACATGCCCGAGTGCAGATTGCCGCCCAACGTGTCGATCTTCACCTTCAGCAGGGTCATCCCGCGCAGCGTGGCCGTCACCGTCGGCAGACCGAGGCGGAAGTTGCCCGCGTCGCCGATGACGATGGTGTCGGCGGCCAGCAGCTCCGGGTGCGCCTCGGCGTACCGCTGGAGACCGCCGGTGCCCTGCTCCTCCGAGCCCTCGACGATCACCTTCACGCTCACCGGCACCCCGCCGTTGGCCTTCAGCGCGCGCAGCGCCAGCAGGTGCATGATGAAGCCGCCCTTGCAGTCCGCCGCGCCGCGCCCGTACCAGCGGCCGTCGCGCTCGGTCAGCTCGAAGGCGGGGGAGATCCAGGCGGCGTCGTCCAGCGGCGGCTGCACGTCGTAGTGGGCGTAGAGCAGAACGGTCGGCGCGCCCTCGGGGCCGGGCAGGAAGCCGTACACCGACTGCGTGCCGTCAGGGGTGTCGAGCAGCGCCACGTCCTGGAAACCCTCGACGCGCAGGGCGTCGGCCACCCAGTTCGCGGCGGCCTCGCTCTCACTCTTGGGGAACTGTGCCCAATCCGCCACCGACTGGAAGGCCACCAGCTCGGTGAGCTCCTGCTTCGCGCGGGGCATCAGCGAGGCGATGGTCTCGGCGATCGGATTCTGGGACATGGGCACGCTCCTCTTGGGTGCGACGTTGTGGTACGTGTACGCCGCCCGCATCCGCGTGGTGCGCGTATGCCGGGTACGACGAAAGACTGTCTCGATCCTCGCACAGCAGGACGAGGGGGAGTCTCGCCGTAGGATTTCCCCGGCATCGGAGCAACGGGTGATCAGGAGCGGCAGCACATCGTGAGCAGCGACGACGACGTACGCGACGCAAACGCAGGGCAAGCACCGCAGGGTGCGGGCGACGAGGTGGCCGGGGAGAGCGGCGAGGTGTGGGACGTGGTCGTGGTCGGCGCCGGACCGGCAGGGGCGTCGGCCGCGCACGCGGCGGCGACGGCGGGGCGACGCGTCCTGCTGCTGGAGAAGGCCGAGCTGCCCCGGTACAAGACGTGCGGCGGTGGCATCATCGGCCCCTCCCGTGACGCCCTGCCGCCCGGCTTCGTACTGCCCTTCAAGGACCGCGTCCACGCGGTCACCTTCTCGATGAACGGGAGACTCACCCGGACCCGGCGCTCGAAGCAGATGCTGTTCGGGCTCGTCAACCGGCCGGAGTTCGACGCCGGTCTGGTCGCCGCGGCCGAGAAGGCGGGCGCCACCGTGCGCACCGGCACGGCCGTGTCGCGCGTCGAACAGCACGGCGCCGCCGTGCCGGACCGGCGCACCGTCGCCGTCGTCCTCGCGGACGGCGAGACCGTCCTGGCCCGCGCGGTGGTCGGCGCGGACGGCAGCGCCAGCCGGATCGGCGCGCACGTCGGCGTCGAGATGGACCAGGTGGACCTCGGCCTGGAGGCGGAGATCCCCGTCCCCGAGACCGTAGCGGAGGACTGGAAGGGGCGGATCCTCATCGACTGGGGCCCGCTCCCCGGCAGTTACGGATGGGTCTTCCCCAAGGGCGACACCCTCACCGTCGGCGTCATCTCGGCGAAGGGCGAAGGCGCCGCTACCAAGCGCTACCTGGACGACTTCATCGCCCGGCTCGGACTCGCCGGCTTCGAACCGGCCGTCTCCTCCGGCCACCTGACCCGCTGCCGTACGCCCGAATCACCGCTCTCGCGCGGCCGGGTGCTGGTGGCGGGCGACGCGGCCGGACTGCTGGAGCCGTGGACCCGGGAGGGCATCTCCTTCGCACTGCGATCGGGGCGGCTGGCGGGGGAGTGGGCCGTGAAGATCTCCGAGGCGCAGGACGCCGTGGACGCCCGCCGCCAGGCCCTCAACTACGCCTTCGCCGTCAAGGCCGGGCTGGGTGTGGAGATGGGGGTCGGCAAGCGGATGCTCACCCTCTTCGAGGCCAAGCCGGGGCTGCTGCACGCGGTGATCACCGGCTTCCGGCCGGCGTGGCGGGCCTTCGCCCGCATCACGCGCGGCTCGACGACCCTGGCCGACCTGGTACGCACCTACCCGCTGGCCCGCAGGGCGCTGCACGCGCTGGACGCGCGGCAGGCGGCCAGGGCCGACGGGCCGAAGTAGGCAGGCCGTAGGTCCCGACGGCGGCGGTGCCCGGCCCGGGCCGGTCCTGCGGGCCCGGCCCCCGGGGGCGCCGTCGTCGTCGCCTTGGGCGGTGACGCACCGGATCGCGCGCGCCGGACCGATTGTCTGTCCCCCATGCCGGAGCGGGCGGTTCGGCTCCGCCCGGGCCGTCGCCCGCCTACTGTTCCCGGGGTCGTGCTCCCTGCCGCCACCGGAGGAACAGTCTCGCCGGTGCGCCGGTGGACCGGCCGCCGGTCACCTGCTAACGGCCGTCGTTCTCCGGGCGGCGGGCGAAGCGCCACAGCAGGTGGGTGACCCGTAGCAGGAACACCCCCGAGGCCAGGACCGCCCCCGCCACCGCCAGAGCGCGGTCCGCCGCCGGGGACAGGGAGAAGGCCAGGGCGGCCCCGTACACGGCGGCGAAGACGAGGCCGGCGGCGACACACGCGCTGACGAGGGCGTAGCCGATCTCGATCGTGATCGCGTCCCGGTCCGCCTGTGTACGTCTGCTCATGCGTGCAGTGTCACAGCGTTCACGGATCGTCACAAGGATGAATGCGGCGGCCCGATGGCGTCAGATGCCGGCCGTCTCGCTCCACAGCCGGGCCAGTGCCTGATCGCCCGTCACCCCCGGGCCCGCCAGCGGGAGCCGGTTCCACAAGGCCGCGTACAGCCACGCCGCCTCGCCCGTCAGCTCGCAGTCCGCCGGGTCCGCGTCGCCGCGCACCGTACGCGCCGGCTCCTGTGACAGATACACGGTCCACACCGCGCCCGTGTCCGCCGCCCGTACCCGCAGCACCCGCGGTTCCGGGGTCCGCACCCGGCTGCGCGGCCGCGCGTGGAAGCCGGTCAGCAGCTCGTCCACCCCGTCCTCCGCGAACTCCGCCTCCACCGGCGAGAACGCGACGCCGAGCGCCGCCTCGGCGTCCATCCGGTGGACGGTGGTCTCGTGGGCCTGGCGCCGCGCCCAGAACGCCAGTGGCGAGGGCGGAGCCGTCGGCAGGAAGGTCCAGCACTGCAGGTCGGCCGGGGCCTCGCTCAGGGTGCGCACCAGCTCCCCGTGCCCCTCACGGAACCAGGCGATCAGCTCCGCGCCGGCCAGTTCAGGACCCTCCGGGAACGGCAGCGGCTCCAGCAGCGCGTCCCCGACGGTGCCGGCCGCCCAGCGGTGCACCGCGCCCGTGTGGCGCAGCAGATCGCCGACCCGCCACTCCGGACAGGTGGGCACCGGGACATCCGTACCGGCCTGTTCGGCCAGATCGGCGAGCAGCTCGCCCTCCCGGGCGAGGGTCTTCACATATGCGGTGATCTCCATACGGCGGAGTCTGCCAGGAGGTCCGCCACAATGGAGGGGTGGACCGAGAACTCTTCCCGCGCGAGCGGAGCGAGATCGCCCCCGGCGCCGTGCACGTGCCGGACTGGCTCGGGGCGGCGCGCCAGGGGCAGTTGCTCGCGGCCTGTCGTGAGTGGGCCCGCCCGCCGGCAGGGCTGCGCACGGTACGCACCCCGGGCGGCGGGACGATGACCGCCCGGCAGGTCTGCCTCGGGCTGCACTGGTATCCGTACGGATACGCCCGCACCGCCGTGGACGGCGACGGAGCGCCGGTCAAGCCGATGCCGGGATGGCTCGCGGAGCTGGGGCGGGAGGCGACGGCCTCCGCGTACGGAGAACCCCTGGCGCCCGGCGCGGCCTACGACATCGCGCTGATCAACTTCTACGACGGTGACTCCCGCATGGGCATGCACCGCGACGCCGAGGAGAAGTCCGCGGCCCCGGTCGTCTCGCTCAGCCTCGGCGACAGCTGCGTCTTCCGCTTCGGCAACACCGCCTCGCGCGGACGCCCCTACCAGGACGTCGAGCTCCGCAGCGGGGATCTGTTCGTCTTCGGCGGCCCGAGCCGACTGGCCTACCACGGGGTGCCGAAGGTTCTGCCGGGCACCGCCCCGCCCGGCCTCGGGCTGACCGGGCGGCTCAACATCACACTCCGGGTCGGCGGCCTGGGGTAGCGGGCGGCGCCCGGCACCCTCCGGTCATGCGAGGATCGCTGTCATGAACGGCAACGGGGCCCCGCCGCGGGTGGGGGATGTGACCACGCCATCCGCGTCCATGACAGCCACGCGGACCAAACTGGAGCGGGGCCGTGGCGTGCTCGGCCCGGCGCTGGAGCTCGTCCACACCGGCCGCGCCCCGACCAGGGCCGTCCTGACGGCCGAGCTGGGCGTCACCCGCGCCACCGCCGGAGCCGTCGCCGCCGAGCTGGAGGCCCTCGGCCTGATCCGCGTCGACTCCCGCCCCGGCGGAGCCGGCGGCACCCAGGGCCGCCCCTCGCACCGGCTCGCCGTGGACGACAACGGTCCGGTGGCGCTGGCGGCCCAAGTGCACTCGGACGGTTTCCGGGCCGCCCTCGTCGGCCTCGGCGGGCGGATCGTGGCCACCGCTCCGGGCAAGGTCACCGTCTCCGCCGACCCCGCCCAGGTGCTCGGCGCGGTGGTGGACGCGGGCGCGGCACTGCTCGCGGAGAGCGGCCGCCGCTGTGTCGGCGCGGGACTCGCGGTCCCCTCGGCCGTCGCAGAGCCGGAGGGTACGGCGCTGAACCCGCTGCACCTGGCCTGGCCGGCCGGTTCTCCCGTACGGGCCATCTTCGCCGAGCGTGTGAAGGCGGCCGGGATCGACGGCCCTGCCCTCACCGGCAACGACGTCAACCTCGCCGCGCTGGCCGAGCACCGGCACGGCGCGGGGCGCAGCGCGCAGCACCTGCTGTGCGTCGCCACCGGGCACCGAGGGGTCGGCGGGGCGCTGGTACTGGACGGCCGCCTGCACAGCGGAAGCGCGGGGCTGGCCCTGGAGGTCGGCCACCTCACCGTGAACCCGGAGGGGCGGGCCTGCCACTGCGGCAGCCGGGGCTGCCTGGACGTGGAGGCCGATCCGCTGGCCTTCCTGACCGCGGCGGGCCGCACGCCGGGCCCCGAGGTGTCGCTGCTCCAACAGGCGCGGGACCTGCTGCGCACGGAGTACGCGGAACCCGCGGTACGGGCCGCCACCGCCGAGCTGATCGACCGGCTCGGGCTGGGTCTCGCGGGCCTGGTGAACATCCTGAATCCGGACCGGATCATCCTGGGCGGGCTGCACCGGGAGCTGCTGTACGCCGACCCGGAGCGGCTGCGCGCGGTGGTCGCGGACCGGAGCCTGTGGGGGCGCAGCGGGGGCGTACCCATCCTGCCGTGCACCCTGGACCACAACAGCCTCGTGGGCGCGGCGGAGCTGGCGTGGCAGCCGGTGCTCGACGACCCCCTGGGAGCACTGGGCGCGGCGGCCTGACCGGCCGGCTTCCGACGGACGTCCAAGCCGAGCCCGGCCGCACCGGGCCGCACGGCCGACGGTGCCTGCACGCCCATGCCGGCCGTGGCTGGCCCGCACCGGCCGACCGTGCTGGCCCGCACCGGCCGGGCCGGTCGGTGCGGCTGCTGGGATGCCCGCCCCGGTCCGACCTGCCGGACCGGGCTCGCTGGCTCCGGCGGCCGGTCCGGGCCCTACCCGGGCCGGGTGCCGACCGAGGCGGCCACCGGCACGCTCACCGGGGCGGCGCCGGGGTCCACGGCCACGAGCACCGCCCGCGCGGGTTCTCGTACGGGCTTCGTCGCGATCCGTACCGGACGGGACGGCGCCGCGTGCGCGGGTGTCGCCCGGAGCGAGAACCACACCACCTTGCCCGGGCCGTCGGCCTGGTGCCGTGCGCCCCACGCCTCGCTGACCGCCTCCACGAGCGCGAGTCCGCGTCCGCACGTCTCCAGCACGTCCGCCGGGGCCTCCCGGAGCACGGGGAGCCGCGGATCGCTGTCGGCGACCGAGACGGTGAGCCGTCCGAGGCGGAGCTCGATCTCGACCGTGCAGGTCTTGTCGGGCTGGGCGTGCAGGTGGACGTTGCTGAGCAGTTCCGTCACGCCGAGCGCGGCCCGGTCGATGAGCGGATCCAGCTGCCAGTGGCGCAATTGCGCAGAAACGATTCTGCGGACCTGGCCGATCCGCGACGGCAAGGCCTGCAGTTCGACGACGCAGTGCCTGCGGGAATGACTGATCACGGCTGCGACTCCCCGACATGAGTGTTACGGGTGCTGCACCCTCGGTAATGCTCCACCAGGGTCACCCACCGTCGGCCTGTGTGCAACCGAGCGCGACCAAAAGCGATCCGCATGGAAACCCAAAGCGACCGTTTGCGCAGGTGAGGGAGGTACATTGCGAAAGCGGGGGGCGAAAATCGTACGAAGGAGCAGGGCGCATGAGCACCACCGGTACGGCGGCCACCACCGTCGACGTCGACCGCAGCGACGCGGAGTACCGCGCCTGGCTGAAGGAGGCCGTCCGCAAGGTCCAGGCGGACGCCAACCGCTCCGCCGACACCCACCTGCTGCGCTTCCCGCTCCCCGAGGCCTGGGGCATCGACCTCTACCTCAAGGACGAGTCCACGCATCCGACGGGCTCCCTCAAGCACCGCCTCGCCCGCTCGCTCTTCCTCTACGCCCTCTGCAACGGCTGGGTCCGGCCCGGCCGCCCGGTCATCGAGGCCTCGTCCGGTTCCACCGCCGTCTCCGAGGCGTACTTCGCCAAGCTGATCGGCGTCCCGTTCATCGCCGTCATGCCGCGCACGACCAGCCCGGAGAAGTGCCGCCTCATCGAATTCCACGGCGGTGAATGCCACTTCGTGGACGACCCGATGAAGATGTACGAGGAGTCGGCGGAGCTCGCGGCGCGCACCGGCGGCCACTACATGGACCAGTTCACCTACGCCGAGCGGGCCACCGACTGGCGCGGCAACAACAACATCGCGGAATCGATGTTCCAGCAGCTGAGCCTGGAGCGGTACCCCGATCCCGCCTGGATCGTGGCGACCGCCGGCACCGGCGGCACCTCCGCGACCATCGCCCGCTACGTGCACTACATGCAGCGCGACACCCGCATCTGCGTCCCGGACCCGGAGAACTCCTGCTTCTTCGACGGCTGGACCCACAACGACCCCTACGCGTCCAGCGATTGCGGCTCGCGCATCGAGGGCATCGGCCGGCCCAGGATGGAGCCGAGCTTCGTACCGGGCGCCATCGACCGGATGATGAAGGTCCCGGACGCCGCGAGCGTGGCGGCCTGCCGTGCGCTGGAACAGGCCATCGGGCGCAAGGCGGGCGGTTCGACCGGCACCGGCCTGTGGAGCGCCCTGAAGATCATCTCCGAGATGGTGGCGGACGGCCGCACGGGCAGCGTCGTCACCCTGCTCTGCGACCCGGGCGACCGCTACCTCGACAAGTACTACTCCGACGAGTGGCTGGCGGCGCAGGGCCTCGACATCGCCCCCTACGCGAAGACGATCGAGACCCTGCTGACCACGGGGGTCTGGCGGGAGCCGGTGGCCTGACGGGTGCGGTGGCCTGACGGGTGCGGTGGCCTGACGGGTGCGGCGGCGAACCGGCTCTGGCCGGGCCCCTGTCGGCCGGCGGTCCGGCCGGCCCGGCTCGCCTCGCTAGTGCTGTGACCGGGAAGGTTTGCCGGTAAGCCCGCGGCGTCCGGTGCACTGCACTCGCTTCGCTCGCTCCGTCTCGGCTCTTTGACTGATCCTTCGGATGCCGAGCTGCATCGCAAGGCGGAGGGCCGCAGCTCGTACTCGGCCGTACTCGCGCGGTCCGACAGCTCGGCCTCCAAGTCCTCGAAGAGGAGCCGAGACGCAGTGAGCGCAGCGAACGCAGTGCAGCGAGGTGCCGTGCCGGGCGTCGCGGGCCGGTGAACCTTTCCGGTCACAGCACTAGCGCCCGGTGGAGCGCCCGGCCAGCCGGCCGTCCAGCGTACGGACCGCCGTTCGGAAGGAGTGGCCCAGCCCGGGGCGGGCCGCTGCCAGGGCCAGCCGGAAGGGGGTCGTCCCGTCCGCCGCGAAAGTCCAGCGTATGTGCGTGCCCGCGCCGGCCGGGGTCAACCGCCACTCCTCAACCAGGGCTCGCGCTCCAGGGGTGTTGGTCGCATCGACCCGGTACGCGTACCGCCGCTCCGGATCCGCCGCCATGACGGTCTCCTGGAAGCGCACGCCGCCCAGCAGCTTGATCTCGCGGCCCGCGCCGCCGCGTGTGGGGCGGGCCAGGGTCACCGCCTTGAACCACTGCGGCCAGCCCTCGACCTCTTCGGCCAGCGCCCGGTACACCGCCTCGGGCGCCGCCGCGGCCTCGGCGGCGAAGGTCAGACGCGTCGGTGCGTTCTCGAGGAAGTCCAGCCCCACGAGGCGGAGTCGGTGAGCCATGGCGGTACCTCCTGGGCGTGCGGACGTGGGTACGGACCCGGGGTGCGGACAGTGGCGCGCATCCCTGTGGGGACGAGGGTGCGGGCGGGGAAGGTCCGCGCCGGCGTGCGCTGTGCGCGACACCATAGCTGGCTGTCCGTCAGATGGCTGCCGCGCGACGGATTCCCCGGCGAAGGGCCTGGGTAGGGGCCACGCCGCGCGGTAGGCCGGAGCCGCGCCGAACCCGCCCCGTGAGCGGAGGCCGCTGTGCCGGACACCCCCATGCCCCTGCCGTCCCCGTCCCCGTCACCTCTGCCGTCACCGTCATCGTCACCTTTGCCGTCCCCGTCACCTCTGCCGTCCTCGCCGCCCCTCTCCCTCGAACTCCTCGTCCACGGAGTCGCCGGCGCCGCCCCCGGCGAGCTGCTGGGCGACCCGCGCACCGTGCGCGTCACCGGGGACTCCACCGCCGCCGTCTTCCGGCGCACCGAGGACGCCGACGCCGAAGCCCACCCCGAGCGGTACGCCGGCCGGCCCGTGCCCGAGGCCTACTGCTGGTCGCGGCTCACCTCCGGCAACGGGACCCGTGCCCTGTGGCTGCTGCTCCTGCCCTTCATGGTGGTCAACCTGGCCCATTGGGCCCGGCCCGCCGTGCCCCCCGCGGACCCGTCGCCGAGGGCGGTGCGCGCGTACGGGGTGCTCGTACGGATCCTCGCGCTCAGCCTCACCGTTCTGCTGATCGCGGCCGCCTGCGAGGTTGCCCTCGACCTGCTCGCCTGGCAGTGCGCCGGTTCCGGGACCTGCACCGGCTCCCGCTCGTGGCTCGGCTTCCTCTCGCGCGAAGGCGGCTGGTGGGCTCAGCCCGGCCGCCGCCTCGCCCTCGGCGCACTCGTTCCGGCCGCCCTGACCGGGCTGCTCTGGTTCCTCTCGAACCGCACCTGGAGCGCCTACGAATCCCAGCCGCCGCCCGTCGGCGCCGCCGAGCCGCACACCGGCCCGGCGGCGCCGACGGGCGCCACGCCCGCGCTCGGCCGCCCCGGGTTCTGGTACGGACGCCGGCTCGTGGCCCGGCTGCGCGCCGCGCACACCGCCGCCGGCCTGCTCACGGTCGCCGCAGCCGTCGTCGCCCCGGCCGCGCGCTACGACCGCCGCTCCGGCGCCCCCGTGCTCGAAGCCATCGGCTGGGCACTGGAGGCGCTGCTCGCCGCCGGGGCCCTCACCGTGGCCTGGGTGGTCTGCCGACGCGGACGCACCGAAACCCGGGCCGACCGCCGCCTCGACCGGGCCGCCGTCTCCCTGTTGCCCGGCGCCGCCCTCGCCCTCCTCGTCGCCGTCCTCCTCTACGCCGGATGGTCGCGCCCCGGTTGGACCTCCGCCGGCCGCCTCCCCGGGGACTTCGCCTTCGGCGTGCTCATGCTCGGCCAGGGCTGCTGCGTGCTCGCCCTGGCCGCCGTCGCCACCCACCTCACCCGCCGGGCCCCCGACCCGGCGGCCGCCCTGCGCGGCCTGGGCGGGCCCGCCGTCGCCATGCTCGGCTGCGCGCTGGGCGGGGTGATGTCCGGCGGCGTCGCCCAGCGCCTCGCGGACTGGCTGGACCGGGGCGCCACGCCGGGGATGGCCGGGGCCCCGCTGCCCGGGCCGCCCCTGCTGCTGTCCTGGCAGGCCGCCGTTCTGCCCCCGCTGCTCCTCGTACTGGCCCTGCTCGCCGCCTGGTTCGCGGTACGCGGAGCCCTCACCCGGCGCCGGCTCGCCCGGGACGTGGCCGCCGAGTACCCCGGGGAGCCGCCGGACCGGGACCGCAGCCGCCGGATCGCGGGCGCCCGGGCCGCCGCCGCCCTCACCGACTCCGCACCGTGGTTCGTGGCGGCCGTCTCCGGGATCACCCTGCTGCTCGGCGCCGGCGCTCTCGCCGGGGCCTGGTTCACCGGACGCGTCCCGGCCGAGGCGGCCCGCGGCACGCAGCCGCTGCTGGAGAGCGCCGCCCGCCTCGCCCAGGACGCCGGGTCCTGGCTCATAGGGTTCGGCTTCGTCCTCTTCGTCACCTGGGGCCGCCGCGCCTACCGGGATCCCGCGGCCCGCCGCACCATCGGCATCCTGTGGGACGTCGGCACCTTCTGGCCGCGCGCCGCCCACCCCTTCGCGCCGCCCTGCTACGCCGAGCGGGCCGTCCCCGACCTCACCTGGCGGATGACCGGCTGGACCGGCCGCACCGGCGGCCGCCTGGTGATCTCCGGCCACTCCCAGGGCAGCGTGCTCGCCGCGGCGGCCGTCTGGCAGCTGTCGCCGTCGGCCCGCCGCCGGGTCGCCCTGCTCACCTACGGCTCTCCGCTCGGCCGCCTCTACGGCCGCTGGTTCCCCGCCTACTTCGGCCCCGGCCCGCTCACCGCACTGCACCGGGACCTCGACTGCTGGCGCAACCTGTGGCGGGCCACCGATCCCATCGGCGGCCCGGTGCTGGCGGGCACCGGGGAGGGCGTGGACCGAGGCCCGCTCGCCGACCCGCTCGCCTACGGGCGCAGCGCGCGGTACCCGCTGCCCGCGCCGATCCTCGGACACTGCGACTACCAGGAGGATCCGGCCTTCGCCGCCGAACGCGACGCCCTGCTCTCCCGGCTGGCCGCGGCCGATGACGCCGTGGTGCCGGGCCAGCGGTTCAGCGAGGAGCCGACAGGGCGGGCTGGTCCGGCAGGGCGGGCAGCGCCGGCAGATCCGCCGGGAACAGGAGGGTGAGCTCGTCCGTACTCGGCTCCGCCAGCTGAGCCACCCGCCCCGCGTGCCGTTCGACCATCGACTCGAAGGTCTGGCGCGCGGTGCGCCCGTTGCCGAAGGCCGGACCCTTGGGCAGCTCGGTGAAGTACGTCAGCAGCGCCTCACAGGTGCCGTCACCGAGCCGGTACTCGTGCTCCTCAGCCTGCTGCTCCACGATCCGCAGCAGCTCCTGCGGCCCATAGTCCCCGAAGGTGATGGTCCGGGAGAACCGCGAGGCCACCCCCGGGTTGACCGTCAGGAAGCGGTCCATCTCCGCCGTGTAGCCCGCGACGATCACCACCACCGCGTCCCGGTGGTCCTCCATCAGCTTCACCAGCGTGTCGATCGCCTCGCGCCCGAAGTCACGGCCCGAGTCTTCGGGCGCCAGCGCGTACGCCTCGTCGATGAACAGCACCCCGCCGCGGGCCCGGTCGAAGGCCTCCTGCGTACGGATCGCGGTGGACCCGATGTGCTCGCCGACCAGGTCCACCCGGGACACCTCGACCAGGTGGCCGCGCTCCAGCACCCCGAGGGAGGCCAAGATCTCCCCGTACAGCCGGGCGACCGTGGTCTTGCCGGTACCGGGGGAGCCGGTGAAGACCAGATGCCGGCGGACCGAGGCGGCCTTGAGGCCCGCCTGCTGCCGCCGCCGGCCCACCTCGATCATGTCGGTGAGGGCGCGCACCTCGCGCTTGACGCTCTCCAGGCCGACCAGTGCGTCGAGCTGCCCGAGCACCTCGCCGGAGCCGCGCGGGGACGTCTCCGGATCCGGCAGGCCCGCGGGCCGCGGAGCGGGCATCTCCGCCGCCTGCGGTACGGGGCTCTGCGCCGCGGCGACCCTGCGGACGCCCGCCTGAGCCGCGGCAGGTCCGCCGCCCGGGGCGGTCTGGGCCGCCGCCCGCCGCCCGGACTCGTCGCTGGTGCACTCCTGGGCGAGCGGCCCGTCCTCGGCGAACTCGTACCCCCCGCGCGCACAGCGCTCGGTGTGGCAGCGCGTCAGCGTGGTGCGGCAGCCGTCGAGGACGTGGAAACCGAAGCCGGAACTGCCCGTCACGCGGCAGGCCGTGAAGGTGCCGCGGCCGCCCGCCGACACGTAGAACCCGGCCTCGGCGGGGGAGCTGACCGTGCACCGCTCCAGGACCGGATCGGCGCCCTTGGTGACGATCACCCCGGTCTGCACCGCGTCGATGGTGCAGTTGGCGAGGGTGCCGCCGCTGCCGTGGTCGCGGAACCAGGCCCCGGTGGCGGCCTCCCGGATCCGGCAGTCGTCGAGCTGCGCGGTGGCCCCGTCGCTCACCGAGACGGCGGTGTTGCGCACCTGGGACAGATCGCTGTCGACCACGTCGACGCGCGAGCCGCGGTCCAGCACGAACAACGCGTCCGGCACGTCGTGCACCCGGCACGAGTCCAGCGAGGCGGTGGCCCCGTCACTGATCCACACCGCCGGATAGTCGCCCGTACTGTCGTGGATCTCGCAGGACTCGGCATCGACCCGGGTGCCCGGGTCCCAGACGGACAGGCCGTTGCGGCCGAACCGACGCACCGTGGTGCGGCTGAGCGTGAGCACGGAACGGGAACGCAGATCCACCGCGTTCTCCGGGATGTCGTGGATGTCGCAGCCGGCCAGCGTGAGCACCGCGTCCGTGTCGAGGGTGACCCCGTCGGCCGAGGTGCGGTGCACCGAGCAGTCCGTGAGCCGGGCCGTGGCCCGCGCCGCGATCTGGACGCCGGCGCCCTTGATCTCGTACACCTCGCAGCCCAGCGCCTCCAGGCCCGAACCCTCGCCGGTGACCGCGATGCCCGCGCCCGTGGCGTGATGGACCCGGCAGCGCTCCAGCCGTGGATGCCCGCCGCCGCGCACCGAGATCCCGGTCTGACCGGCGGCCACGACCTCGCACTCCTCGAACACCCCGCCACCACCGTCCAGTACGGCGATGCCGACTCCGGTCGGATTCTCGACCGTGCACCGCCGCACCAGGGGCCGGGCCCCGCCGCGCACTTCGATCCCCGCCGCCGAGCGGGTGCTCACGCGCAGATCGGTGAGCTCGGGGGCGCCGTCCTCGACCAGCAGTGCGGGCGCCGTCCGGTCCTGGCCCTCCAGGTACAGGTCCTGAACCACGGCTGAGGCGCGCACGGTCAGCGCGACCCCGTCGAGCGGGGCGATGCGCACCGACCCCAGCGCACCCTCGGGCCCGCGCAGGGTGACGGCGTGGTGCAGCACCAGATTCTCGCGGTAGGTGCCGGGCGCGATGGACAGCACGTCGCCGTCACCCGCCGCGGCCAGTGCGGCGGTCAGCGTCGGATAATCACCGGAGCGGCGCCGCCACCGCGAAGACCCGCCATGCGTCACCTGGACCGTGCCCTGAGCCATGGTGCTGTCGTGCCCCCACCCTCGTACTCGCGCTGCCGATGCGACTGAAGCGACTGAAGCGACTGATATGGCCGCTCCACCGTAGCGCGGGTGGAGCCGGTGAGTTGCCAGGTCAACTGCCCGCGCCCGCCCGGCCCCAGTCGGGCCCCACCGCCGCCCACGCCCGGTCCAGCAGTATGTACCGCCGATGCATGAGCCGTCGTACGACCAAGCGCCGGACGGTTTCCACCAGCGCGGCCACGCAGATGGCGGCTGCCACACCCGCGATCCCGGCGTGGAAGCCGGCCGCGGACGGGTCGAGCGGCTGCCCCACCAGCCGGCCGTGCGTGTCGGTCCATATCCGGAACCGGTCGCCGGGATGCGGCGGTTCCTCCGCCGCCGGCACGGTCCCCTGGTGGCTGCTGCCGTCGGGCGCGGTCCACGCGGCCACGATCTGCGAACGCTGCGGGGCCTGCTGATGCGCCGACGGGTCGGCGGACGCGCCCGCCGCCGACTCCGGAGCCGGCCGGACCACGACCGCCGGCACGAGATACCGCTCCTGCCGTTGCTCCCGCGCGGCCCGCTGCAGCGTGCCGTCCACCTGGAGTCCCGCCATCCAGCCGACGGCCGGGGCCACCACCAGAACGCACACCAGCGCGGCGAAAGCCACCCACGCCTCGAAGAGATCGGTCGGCCGGCGCAGCGGATTGCGCCGCCAACGCCACACCCCCATTGCTGTCCACACGGTCCGGCACCCCCTTGCCTCCGCCTGCCTGCGCGTCTACGCCTCCCGCATACCCCGAAGACGCGCATTCCGGGACGCGAGAGACCTGTGTCACCCGGTCCGCTACCAGCTCCCTCGCGGGTGCTCACCTGTCTCGACTGCTCCAACGGCGTGGTCGCACCGGTTGGTTCCAGTCTGGGCCGGGAGCCCCTCGAAGGTGTCATTCCGCCAGCCTGACGCCAGCCCGTCGGCCTCCGCCCGCCTCCGCCCGCCTCCGCCCGCGATCCGCCCGGCCCCGGCTCGCGGATGCGCCACGGTCACTCCAGCACGCGGACCTCGTCTCCGACCCGCACCGTGCCCGTGCGCACCGGGACCAACTGCCGCCCGAACGCGAGCGACTTGCCGATCCGCCGGTGCCGGGCCAAGGTCTTCAGCGGCTCCTTGCCCCGCTCCGCCGTGCTCTGGTCGGTGGTGGTGACGATGCACCTCCCGCACTCCCGTGCCCCGCGGAATACGGCGTCGCCGATCGCGATGCGCCGCCAACCGTCCTCGGCCCAGGCCTCGGCACCCGATACCACCACATTCGGGCGGAAACGATTCATCGGCAGCGGGCCCTCCTGTGGATGGTCCCCCTGCGCGATCAGCGAGTTGAGCGCGTCCAGCGAGGCGAGCGTGGTGATCAACAACGGGTACCCGTCGGCCAGGCTCACAGTCTCGCCGGGCAGCGCGTAATCCGGATCCACGGGCCGGCGTACGGCCGGATCGTCCAGGTGCACCAGCCGCGCAGGCGATCCGAGGTACGCGCCGAACCAGTCGGCCGCGGCGGCCGCCGCGGCCACCGTCTCGACCCTCTTCCCGAACAGCAGGACCGGTTCCAGCGGCCCCGGCCCGGGCACCTCCACCGGCAGATCCGCCATGCCGGGCGCCGACACCACGATCCCGCCGTTCTCCCACGGCCGGGCCGCGGCCAGCGCGAGCCGCGGCTGCTGCCGCTGGGTGATGACCGCACCCCCGGTGTCGACCAGCGCCCACCGCCGGTCCCCCGCCAGACCCCAGGGCTCCACGGCCACCTCGTCGGGAGCGGTCCCCGCTACCGACTTGACGGGATGGACGTGAAGCGCCTGGACATACATGTTCGACATAGGGGCATACTGCCAGCCGTCCCCGCCGCTGCCCCAGTGAACGTCAGTGGATCAATCAGTACCCACGTCCCTGGTACGGGCGGCCGTACGGGTCCTCGTACGAGGCGGCCGGCACCGGGGCGGGAGCCGGCATCGGGCGCGGCGCGGCCGGGCGCATGGCCTCGTACCCGTTGCCCGCGGCGACCGGACGGGGCTGCTGCGGCTGGGGCTGCGGTACGTACCCCCCGCGGGCCGCGAGCTGCTGCTGCGGGATGTACGGAGCGGGCGCGTGCTGAAGCGGCATCGGCATCGGCATCTGCTGCGGCGCGGCCTGCTGCTGGTAGGGATACCCGTACGCCGGGGCGTGCTGCTGCTGCGGCACGGCCGCGGGCAGCGCGGGCAGGGCTGAGGCGAGGGCCGGCAGGTACCCACCGCTCGAATAACCGGCGCTCGGGGTGTCGTAGGCGGCGGGGACGCGGATCGGGGCGATCTGCGGAGTGCCGCGTTCGGCGACGAGGGAGTCGTAGATGGGGGTGTCCGTGAAGGAAGGCGCGGAGTAGTAACCGCCGCCATAAGTGGAGCGGGGGGAGGTCATGGGACCTAAGTTAAGCCCACGACTTCACCGGGTCCATAGCGAGGTGTCACCAACACCGCCCTGACCTGCATCTTCCCAGGTCAGGGCCACAGCTTTCACTTGACGTTCAGGTGCACGATTCGCCGCTTCCGCCCCGGCTTGGCCCTACTCGTACTCACCGGTTGTGTGGTGCACCGACTTGGTGCTGACGGAGCGTCACAACACGGTGACCTCGGATGACGCCCCTTCAGGCGGGTGTTCACCCTTTTCACGCGTCGCTCGGCCGGGCATAGGTGCGGCCCTTCCACGCCGCGCCGCGGCCCCGGTAGTGCTGAACGGCCGAGTCGACGGTCATCAGGAGGTACATCAGCGCCGTGAACGGAAGCAGCGGCGCGAGCGCGGCGGGCTGGCGGTAATAGCGCAGCATGGGCAGGTAGGTGCCGGCCATCAGCAGCCACGCCAGGCCGCCCGCCCAGGCGGTGGCGGGGTATCCGCCCAGAAGCCCCGCGAGGAGGGCCGCCGGGGGCACGAGGTAGACGAGCACGAGCGCGGCGACCGTACCGGCCAGCAGGAGGGGCTGGTGGCGCAGTTGGGCGTAGGCGCTGCGCGAGACCATCCGCCACAGGTCCGCGAGGGCGGGGTACGGCCGCACGCTGTCCACCCGCTCCGCCAGCCCGAGCCAGATCCGCCCGCCGCAGCGCTGAACGGCGCGGGCGAGCGAGACGTCGTCGATGACGGCCTGGCGGATGGAGTCCGGCACACCCGCCCGTACGGCGGCCTCGGTGCGCAGCAGGACGCAACCTCCGGCGGCCGCGGCGGTCCGGGCGGTGGGGCGGTTGATCCGGCGGAAGGGGTAGAGCTGGGCGAAGAAGTAGACGAAGGCCGGTACCACGAGCCGCTCCCAGGGGCTGACGACACGCAGCCGGGCCATCTGGGAGACGAGGTCGAGGTCGGCGGAGGTCGCCGCGGCGACCAGCTCGCGAAGGCTGTCGGGCTCGTGCGCGATGTCGGCGTCGGTGAGGAGGAGGTAGTCGGGCTCGCGGGCGTGCGTGGCGCGGGCGAGCGCGATGCCGTGGCGGAGCGCCCAGAGCTTGCCGGTCCAGCCGGGGGCGGGGGCGCCGGGGGAGACGACGGTGACGGGGAGGCCGGGCTGTTCGCCGGCGATCCGGAGCGCGAGGTCGCCGGTGCCGTCCGTACTCCCGTCGTCGACCAGGATCACCTCGGCCTCGCCGGGATAGTCCTGGGCGATGAGGGAGGGGAGGCTGCGGGGGAGTACCGCGGCCTCGTCCCGGGCCGGGACGACGATGGCGACGGAGGGCCAGTGGGCGGGGGCGGTGCGTGGGGGGAGGCGGACGTCCGTGCGCCAGAACATGCCCTGGGCGACGGTGAGCCAGAGCCAGGCGGCGAGGGAGGTGTATGCCGCGTAGGGGGCGCAGGCGGCGATGAGGGGGCCCATGGCGGCAGTGTGCCGGGCCCGGCGGGGCGTGTCGCGGATTGCGACGTCCCGGTGCGGCGCGCCTGACCGGCGGCCGGGCGCCTGCGGCTCCCGGCGCCCGCCCTTCGGGACGCCTCGGCGCAGGCGACGTGACCCGGCGGCCGGCCGCGCCCGGTCGACCCCACGCGTCGCGGGTCCCGCACGTCTCGCCTGGGGCGGGTGGCGTCGAGGTGGGGGTGGTGCGGGCGTGTTGGCGTGGGCCCCATGGGGAGTGCCGGGTGCCGGGGGTGGGGGCGGGCCGGTGGGCCCCGTGCGCGGGCTGGGTGGGCGGGGGCCGCAGGGAGCGCCGGGCCCTCTGGGGGGGGTGGGCGTGTCGGCGGGGAGCGCCGGGCTCCGGGTGGGGCGGGCCGGTGGGCTTGGGGTGTGTTGGGGCAGGGCGGGCGCGTCGGCGGAGGGCCTGCTGGGAGCGCCGGTTTGCGGGCGGCGGCGGGCCGGTGGGTCTGGGGTGGCGGCAGGGCGGGGGCACGATGGGAGCGCTGGATGCCGGGCGGCGGCGGGCTGGTGGGCTCGCCGTGGGCCGGGCGGGCGGGGCGTCGATTAAAGTGGCCGCGTGAAGATCGCGCTCATGGACTCCGGAATCGGCCTCCTCGCGGCAGCCGCCGCAGTGCGGCGGCTGCGGCCGGACGCGGATCTGGTCCTGTCCTCCGACCCTGACGGGATGCCCTGGGGCCCGCGGACCCCCGCCGACCTCACCGAGCGGGCGCTCGCCGTCGCCCGGGCCGCCGCCGCGCACCGTCCGGACGCGCTGATCGTGGCCTGCAACACCGCCTCCGTGCACGCCCTGCCGACCCTGCGCGCCGAGCTGGAGTTCGCGATTCCGGTGATCGGGACCGTACCGGCGATCAAGCCCGCGGCGGCCGCCGGGGGCCGCGTGGCCATCTGGGCCACGCCTGCCACCACCGGCAGCCCCTACCAGCGCGGGCTGATCCGTGACTTCGCCGCCGGAGCGCGGGTCACCGAGGTGCCCTGCCCCGGACTGGCCGATGCCGTGGAGGCCGCCGATGACGCGGCCGTCGTGGCTGCCGTCGCCGCGGCCGCCGCGCTGACCCCGGCCGACGTGACCGACGTGGTGCTCGGCTGCACGCACTACGAGCTGGTCGAGGCGTCCATCCGGGCGGCCCTCGCCGTCCGGACCGGGGGAGCCGAGCTCGTCTTCCACGGTTCCGCCGAACCCGTCGCCCTCCAGGCCCTGCGTCGTTTCGGCGCCGGCCCCGCACCCGACCTGCCCCGCACGGGCGGCATGACCGTCCTGCTCAGCGGGCGGCCCGGTGTGCTTCCCCCGGCCGCACTCGGGTACGCGGAGGGACGGCTGCTCGCCGGTGAGGGCGTGGTCGTCGGCTGACACCCGAGGACCTGGAACTCGTCGCGGCCGCCACCGAACTCGCCCGCTCCCGCTGCTACGGCGAGGACCACAGCGTGGGGGCGGTGGCGCGCGCCCACGACGGCCGGACCGTCTCCGGCGTCAGCGTGTACCGCGCCACCGGGGGCTCTGCCGAACTCGCCGTCCTCGGCATGGCCGCCGCACCGGGCATCCACGTGCTGGACACGATCGTCGCCGCGGGCAGCCGACGACGCGACGTGCTGCCGCCCCGCGGCCGCTGCCGCCAGGTGCTCCTCGATCTCACCCGCAGATCCGGGTGCTCCTCGGCGCCGGTGAGCGTCTGCGGGTCGTACCGGTGGGCGAGCCAGATCGTCCTGTCCGAGGTCACCAAGTGCTACGACACCCGAGTCGTCCTGGACCGCGCCAGCTGTACGATCCGGCCCCGGCGAGCGCGTGGGCGTCGTCGGCGACAACGGCTCGGGCAAATCGGCCCTCCTGTGGCTCCTCACGGGCCGGGAGTGGCCCGACCACGGGGAGGTCACCGGCACCGCACCCGGCGGCCTCGGCCACCTGGCCCAGACCCTCGACCTCCCCCCGACCGCCCGCGGGGGCGACGCGATCGCCTCGCACTCGCGGAGCCGCGCGCCCTCAAGCGCCGCATCCGCGCCGCCGAAGCCCTGCTGCACCGGGCCGGTCCCGAGGAACTGGCCGCGTACGGCGTCCTCCTCGCCGCCTACGAGGCTCGCGGCGGCCCGGACGCCGCACGGCGCGTCGCGACCACGCTCCACCGCCTGCGGTGAACGGACCGTGCTCGATCCGGACCGCAGGCTCGCCACACTCTCCGGCGGGCAGCGTTCCCGGCTCGCGCTCGCGGGGGTGCTCGCCGCCGAGCCGGAACTGCTGCTGCTCGACGAGCCGGATCCGAGCCGCCCGGGAGCGACTGCACCGGCTGACCGAGCACCCGGTCGCGCCGCCTCCGCAGCCGCTGACCGTCACCGGCCGGTTCGCGGCGGGATCCGCCGGGGAGGTGGAGGTGGCCTTGGCGCACTTCGGCGGGACGCTGGTCCTGGTCACACACGACCGGCGGCTGCCCGCGGCCTTCCGGGGACGGTGGCTCGAACTGGCCCCCGCGCGTCAGCGGGAGGCGGCCGTCGCGAGCCGCTGAGCCAGCTCGCGCAGCCCGTCCGCGTCCAGGACCCGGTCCCCGAAGCCGGGCAGGGACACGTGCAGCGGAACGGTCCAGTCCCCGGGGATCGCCGCCTGCCCGTACGCCGCCCCGGCGAGGGTCCCGGTCACCGCGGCCACCGTGTCGGTGTCCCCTCCGAGGTCGACGGCCGCCCGCACGGCCTCCGCGAAGCCACTGGTCGCGCGCAGCGCCCACACCGCCGAGCCCAGGCAGGGCCACACCGCGCCGTTGAACTCGGTGGCCAGGCCGGGATGCCAGTCGGGGGCGAGCACGCGACCGTACCGCTCGCGGTGGTCCGGGTGGACCGCGGCGAGCGTCGCGGGAAGAGCGGCCAGCGGGTCAGCTCCGTCGAGGGCGGCCCGTACCAGCTCGTGCAGTACGGCCGTCCCCTCCCAGGCGGCCGGGTCGCCGTGCGTCAGCGCCGCGATCCGCCGGGCGGCGTCCATCGTCCCCTGACGGCCGGCCGCGGCGAAGTACACCGCGGAGGTGGCGGCCCGCATCAGGGAACCGTTGCCCGCCGCGCGGGCGTTGACCTGGAAGTGCAGGGCGGCGGCCAGGTGCCAGGGTTCGCCGTTCGTCAGGACGTCCTCGGTCTGGAGGTCGATGTCCTTGGGCTGCCCGGCCGCCCATCGCTGGAACCTGCGGAAGACGTCTTCCGGTTCGAGCCGCCGTGCTCCAGCAAGGACTCGCCGACCAGGACGGCCATCTGCGTGTCGTCCGTAGCCTCGCCCGGATCCCACCCACCGCCGCCTCGCATCTCCTGGCCCCGGGCGGTCAACTGCCCCGCGGGGCCGAACTCGTAGGGCGCGCCGAGGGCGTCGCCCGCCGCCGAGCCCAGTACGGCCCCCACGGCCCGGTCGAGCCGGGTGATCACGAGGCCGCCTCATGGCACAGCGCGTCCAGCAGGCCGCGGGTGAAGCCTTCCAGGTCGTCCAGGCCGGCCGCGGCCAGCGTGCCCGGGGCCCCCGCCAGCAGGTGCGGGATCGCGCCGTGCAGGGCGAGGGTGAGGGTGCGGGCTTGCTCGGGGCCGGCCGGCAGCCCCGCCGCGCGCAGCAGGTACGCGTGCGCCGCGAAGTCCGCCGCGCCGATGGGGTCCAGCAGCGCGGCCAGCCACGGCCGCCGTGTCGCCTCGGTCTGGAGTTCCAGATAGGCCAGTACGCGCGGCCGCCCGGGCCCGGCGACATCGCGCAGCATCCCCGCGAGGAGCCCCGCGAGCTCCCGGGCGTCGGCGGGCCCCGGCCCTGCGCCCGCCAGGCCGGCGGCCATGGCCCGGTACCGCTCCAGGCAGCGTTCCGCCACCGCCCGCAGCAGGGTGTCGCGCGTGGGGAAGTAGTTCTTCGTGGTGCCCGCCGGTACCCCGGCCGCGGTGTCGACGGCCCGGTGCGTCAGCCCGCGCCCGCCCGCGTCCGCCAGCACGGTGATGGCCGCGTCCCGCAGCCGGTCCCTTCGGTCCTGATTCACGTGGACAGCTTAACCACAGCCGTGGTACTACGTCTGTGGTACCACGGCTGTGGTGGCGGGGGAGTCGCGGCGAAGGGGTCGGCCATGAGGGGTGTGAGGGGTGTGAGGGGTGTGAGGGGCATGAGGGGCGAACGGGGCACGCGAGGCGCGAGGGGTGCGCGGCGTATGAGCGGGCTGAGCGGCATGCGGAGCCAGCCGGGCACGGCCGTCGTGGTCGGTGCGGGAGTCGGCGGGCTCGCCACCGCCATCGGCCTGCGCCGCGCGGGCTGGGCGGTGACCGTCCTGGAGCGCCGGACCGCACTCGAACGCTACGGAACCGCCTTCGGGATCCACCCCACCGCTCAGGCCGCGCTCGACCGGCTGGGCCTCGGTGACGCGCTCCTGGCGCGCGGCGTTCCGTACCGCGACGCCCGTATCCGGCGCCCCGACGGCAAGGTGCTGGCAGCCCTTCCCCTGGAACGGATCGAGCGCAAGGCCGGAAGGCCCGAACTCCTCATATCCCGCCCCTACTTGATCGACGCTCTGCTCGCCGAGCTCGGCAGGCTCGGCGGCGCGGAGATCACGTACGGGCACCGCCTCACCGACCCGGCCGGACTCGGCGCCGACCTCGTCGTCGGCGCCGACGGCATCAACAGCGTCGTTCGCACGGCGCACTTCGGCCCGCGCAGCGGCCCGCAGCCGGTCGGTACGGTCGCCTGGATCGGGATCGCCGGATTCGAGACCGGCCTGTACGGCGAGACCTGGGGCGAGGGCCGTTTCTTCGGCATGACTCCCGTCGAGCCGGGGCGCACCAACTGGTACGCCACCGTCCCCGAGGCCACCACCGCCGATGAGGTGCGGGCCGCCTTCGCCGACTGGCACGACCCGATCCCGCGCGTCCTGGCCGAGACCGATCCCTCCACCTGGATCCGGTACGAGATGCGTCACCTCTACCCGGCGCTCCCCGCCTTCGTCGCCGCCGGCCGGGTCGCCCTGGTCGGCGACGCGGCCCACGCCATGACGCCGAACCTCGGCCAGGGCGCCTGCACCGCCCTGCTCGACGCCGAGGCCCTGACCCGGGCCGTCGCCGCCCACGGACCGGCCGGGCTGCCCGCGGCCCTGCGCGCGTACGACGCCGAGCGCCGGCGCAGCGCCCAGCGCGTCGCCTTCGGCTCGCGCAGCCTGCACCGCTTCATGACCGTCCGCCGGCCGGGCCTGCGGGACGGGCTCGTGCGCCTGCTGCCCGGCTGAAGCGCCGGTGAGGGTCAGACCTCCGCGAGCCGCCGTGTCAGCTGCTCCTTGGTGACGTCCTCCAGGTGGGTCAGGAGCACCCACAGGTGTCCGGAAGGGGCGCGCAGAAGGGCGGTCCGGTCCCCGTGGAACCGGTCGGCCGGTTCCTGTACCAGCTCCGCCTCTCACGTGCTTTCGCTGAGGAGTTTGTCGTACGGGTGGCGGGGCTGACTCAGGAGGCGGTTGGCACGGTCGGGCTCTGTACCGCTGTTGCTTCGCCCTCTGACCGCAGGCGGGCCGGCCACTGCTTTGCGGCGGGCGCGCCTCGTGCCCCGCAGGGGGAATCCCGCCAGCGTGTACGCCTTCGAGGATCAGGGTGTGTTCCTGACGGTCGCTTCGAATGTGAGGGCACTCTTGGTGCCCGAGGGGGGGCTGTCAGCACGCGCAGGTGGGCATAGCGGCCTTCGGTCGTCGTGAGGCAGAACCGTGCTCCCGTGACGGCATCGGCGGCCCATGTGCCGTTCCGGTCGATGGCTTCCGCGCAGGATTCGGCCGTGGCGTCGGGTGCTCCGTCGGGCAGGGGCGCGATGGCCTCCGCGTAGAGGTTGGGTTTGCCGGTTGTCGCGCCGACCTGGACGTCGTAGCCCTCGAGGCTGTCTGCGACGAGGGGCGCGGTCGAGTCGAGACCGTCGAAGGTGATGTCGAAGGTGATGTCGAAGGCGTTCAGGGCGGTCTTCCAGCGCATGGTTCAGCGCCGCTGGCCTTTGCTGGTGGGGTCCGGCGACATGATGGCCATGTAGACGCACTTCAGGACGGCGGTCTCGTTGGGGAAGTGGCCGCGGGCTTGACCACCGCCGGATCCTGGCGTTAACAGACTCGACCGCGTTCGTGGTGCAGACGATGCGGCGGATCTCGGTGTCGAAGCGGAGGAACGGGGTGAACTCCTCCCAGGCGTTCTCCACAGCTTCACGGTCGCCCGGTATTTCTTGCCCCAGTCGTCGGCGAACTCGGAACTCGGCGAACCGCTCGAGGGCAGCTTCTTCGGTCGGGGCGGTGTAGACGGGCTTGAGGACACGGGAGATCTTGTCCCAGTCCTGGCGGGCGGCATAGGCGTTCTAACCACACGCCCGTGGCCTACCTTCGTCGCGGTCACCCACCGCGGCCGCCTTCGACGGTGACCTCGGCGGGCCAGATACCGTGCTCGATAAAGTACGCCACGACATGACCCCCCACGTCGAAGGCGACAGTGTCCCGGTCGGCGTAGGTGTCCACCTGCCCGTTGGACAGCAGATAGCCACCAGAGGAGCCTTCGCCGCGCGGATCGGCGAGATGCTCACCCGAGTCGTCTGCCCCGTTGAACAACACGACCATCGCGCGTTCGCCGTTGGTGACTACGGCCAAGAGCCGCCCGGCGTCATTCTCGAACCACGTCTCCTGGCTCCCCCAGTCCCGTCGACTGCGAAGCAGCTGTCGAGCTTCTTCGCCGGAGTAAGTGTGACCCCCAGAGCCTTGCAGGTGCCAGCGGTTCGTAGTGGTCAAGGCGCTCCTGCCTATACCTGGCGTCTCCGAAAAAACAGCCAGGCCGGATACGGGCGATGGCAATGCCGGGACAGCGTCTGAAGAGACCCTCATTCTCACACCCAATTCTCCCTTAGGGCGATCATCTATGCCAGTGAAGATGGAGTCCTTCATGAAGGCGATATTCTTACAGCGTTGTTCAGCACTCATCGTGGTCGTGGCAATGGCCGCCGCCGCAGGCTGCATGAAGGGACCGGACCGCCTCGACGCGGCTCCGCTGCCGCCCACCGTGCCACCGCGCGTAGCGAACGATCCGCTGGCAAAATTCGACCCTCAGGGTGGCGCCCCCCTGCCGTGGGAGGCCCACTCCGGTCTGCTGAGCGCGGGCGGCACGTCGGTCGGGGCAGACTCATGCATCGGAGTACCGCCGTGGCCGGACGCCGAGCTGCTAGCTCGCGACCATGATCGTTTTCGATGCTACTTCCTGTACGAGAACTCCTCATGACCGTCCGCGCACCCGGCGGGGGTGACCAGGTAGGGGCTCACCCACTCGCGGGAGTAGCCGCTCGGGTCGTCCTGGTCGGGATACATGCGCCGGGTGGGGGCGTACGAACCACTGGTGGCGGTAGACCCGGTCAGCGGTGTCCCGGGCCCCACCGTCGCCGTCGGGTCGGGGGCGGGCCGGGCCGGACCTCTTCGAACTGCCACAGGCCGTGCCGGGCGTCGACGGGCTGGCGGATCAGCAGCAGGGTGGCCAGCAGTGGCCGGATCACCCTCAGCTGGTCGTCGTTGATGTCGTTGACGCGGTCGGCGCCCACCCCGTACCGGTCCCTGCTCGTGGGCACCGAACGGTGGTTCTGGATCAGGAGCGTTGGCGCGCCGCGGTACGGCGACCCTCGTGATGGGGCACTGCACCAGTCGACTCGCGAAGGCGCCGCGTTCGCGGCCACTCAGTCGAGACAGAACTCGTTGCCCTCGATGTCCTGCATCACGAGGCACGACTCGTTGTCGTCATCGGCAGGCAGTAGTCGCACGCGTACCGCGCCGAGCGCGACCAGTCGTGCGCACTCGGCCTCAAGTGCGGCCAGGCGCTCTTCACCCACGAGCCCCGTGCCGACCCGCACGTCGAGATGCAGCCGATTCTTGACGACCTTGCCTTCGGGAACGCGCTGGAAGAACAGTCGCGGGCCCACACCTGAGGGATCAGCGCATGATGCGAACGCTGGACCCTGATGCTCAGGGGGCAGTGCGCGATCGAAATCGTCCCACGTAGCGAACCCCTCTGGCGGCGGCGGTACGACGTACCCCAGCACCTCGGACCAGAAACGAGCGACGCGCTCAGGTTCTGCGCAGTCGAAGCTGACTTGGAACTGTTTGATCGACTCCATCGGTCCATCGTAGAGGCGGGTCTTTCGTCGTCTCCACGGGCCCGCACCTGCCAGGTTGTGGCGCATGCGGCCGACTCTTGGCGCTGAGTGGGACCTTGAGCCGTGGGATGACGATCCTGACAGCGTCTCCACTGGAGGAGGTCCTGGCGGACTTGGGGAACGTCGCATCCGGGCGCAGGTGAGCTGTAGCCACGCCCCAGTACAACGAAGGAGCGTACGGGAGGCAACCCGCCCGTGCTCAGCGTCGGCGGTCGCGCGGCGCGAGCAGGCCGGTGACTTCGGCGATCGCCTTCCGGGGAGGGGTGGAAATGCTTCCGTACGTTCTCCGCCTTCTTGTGCCGGGACTTCGCCATCAGCATGAGCAAGCTCGTCCCACCCCCGCCGAGGTGGGTCAGGCCGGAGTGCCGCCACTGATGCAGATCCCAGCCCGTGCCTGGCTCGCTGCCCAGGGCCGTGTGCTCGTCCAGAAGCACCCGGGCCTGCCCGTAGGAGAGGCCGGCGGGCCGGGTGTCCGGGCAGATGTCGCGCGGGCTGAAGACCTTGCCGGGACCTGGCTTGCGGTGGATGACGAACACCGGGCCGCGAGTACGGCCCCTGAGAAGGCGGGGCAGCAGCCGGGCGGTACCCGTGTCCCAGCTGACCGTCTCCAGGACGAATCCTCGCGGACGGCACCGCGGCGACGCGTACGAGGACGACCGCCCTTGGCCTTCACCGGAGCCCGGCCCCCGGCGCCCGGCGCCCGGCGAGGTCCAGCTCCTCGATGTTGACGCCCGGGCTCTCCTCGGCGCGGGCGACGGTCTCATAGAGCATCGGCCACAGCGTCTTCTCCCGCAGGTGCACCTCACGCCGCGCGATCAGCCGGTCGATCGCCATCTTCGAGCGGGCCGGCCCCGGGCCATGGTCGTACTGCGGTACTGGGAAGACCTGAGCGTCGAATCCGTAGCCTGTCTCACTTTTCACGGTCAGTGGAGACAGGCGCGGCCGTCAGGGCGTTGCCGCCCGTCTTCGGGGGCGGCACCGGACCAGGCTGGTCAGTGTGCCTGGGGGAACAGGACGGTGCGGCACGGCTCCCCGAAGTATCACTGCCATGCCCCGGCTTCACGGACAGCGTGCCCGAGGCCGTAAGGCCCCTCCGGGGGATTTCCCGGTACGTCAGTCTGTCCTGGTCCACAGCTGATTCATGCCTTGAATGACGACTTGAAGCCTGTCATGCCGAATTCGCCGGGCGATTTGGGTGTTTCGCGGAGGGTGGATGTGACCTACACAACGTGCGTCTTCCGGCGCTTTGTTGTCGCATTCGGGAGGTGCGAAGATCAGTCCGTTTTTCCGTTACTTGAGAAAGACACTCAGTGAACCAATCCTCCATACCTCCGGCGGTGGAGAGCTCCTCTCCGCCCGCCGGAGGGCGGGCGCCGTGGCGGCTCAAGGCCGTCGCCGGTGCCACGGCGGTCGTCCTGGCCGCCCAGACCGTTCTCGTTGCACAGGCGGCCGCAGCCCCCGCTGCCGGCCCCGCCGCCACCGCCGCCGCCAAGCCCTCCCTCGGCCCCGCCGAGGCTCAGGACGCGGCCACCGCACACCTCCTCGCCCGCCTGCAGAAGCGCAGCATCGAGATCCTGGACGAGCGCACCGACTCGACCACGTCCTTCGCGGAGCCGAACGGCAGCACCTCGGTGCAGACGTACACCGGCCCCATCCGCGTCAAGGACGCCCAGGGCCACTGGCAGCCGATCGACACCAGCCTCGTCGACACGGGTGACGTCGTGCGCCCGAAGTCGGCCGCGGCCGATGTGGCGCTTTCGGACGGCGGTTCGGCCGAGGCCCTCGTCAAGGTCGGCCGCGGACAGCACTCCCTCGGCATCGGCTGGGAGGGCAAGCTGCCCGCGCCGAAGCTGAAGGGCTCCACCGCGACGTACGAGAACGCCGTCACGGGCGGCGGCGACCTGGTCGTCACCGCCCTGAAGGAAGGTTTCTCCCACTCCGTCGTCCTCCACGAGGCGCCCAAGACGGCTGTGGAGTACCGGATTCCGGTCGAGGCGACCGGCCTGAAGCTCACGGAGACCGCCGACAAGCGGCTGCGCTGGAACGACGCGGCGAACGCGGCCAAGGCGACCGCGCCCGCCCCGGTCATGTGGGACTCCTCCTATGACCGCGCCTCCGGCGACGCCGAGCACATCGCGCCGGTCGAGGTGGAGATCGAGGAGAACAAGAACGGCAAGGGTCAGGTCCTGGTCCTCAAGCCGAGCCTCGAGTTCCTGCGCGACCCCAAGCTCACCTACCCGGTGACGATCGACCCGACCGACTCGCTGATGGGTCCGGTCACCGACACCTGGATCCAGTACGACGACTACCTGACCTCCCAGCGCGGCTCGACAGAGCTGAAGTCCGGTACGTACAACGGCGCCGAGAAGGCCCGCTCGTTCCTCCAGTTCAACGTGGACAAGTACAAGGGCAAGCAGATCCTGGACACGGACCTGCGGCTGTACTCGTACTACTCCTCCACCTGCTCGACGGCCGGCTCCGGCAACCAGGTGAGCCGGATCACCGCCGCCTGGGACCCGTCCGCGATCAGCTGGTCCAACCAGCCCGCGACGACGACCGCCGGCGCGGTGACCTCCACCGCCGCCAAGGGCTACAGCTCCTCGTGCCCGGCCGGCCACGTCTCCTGGGACGTCGACGCGATCGTCCAGGCCTGGGCCGACGGCCAGCCGAACCACGGCGTGCGCATCGCTGCCGTGAACGAGAGCGACGCCCTCACCTGGCGCCGCTACCACTCGGCGAACCAGACGGACGGGTCGCACAACGCGACCTACGAGCCCTCGCTGACCGTCAACTACAACACCAAGCCGGGTGCGGCCGTCCCCGTGTCGCCGCTCTCGGGCGCCGCGACCGCCGACACGACGCCGACGCTGACCGCCAAGGCCACCGACGCCGACGGCAACACCGTCCAGCTCAGCTATGAGATCTGGACGCCGACGGGCACCGCCGCCCTGCAGGCGGGCAAGTCCGCGTTCACCGCCTCCGGCGTGGCCGCACCCTGGACCCCCACCACGGCCCTCGCGCCGGGCAGCTACAAGTGGCGCGCGGCCGTCTATGACGGCACGACGTGGAACGGCACCTGGTCCGCCTGGCAGACCTTCACCGTCGACACGGCCAAGCCCGCCAACACCGCGATCTCCTCCACTGCCTTCCCCGCCGGCCAGTGGTCCGGCACGGCCGACGCGAACGGCGACTTCACCGGCTCGTTCACCTTCACCCCGCCCACCACCGACGTGAAGGACATCCAGTACAAGCTGGACTCCGGCGCGTGGGTGACCGTCGCGACGACCGGCGCCGCCGTGTCGAAGACGCTCACCTTCAAGGCGGGCCCGCACACCGTCACCGCGCACACCCGTGACGCGGCCGGCAACACCTCCGCCGACGTCACCTACGTCTTCTCGGCCGGCAAGGGTGCGGCCCTGATCTCCCCCGCCGAAGGCGACCGGCCCGCGCGCCGGGCCGTTCTGATGGCCGAGGGCAAGAGCACCTACACGGGCGTGCGCTACCAGTACCGCCACGGTGAGACCGACGCCTGGAAGGACGTGCCGGCGCCCAACGTCCGGCGCAGCTCCGACGGCACCGCCATCAGCGCCTGGCCCGTCGCCGTCACCGGCGGCAAGCCCGACTCGCTGTGGTGGAACGTCACCGACACCCTGAGCAACGACGGCTCCGTCGACGTGCGCGCGGTGTTCACCGACGGCACGCTGTCGGACGCCTCCCCGGAGGCCTCGGTCGCCGTCGACCGCAACGCGGGCGAGGCGCCCTCCGCCCAGGTCGGCCCCGGTTCCCTGAACCTGCTGACCGGTGACTACAAGCTCGGCGCCAAGGACGTCCAGGCCTTCGAGGTTTCCGTCAACCGGACCGCGTCCTCCCGGGCCAACCCGGCGGACTCCGAGGGCCAGGCGGCCATCTACGGCCCGGGCTGGGTTTCCTCCATCGGTGCCGAAACCTCCGGCAGCGGCTACACCCAGCTGCGCAAGACCTCGGCGACCTCCGTCGAGATCCTGACCGCCGCGGGCGACTCCACCGCGTTCACGGCCACGGCCGGCGGCGGCTGGCAGCCCGAGGCGGGTGCCGGCACGCTGAGCCTGAGCGGCTCGCTGACCGGCAGCACCTTCACCCTGAAGGGCACGGACGCCACCGTCACCGTCTTCGCCAAGGCGGGTCCGGCAGCCACGACCTGGACCCTCGCCACCTCGGCCGCGGCCGTGGACGACTCCACGGTCACCGTCGTCTCCGAGACGGTCACCCAGGGCACCGAGACGGTGGCCCGCCCGAAGTACCTGATCTCCCCGAGCGAGGCGGTCCCGGCCGCCACCTGCCAGGCCACGCCCTCCACCAAGGGCTGCCGTGTCGTGGAGTTCGTCTACGCGACGGCCACCACGGCCACCGGCTGGAGCTCGGCCGCGGAATTCGGCGACTTCGCCGGCCAGGTCAAGGAGATCAAGCTGTGGGCCACCGACCCCGGTGCCTCCACCGCCCGTGACGAGGCGCTGTCCGCGTACCGCTACGACAAGAGCGGCCGGCTGCGCCAGCAGTGGAACCCGCACTACTCGCAGGGCACCCAGGTCCAGTACTCCTACGACACGGGCAACCGGGTCTTCTGGATGATGTCGGGTTCCGACCAGCCGCTGAACTTCCACTACGGCAAGGCCGGTTCCTCCCTCACCTCCGGCGAGGGCATGCTCCTCAAGGTGACCCGGGCGGCTCTCAAGCAGGGCACGGCGGACGTCACCGAGGGCACCGCGACGAGCACGGTGGTCTACGACGTCCCGCTGACCGGCGCCAAGGCGCCTTACCAGATGGGCGCCGCGGCCGTTAACACCTGGGCGCAGAACGAGGTCCCGGCCGACGCCACGGCGGTCTTCGCCGCCGACCTGGTCCCGGCTTCCTCCACCGGCGCCGACCTGACGGCGGACGGCTACGCCCGGGCGACGGTGACCTACGTCGACGCCAACGGCCGCGAGACCAACACGGCGACCCCGGGCGGCGGCCTGTCCACCACCGAGTTCGACGGCCACGGCAACACGGTCGGCTCCCTCAGCGCCGCCAACCGCGAACTCGCCCTGGGCACCGGCCCGGACGCCGCCGCCAAGCTCGCGGCGCTCGGCCTGACCGGCCTGTCCACGGCCGAGCGCGCCGAGCGGCTGTCCACCGCCTCCGTCTACACGGCCGACGGTCAGCGCATGACGCACGCGTACGGCCCGCTGCACCTGGTCACCCTCGGCAGTGCGGTCGCAGCCTCCGGCGCCAACCCGGCGCTGCCCGCGGGTGCGCAGGTGGCCGCCCGTTCACACACCGTGTACCGGCACGACGAAGGCCGTCCCGTCGAGGCCGCCGTCTCCGGACAGGTCACCTCCTCGTCCACCGGCGCGGCGATCGAGGGCTACCCCCAGGACGCCGACGTCCGCACTACGGCCACCACGTACGACTGGACGACCGGTGAGGAGATCGCGAACAAGGACCCCCAGGGCACTCAGCTGGGTGCGACCCGCTCCACCTACCGTGCCGACGGCAGGCTGGCTTCCACCAGCCTCGCCTCCTCCAACGGCAGTGACGCGGGCACGCTGACCTACACCTACTACACGGCCGACGGCACCGGCGCGTGCGCCGCACGCCCCGAGTGGGCCGGCAAACTCTGCAAGACCGCTCCGGCGGGTGCCATCACCGGCGGCGGGTCCAACCCGGCCGAACTGGCCACCACCGTCTACCAGTACAACCGCTGGGGCGGTGTCACCTCAACGGCCAAGACGGCCAACGGCGTCACCCGCACCAGCACCGTCACCTACGACGACGCAGGCCGCCGCGTGAAGGCCTCGGTCACCGGGGGACTGGGCACCGCCACCCCGGAGACCACCTTCACCTTCGACGGGGACACCGGCCGCACGCTCACGCAGTCCTCCGGCGGGAAGACGGTGACCTACGCGTACGACACGCTGGGCCGCCTGATCTCGTACAGCGACGGCTCGGGCAACACCACGACGACCGAGTACGACATCCTCGACCGTCCGGTGAAGTCGGCCGACTCCACCCAGTCCACCAGCGTCTACGGCTACACGGCCGAAGGCGACCTGGGCACCCTGACGGACTCCGTCGCGGGCACCTTCACCGCTCAGTACAACGCCGACGGCAGTCTCGCCTCGCAGACGCTGCCGGGCGGCTACAAGCTGAAGGTCACCACCGACCCGGTGGGCCGGGCGACCGCCCGCGAGTACACCGACGCGAGCGGCACCACCGTGCTCGCGGACGTGGCCGAGTACCGCGTCACCGGCCAGCAGGTCGGCCGTACCCAGACCGACGGCACCACGGTGTCCACGGACTACGGCTACGACGCGACCGACCGGCTGACCCAGGCGGGGGACACCACCGTCTCGGGCTGCACCACCCGCGGGTACGCCTTCGACGGTAACCGCAACCGCACCTCGAAGTCGGTCACCGGTGACGACTGCGACCCGGGCACCGCGGACGCGGTGACCGCCGCCACGTCGTACACGTACGACAGCGGCGACCGCCTGGTCGGCTCCGGCCGTGTCTACGACGCGCTCGGCCGCACCACCGCCAAGGACGGCGCGACCCTGGAGTACTTCACCGGCGACGTGCTGCGCACCGAGACGGTCGGCACCCAGCGGCGCACCTGGGACCTCGACGCCGTCGGCCGCATGGCGGTCGCCACGACGCAGTCCCGGGCCGAGGACGGCACCTGGGCGACCACCGGCACCGTCACCCAGCACTACGGTGACGAGTCGAGCAGCCCGGACTGGGCGGCGAACAGCGACGGCACCGTGACGCGTTTCGTCAACGACATCGTCGGTTCGCTCGGCGCCGTCACCTCCGGCGGGGGTGTGGTGCTGCAGTTCTCCAACCTGCGCGGTGACGTCTCGGTCCAGCTGGACGTGGCCACTGCGGCGAACTCGGTCGTGCAGCGCTACGACGAGTACGGCGTTCCGGTGGACGGCACGGGCGCGGCGCGCTACGGCTGGCAGGGCAGCGCCCAGGTCTCCAGCGAGACGCTCAGCGGCCTCTCGCTGACCGGTGTGCGCGTGTACGAGCCCGGCACGGGCCGGTTCCTCCAGGTCGACCCGCAGTACGCGGGCGGCTCGAACGCCTACTCGTACTGCGGCGCGGACCCGGTGGGCTGCCGTGACATCAGCGGCACCGCCAGCTACTACGTGTACTACGACCTGGGCCGGACCGGCGCCTCGGACAAGCAGGTGTTCAACTACTGGAAGAGCCACTTCAAGGCGGTCTTCCCGATCCCCGGACGCCCCAACAAGATCACGCGAGAGGGCCAGAAGTTCACGCTGTGGCCGGTGATGTGGGGCATCGAGATGTACTTCCCGGTGACCGTCAACAGCATCGGCAAGAGCTACCTCCAGCTCGGTGCCCGCGTCGGGCACCCGGACTGGCCGGGCGGCTGGGTCGGCTTCGACCTGTACAAGTCGAAGGGACGCATGAAGCTGGAGGTGCGCGGTCGCCTCGGCGGCCTGGCGGCCGTCTGCAACCGGACCTGCAACGAGAAGGCAGGCAGGAAGTACTGGGACAAGCTCGGCGCGAACCTCCGCAAGGTGGTCCGCGACAAGTTCTAGACCGGTTTCGAGCCCTGGAGCCTGGCTCCAGCGCTGAACATGTTCAATAATGAGCCGGGCCGGCCCGCGACCCCTGCACGGGGCCGCGGGCCCGTCCGTATCCGACACACCGAAAGGCGGGCCGCAGCAGATGAGCCCGAAGCGCCCCGCCCACCTGACCCGCCCCGCGCACACCGCGCGGGCCCTGGCCCTCTGCTACATCGGCCTCATGGCCGCCGCCGGCCTGGTCCGCGGCATCGCCGGGGCCGGCGGCGACGGCTACCTCGCCGTGCTCTACTTCTTGGCCTTCCCGGGTTCCCTGCTGGTCACGGTGTTCGGAATCCTTCCGCTGAACGCCCTCCTGGGCAGCGCGACCACCGAGACCGCGAACCCCTTCGGACCGCTGACCTACCTCGTGGGCGGCGCGGTGGTGAACGTCCTGCTGGTCTGGGCGGCCGCGAAGGTCTTCCGCCGCCTTCGCGGCTGAACCTTCGAAGGTCAGTCCGGCCCGGACCGATGGCCCGGTGGGCAGCACGGCCGATCGAGGGGCATCGCAGTCCTACCGGCAGGTAGACGCGGTCGAGGGGGCAGGCATTCACTCGCCCCGTACGACCGGGCCGCCTCACGCGGCCCTCGCCGGAAGGACCGTGCACCATGTCCCAGGTCAAGGAATCCATCGAGGTCGACGTCCCGGTGAGGACCGCCTACAACCAGTGGACCCAGTTCGAGACGTTTCCCCAGTTCATGGACGGCGTAGAGAGCATCGAGCAGATCGACGACTCCCTCACCCACTGGGTCACGAAGATCGGCGGCGTCGACCGGGAGTTCGACGCCGAGATCACCGAACAGGTCCCCGACGAACGCGTCGCCTGGGTCACCGTCGGCGGCGAGACCGAACAGTCCGGCATCGTCACCTTCCGCCCCATCGACCCCACCCACACCGAGGTCACCCTGCGTATGGACTTCGACCCCGAGGGCCTCGCGGAGAACATCGCCGACAAGCTCGGCTTCGTCGACCGCCAGGTCACCGGAGACCTCAAGCGGTTCAAGAAGTTCATCGAGGACCGCGGCACCGAGACCGGGGCCTGGCGCGGCCAGGTCTGACACCGCCACGCGGCCCTGCTGCGTGAGTACCTGCCGGGGGCCGGCCCGATGGCCGGCCCCCGGCGGGTGTACGCCGGTGAAGACGCCGACTGCTGGCCGCGAACCGCTCGTGCCCTCCCCGACCCGGCGGCCGGGAGGGCGGCACGGCGTTGCATCTTCCAGCCGTTCAGGCAGGATGAGCGCGGGAAGGAGCGCGGCGGCGAGAGCGGAGTGCGCCCCGGCGGCTCCGTCCGGTTCCGTCGACGCACCCTCCTCGGCAAGCCCGCCCCGGGTACGGGGACGCGCAGGTCGAAACGTTTCTCCGTCCCTGGACGCATCTCGGTAGCCCGATGTTTCGTTTTTAACGAACCCGTGACCAGCAGCGCAGCCGTCCGACCGCATTTGCTCTTTGCGTATGATCCCAATTTCTTGAGCGACCTTGCCACGCCGTCCGCTGATGCAGGTAGCTATTGCCTACACCCGCTTCCTCGTCCCGGCTCCCGATGAGCCCGGGACAGGCCGGCTGTGAACCGGCCGCCGGTTCACAGCCGGCAGGGAGACGGCTGTGACACCTGCACGTGAGGGAGACGTCATGAAGAAGGCTTACGAAGCGCCGACGCTCGCCAAGCTCGGGACGTTCCGGAAGAAGACCGGGCTCCTGCAGAGCTCCGGCAACGACCGGCTCATCCTGAGCAAGAACTGACGACCGGCGGTTCTGAATCGACGTCATGACTGAACTGCACGAGAGTGCGGGGACGGGCCCCGGCGACGCGCACTTCACGGTCTTCACCGACCATGAGGACGCGGCCGCCGTGGCCCGCTCCTTCTCCCGCCCAGGAACGCGCACCCTGCCGCACACCTCGGGCCGTCCCTGGCTCGTCGGCCACTGGCACGACGACGAGATCGTCACCGCACACGCCGGCCGCACCGGTCTCGCTGTCATCGGCTGCTGTCCGATCGACGCCGTAGATCTGCAGCGCCATGCCGGGCGGCTCCGCGACCTCGCCGAACTCGACGCACTGGCCCGCTCCCTACCCGGCAGCTTCCATCTCATCGCCGCTCTCGACGGACAGATCAGGGTGCAGGGCACCGCATCCGGGCTCCGGCTGGTCTTCCACGCGGCCGTCGACGGAATGCGGGTGGCTGCCAGCCGCGCCGACGTACTCGCCGCCGCGCTCGGCGCCGAACCGGACGAGGAACAACTGGCGGTCCGGTTGCTGTGGCCGGTTCCCCATCCACTCGCCGAGACGCCCATGTGGCGAGGCGTCACGGCCGTGTCACCACACGACGCGCTGATCGTCGCGGCCAACGGCCGGACCGTGCGCCACTCCCGCTGGTGGACACCGCCGGAGCCGGTACGCACGCTCGCCGAAGGCGCGCCCCTCGTCCGTGAAGCCCTGACCGCGGCGGTCGACGCCCGTACCCGGCAGGGCGGTGTCGTGAGCTGCGACCTGTCCGGCGGCCTTGATTCCACCTCCATCTGCTTCCTTGCGGACCGTTCACCGGCCCAGGTGGTGGCCAGCACCTGGCCCGGGCGCGACCCCGCCGACACCGATCTCCACTGGGCCGAACAGGCCGCCCGGTCGATGCCCGACCTCGACCACGTGGTCTGGGACGCCGACGCTTCACCGCTGGTCTACAACGACCTGCTCACCATCGACGACCTGCTGGACGAACCGACCATCGGCGTCATGGACCGCTCCCGGGTCCTGCACCACCTGCCCGCCATGGCCGAGCGCGGCAGCCGGCTGCACCTGACCGGCATCGGCGGCGACCATGTGGCCTGGTGCTCCGAGGCGTACTACCACCGACTGCTGCGCACCCGGCCGCTGTTCGCCCTTTCCCAGCTGCGGGGCTTTCGGGCCCTGTGGCAGTGGCCACTGGGCGGCACGGCCCGCGCGCTGGCCGATTCACGACCGTACGGGAAGTGGCTGGCCGGCTCCAGCGGCCGCCTGCGCGACCCACTGCCCACCACCGTCAGCACCAGCCTCGGCTGGGGCATGCCCCCTCGCCTCTTCGGCTGGGTCACCCCCGACGCCGAACGGATCGCCCAGCGGGCGCTGCGCGAGGCCGCGGCGAACGCGGTCCCGTTGCACCCAGACCGCGGCCTGCACGCCGACCTCGACCAGATCCGTGCCTGCACCCGCATCATCCGCCAGTGGGACCGGATGGCCGCGCGGGCCGGCGTACCGATGGCCTCACCGTTCCTGGACGACCGCGTCATCGAGGCGTGCCTGGCGGTGCGCCCCAGCGAACGCGTCACGCCCTGGAAGTACAAACCCCTCCTGACCGCCGCCATGAGCGGGATCGTCCCCGATGCGTGCCTGCGGCGCACCAACAAGGCCGCCGCGTCCATGGACGCGTCCAACGGGCTGCGCGAGCACCGCGCCGATCTGCTGGCACTGTGGGAGGACTCCCGGCTGGAACGGTTGGGCCTGGTGGACGGTGACGCGCTGCGCCGGCTCGCCCAGCGGCCGGCCACACCCGAACTGCGCGACGCGATCCTCTACTCGACCATCGCCGCCGAAGTGTGGCTGCGCGGCCTCAACAGTAAGACCGAGCCCACAGCGCCCGCCTCCCCATGACAACGGCTCCCCAGCAGAAAGGCACACGCATGGCATTGAAGTTCGGTGCCGACGTCTCCACCGCCCAGACCGACTACGGCACGGTCCTCCTGGACGAACGCGCCGGCGAGTACTGGGAGCTGAATCCCACCGCCACCCTGGTGGTCACCACCCTGATGGCGGGCGGCGACGAAACGGACGCGGTCGCCGCGCTCGCCAACGAGTTCGACATCGACGTTTCCCAGGCGGTGCGGGACGTCGACGCCCTCGTACAGCAGCTGCGGACCTCGGGGCTGGCCCAATGACGACACCGAGCGCACTGGAGCGGCCCACCGGAGTCCCCTTCGCGCGCCGCTCGGCCGCCCGCCTCGTCCTCCTGCCCGCTGTGCTGCTCTCCCTGCTGCCACCCCGCCGCATCCGTGCCGTGCTCGGCCTCGCACGCCGCGGCGCCACACCTGCCACCACCGCGCAGGCCAAGAACGCCCGGGACGCCATGTGCGCGGTGAGCCTGCGCTGCGCCGGCCCTAAGGGCTGCCTGCCCCGTTCCCTGGGAGCCGCACTGCTGTGCCGTCTGACAGGGACCTGGCCGACCTGGTGCACCGGCGTGCGCGTGGTACCGCCGTTCACAGCACACGCCTGGATCGAGGCAGACGGCCGCCCCGTAGAGGAGGGCGTACCCGACGACTACTTCACCCGGCTCATCACGGTCGCCCCAGCGAGCCGATCGGACCGATGACCGACACCGTCGCAGACCTGACACAGCCAGCCTCCGAGAACGACCGCTCCACCCGGGCCGCGGTCGCCACCATGTACCGGCTCACCACCGGCCACCGCGCCTCCATCACCGCCGCCACCGTACTCACCCTGGTCGGCTCCGCCCTGGGCCTGGCTCAGCCACTCGTCGCCAAACAGATCGTGGACGCGAGCGGACGCGGACAGGTACTGGGGCCCCTGCTGCTGCTCCTGGCCGCGCTGTTCGTCACCGAAGCGGTAACGGGCGCGGTAGGCCGCTTCGTCCTGGAGCGCATGGGCGAACGCGTCGTACGAGGACTGCGCCACAGCCTGGTCGGGCGGCTGCTCCGACTGGAGATGCGGGAATACGACCGCCACCGCAGCGGAGATCTGATCTCCCGGGTCACCACCGACACCACCCTGCTCAGAGAAGTGGTCTCCCAGGCGCTGGTCGACCTGGTGACCGGCGCCCTCGTCGCCGCCGGGGCCATCGTCCTGATGCTGTGGATCGACCCCCTGCTGCTGCTCCTGGTCGCCGCGACCGTGGCCTGCGCCGCCGTGATCGTCGCCTCGCTCCTCAAAGGCATCCGGACCGCCTCCGAGCGCATCCAGACTTCCGTCGGCGCCATCGCAGCCGACCTGGAACGCGCGCTCGGCGCCCTGCCGATGGTCCGGGTGCACCGCGCGGAGGACCGCGAAGCGGCCCGCATCGGCGCATGCGTCGAATCGGCGTACACCGCGGGCGTACGCACCGCGAAACTCGCCTCCGTGATGAGCCCGGCCGTCGAACTCGCCGTCCAGGGCTCATTCCTGATCGTCCTGGTCATCGGCGGCCTGCGGGTGAACACAGACGCCAACTCCCTCGGCGACCTCGTCGCCTTCCTGCTGTACGCCTCCTACCTGGTCCTGCCGCTGTCCTCGGTCTTCCGCGCAGTGGGCCTGATCCAGCGCGGTATGGGCGCCTACCAGCGCATCGAGCAGGCGCTGTCCCTACCGGCGGAGCCCTCACACACCCGGACACCGGCCCGGGCGTGCACACCGGAGCCCGCCCGGCCAACCGCCTCGTACGAAAAGCCCGCCCTCGCCCTGCGGAACCTCAGCTTCGGCTACGACCCGAGCCGGCCTGTGCTGCGCGGCATCTCCTTCACCGCCCCTCACCAGTGCCAGACGGCCCTGGTCGGCCGCTCGGGCGCGGGCAAGAGCACGATCTTCTCCTTGGTGGCCAGATTCTACGAACCGGACTCGGGGGCACTGCTGTTCGACGGCCGGCCCGCCACCGAGCTGAGCCGCGCAGAGTGCCGCTCCCGCATCGCCGTCGTCGACCAGAACACCCACGTCGTCCACGGCACGTTGCGGGACAACATCACCTACGCCGAACCCAACGCCTCCGAGGCCGAAGTCCAGCGCGTAGTCGAACTCGCCCAGCTCACAGGCGTTGTCGAACGGCTGCCCGGCGGCCTGTCGGGCATGCTCGGCGAACGCGGCGGCACCCTCTCCGGAGGCGAGCGCCAGAGAGTCGCCCTCGCCCGCGCCCTCCTCGCCCAGCCCTCCCTCCTGCTGCTCGACGAGCCGACGTCCCACCTGGACGCCGTCAACGAAGCCGCGCTCACCGCCGTGATGCGCGACGTGGCCCGAGAATGCGCCGTCCTCGTGATCGCGCACCGACTGTCCACCGTCCAGCACGCCGACCAGATCATCGTCCTGGACGAGGGCAGAGCCGTCGCCTGCGGACGCCACGAGGAACTGCTCACCAGCAGCCCCACCTACCGCGAGCTGGCCGCCGGCCAGATGCTCCGCCCCGCCGCCACCCCGCCCTCGCCCGTGCCGACCGCCCGCCCCCACCCGCACACCCCACTGTGAACCAGGCGGACACCACACCGAAGCCACCTACGGGGTGACTGACGAGGACTCTTCCTCCGGCGCGGCCATGACCAGGACCGGCCGGCCGGGCCCGTCACGTACGCGCTGACCCCCGACAAGCGAGCGCCCGCCTACGGCAACCCCCGCACCCGCACCCGCACCCCTTGCCCGGCCTCGGATCCGCGAGCGCTACGAGCCCGCCGTGGAACCTGCCGACTGGCTGGACGCGGGCGAAGACGCGGATCCGGGAAGCGGCCGACCTGCCGGGCCGCGCGGGGGCACGGACATCCAGGTGTATGACCGCCACGGCCCACAGTCAAACGGGGGACCGTGCGGATGGACAGTGCGGCGGCCCCGTGGTCGTGCGGCAGACCGTAAAACCTCAAGTTTGGTCGAGGTCAAGAGCGGGCAGGCCTCCAGCGCACGACGGCGCGGCCGCGGCCCGGCGTGCCGCGCGCTGCACCGAGTGGGCGAGAGGCGGTGGCACGCATGGGGAAGGTGAGTACGCTGCTACACATGACGGTTCACCCTCCGGGCCCGCTCTGGACCGGCCGGGCCTCCAACCGCGCACAGTGGCTGCTCGCCGCGGCCGGTGCGGCCTGTCTGACGCTCGGCATCTACCTCGCCGTCGACAGTGCCTGGACCGCCGGCATCGTCCCGCTGCTCATGGCCGTGGTGGGCTGCCTCGCCGCCGGGCTGCTCATCCTCTACGGCACCCTCGCCTTCGTGTACGTCGCCGTCACCGTCGACGCCGAAGCCCTCGACGTGCGCTGCGGCCACATCGGACTGCCGCGCCGCACGATCCGGCTCGCCGAGGTGACCTCCGCCGAGTTCCTTCCCCGGATCACACCGCAGCAGTGGGGCGGCTGGGGCTACCGCTGGCGTCCCGAGAAGGGGACGGCGATCATCGTCCGGCGCGGCGAGGGCGTGGAACTGCGGCTGCGCGACGGAAAGCTGTTCACGGTCACCGTCGACGACGCCGAGAACGCCGTCCGGGTCATCCGCACGCACCTGCGCGCCCTCGCCCACTGACCCGTGTCCCGGTGATCAGGACAGCGGCCCTCACCCTGACCGCGGCCCTTACCGGACCGGGCCCGCGGGGACGTACACTCCGCCAGATGAGCAGCAGTGTCATCCGCCCGGCCGGGAAAGAGCCCGCGCACCCCCTCGGCCAGGCCGAAGAGGGAACCGGAATCGAAGCCGCCGCACTCCCCGGCAAGGGGACGTACACAGGGACGGACAAGGGGACGCGGAAGGCGTTCTGGGCGCGCGCCGCACTCGCCGCCCTCTCCGGCGTGCTGCTCTACCTCAGCTTCCCGCCCCGCCCCCTGTGGTGGCTGGCCCCCCTGGCCCTCGCCCTGCTCGCCGGCTGCCTGCACGGCCGCCGCGCCCGGGCCGGCTTCGCCCTCGGCTTCTTCCACGGGCTCGGCTACCTGCTGCCGCTCCTCGTCTGGACCAGCGAGGGCGTCGGCCCGGTCCCGTGGCTCGCCCTCGTGAGCCTGGAGGCCCTCCTCGTCGGCCTCACCACCCTCGGTATCGCCCTCGTCAGCAGGCTCCCCGGCCAGCCGCTGTGGGCCGCCGCCGTGTGGGTCGCCGGTGAGGCCCTGCGCGCCCGCGCCCCCTTCGGCGGTTTCCCCTGGGGCAAACTCGCCTTCGGCCAGGCCGACGGCTTCTTCCTGCCGCTCGCCGCGCTGGGCGGCACTCCGCTGCTCTCCTTCGCCGTCGCCCTGTGCGGTTTCGGGCTGTACGAAGCCCTGCGCGTGGCCCGCGACCACCCCCGGCGGGCCACCGCAGCCCTGGCGCTCCTCGCCGTGGCCGCACCGGTCGGCGCCGCCCTCGCAGCCCGACCGCTGGTCTCCGACGCCGCCGAGGACGGCACGGCCGTCGCCGCCGTCATCCAGGGCAACGTCCCGCGCGCCGGCTTCGACTTCAACGCGCAGCGACGCGCCGTCCTCGACAACCACGCGAGGCGCACCGTCCAGCTCGCCGAGGACGTCAAGGCCGGCCGGGTGCCCAGGCCCGACTTCGTCGTCTGGCCGGAGAACTCCTCCGACATCGACCCGTTCACCCAGTCCGACGCCTACGAGGTCATCGACGAGGCGGTCAAGGCCATCGGCGTGCCCGTCGCGATCGGCTCCGTGCTGGCCCCGGAGAGCGGACCGCTGCGCAACACGATGATCCTCTGGGATCCCGTCAAGGGCCCCACCGAGACCTACGACAAGCGCAAGATCCAGCCCTTCGGCGAGCGCATCCCGATGCGCTCCTTCGTCCGGCTCTTCAGCTCCGATGTGGACCGGGTGCGCCGCGACTTCGGCCCCGGCAAGGACCCCGGCGTCTTCGACATGGCCGGCAGCCGGATCGGCATGGTCACCTGCTTCGAGGCCGCCTTCGACGACGCCGTCCGTTCCACCGTCCAGGACGGCGCCCAGGTGATCGCCGTACCGAGCAACAACGCCACTTTCGGCCGGACCCAGATGACCTACCAGCAGCTGGCCATGGACCGGGTCCGCGCCGTCGAGCACAGCCGCAGCGTCCTCGTCCCCGTCACCAGCGGGGTCAGCGCGGTGATCCGCCCCGACGGGAGGATCGTCGCGCAGACCAGGATGTTCACCGCGGACGCGCTGGTGGCCGAGATCCCGCTGCGCTCCACCCGCACGCCCGCCACCCTCGTCGGGCCGCTGCCGGAGTACGTGCTGCTCGTCGTCGCCGCGGGCGGGCTCGGCTGGATCCTGACCCGCCGGATTCGCGCCCGCCGCACGGCCTGACGCCGGTCCGGCCACCAGGGCCTCGTAGGGTCGGGGGATGACCACACCGGAATTCATCCGCGCCATCCGCGCCACCGCCGGGAGCCGGCTGCTCCTGCTGCCCGCCGTCACGGCCATCGTCTTCGACGACCGGGGCCGGGTGCTGCTCGGCCGGCGCTCCGACACCGGACAGTGGTCCGTGATCGGCGGAATCGCCGAGCCGGGGGAGCAGCCCGCGGACACCGCGGCGCGCGAGGTGTACGAGGAGACGGCGGTGCGTTGCGTGCCCGAGCGGGTGGTCCTCGTCCAGATGCTGAGGCCGATCACCTACCCCAACGGCGATGTCTGCCAGTTCCAGGACATCACCTTCCGCTGCCGGGCGACCGGCGGGGAGGCGAGGGTCAACGACCACGAATCCCTCGAAGTGGGCTGGTTCGAGGTGGACGCGCTGCCGCCGCTGGAGCATTTCGCGCTCGACCGGATCCACCGGGCCCTGCGGGACGAGCCGACCTGGTTCGAGGCCGCGGCCGAGATAGCGCCCGAGGCCGCGCACTAGGCGAAGCAACTCGGTCCGGCCCCGGTCGTCCGGCCGCGGTCTGACGGTGCTCCGGCCGGGCTCCGGCCGCGGTCCGACCGGGCTCCGGCAGGGGCCGGGTCGGGGCCGGGCCGGTGTCGGACCGGGCCGGTGTCGGACCGGGCCGGTGTCGGACCGGGCCGGAGAGCTTAGCCGGCGGAAAGGGCCGCCTCCCGGTACAGGGCGACCGCCTGGTCGCCCATCACGGCGCTGTACGAGACCTCCGGCACGGTTCCGCCGCCCTCGTGGCCGCCCAGCACCCCGGCCAGCGCGCCGTCCACCAGCCAGGGGCTGCCGCTCGTGCCGCCGCTCAGGTCGGGGCAGTCGATCCGGCGCTGGGTTTCGGAGAACAAGCCCGTGGTGTTGGCGCACCGCAGCGGGGTCTCCGCCTCGCGCGGGTACCCGATGACCGTCGCCGTGGCGTCGTCCGGCTGATCGGCCGCCACGGGGAAGCCGCCCACGAGGTCCTCGACGGACCCGCTCTCCCCGCTGTCCACCGGGGCCACCGTCGCGAAGGCGATGTCCGCGTCCGGATCCTCACCGTCGGTCCAGCCGCGGGAGACGTGCACGCCGGTGAGCTTCCAGATCCCGTACGGGGCCTCGCCGTCCCGGTAGCCCGGCGCGAAGACGGTCGTGTCCGGACTGCCCAGGCAGTGCGCGGCGGTGGCGATCACATCGCGGCCTTCGCTCCGGACCACGGCGGCGGTACAGAAGTGCCCGCCGTCCAGACCACCCGCGAAGAGCGCGCCCACCCGGTCCGAGGTGGCGCCCGGCAGGGCCTCGGCTGTGACACCGAGCGGCGCCACGGCCGCGGCGTCGGGCACCTCCATGCCGGCCATCGTGGCCATCGCGGCCAGCGAGAGCAGGATCCGGGCTGCCCGGCGGGCGCGGGTGCGGGCAGGCCGGGGGTGCTGGGGCATGCGGTGGATCATGCCCCGAGCCTCTCCGGCGAACCTATGTCCGGAGCCCGGTATTCCATATGAATCGGCTGTGAACCGTCAGGCCGCGGGTCTCGGACGGCGAAGCTACAGCCGGGCGGCACCCTGCGCGACGCGAGGGCTCAGCGCCGCTCGTACACCGTCACCCGGCGGCCCCGGACCTGCCGGTCCTGCACCACCGTGAACCGCTCGGCCAGCACCGCGGCCTTCACCTTGTCCCGCTCCGCCGACGGCGCCTTGGCGACCTTCGCCGCATCCGTCACCAGCAGCACCCGTCGCTGGGCGAGCAGCGCCGCCCGGATCCCCGCCGGCTGCGCCTCCTCACCCTTGAGGGTCCCCGAGGCGACCGGGCTCCGGTCCAGCGCGATGTCCGCCAATCCGGCGAAGGCTCCGGGGGAAACCAGCGCGGTGTCCCGCCGGGCGGCCGGAACGAACAGCACCGCGTCCCCCGACCGTTTCAGCCGGGACACCTCACCCGCCACCGCCAGGACGTCGTCGACCCGGCTCGCCGGAGCCCGCTTGCCCCGCTCCACCGGCAGCAGCGCCAGCACCGCCACCCCTATGACGCCCGGCACGACCAGGCCCGCCGCCCCCGGGAACCTGGGCGCGGTGGCCCCTGCCGCCGCGCCCAGGGCCGCGCCGATCAGCAGTGCCAGACCCAGCATGCTGAACAGCACGTACCGGTCCAGGAACAGCGGCTGGACCAGCGACAGCCCGATCAGCCCGAGCTGCGGCACCCCCAGCAACGGCAGTCCGACCGCCGCCACCGACAGCCGTCCGGCACGCGGGCCCTTCCACCGGACCACCCCGGCGCAGAGCCCGCCGACCGCCAGCAGGATCCCCGGACCGATCAGCATGTGCCAGGTCAGCGGCGGTATCCACGACACCTGGTCGGACTGGCCGCGGCTGAACAGGATCAGCGGCAGCGCCCCCGCCACCGCGCCCGCGCCGCCCGCCGCCCAGCGCAGCCAGAGCCCCCGCCCGGCCCGCGCCCACCACAGGGTCGCGGCGTGAGCGGGCAGGATCAGCAGCGACAGCCAGTTCAGCAGGGCGCACACCAGCAGGGTGATCCCGTACGCCGTCCAGCGCGGCCAGGCCCGCCGCCCGGGCCGGTCCGCCACGAGCGTGACCAGGAACAGGGTCGACAGTCCGGCACCGGCCGCGACGAGCGCGTACGGGCGGCCCTCCTGGAGGTAGAACTGCACGGCCGGCAGCAGCCCGAGCGCCAGCCCGCCGCCGAGCCCCGCCCAGAACCCGGCGAGGCGCCGCCCGATGAGGGCCACACAGGCCGCGGCGGCCGACACCGCCAGGACGGACGGCAGCCGCAAGGTCGTCGTACCGGCCCCGAAGACGTCGAAGAGGCCGTGCATCAGCAGGTAGTACAGCCCGTGCACGGCGTCGACGTTGCCGAGCATGTCCCAGATCTCGCCCGCCGACCGTCCGGCCACCTGCCAGGTCGCCGCCTCGTCCCGCCACACGCTGTCCTGGCGGGACAGCCCCCACAGACCGAGCGACACCGTCCACACGACCGGAAGCAGCCACACGAGATGCCGTCGCCGGCCGGGGGACAGGTGGAAAGGCAGGCCGGCGGATATGTGGGAAGGCATGGAGATGCGCGGGTCCTCGGTGCGATGCGTGGGCGGAAGGCACCAGTCTATGGACGACACGGACGGGTTTCGGACCGGGTGTTGTGCAGCGCGGAGCGTGATCGCCGGGGCCGGCCGCGCCTAGCCTCGCCGCAGGAGCACGAACGAGGGGCGGTACCCGGTGAACTGGCTCATCCACGATTACCGCGAGAGCGATCTCGCCGCAGTCGTCCATCTGATCGACACCACGGCCGAACTCGGCCAGGAATCCGTCTTCTCGCTCGCCGAGTGCATCAGCGCCCTCACGGACCGGCAGCCCTGCGTGGTCGCGGTCCACCAGGGCGTTCCGATCGGCGCGGCCCTCGCCTGCGTCACCGGGGAGCGGGCGTGGGTGATGCGGATCGCGATCGCGGCGGGCTGGCGCGGCCGCGGTCTGGCCAGCGCCCTGCTCGTCGAGCTGGAGCGGCGGCTCATCGCCGCCCGGGTCGGCCGGATCGCCTACGTCCTGCCCGAGGAGGACCTGCTCGGCGAGGGCCTCCTCAACGCCGGGTACACCCGGCAGCCCGCCGTCGCCTACTTCGAGAAGACGGAGCCGCTGCACGGCCCGGCGGCGGGCCTCCTCGACGACCTCGGCGGCCGTTTCCTCCCCAACGACCTGTGGGCCAAGGTCGCCGGCATGGAGAAGGAGAAGGAGCTGATCGAGCGGCGGGTGGTGCTGCCGCTCGCCGAACCCGAACGGGCCGCCTCGCACGGGGTGCGGCCGCCCCGTGCGATCGCCCTCTTCGGCCCGCCCGGCACCGGCAAGACCACCTTCGCCCGGGGCATCGCCTCCCGGCTCGGCTGGCCCTTCGTGGAACTGCTGCCCTCCCGCCTCGCGGACGAGGGAAATCTGGCCACCGCGCTGCGGGACGCCTTCGCCAGGATCGCCGAGCTGGAACGCGTACTCGTCTTCATCGACGAGGTCGAGGAGATCGCCCCCGTGCGCACCGAGCCCGCGCAGCCCGGCGGGATCCACGGAGTCACGAACGAGCTGCTGAAGCTGATACCGGGCTTCCGGGAGGGCGACGAGCGGCTCCTGGTGTGCGCCACCAACTCCATCCGCTCCCTCGACCCGGCCTTCCTGCGGCCCGGGCGCTTCGACTACCTGATCCCGATCGGCACCCCCGACGCCGGGGCCCGCGCCGCGATCTGGGCCCGCTACACGGAGCGGCGCGCGGACGTCGACGTGGCGGCCCTGGTGGCGGCGACCGAGCTGTTCACGCCGGCCGACATCGAGCACGCGGCGCGAATCGCGGCGCAGGTCTCCTTCGAGCGCGACCTGGAGGCGGTCGGCGCGCGGGGCGCGGCGGCCGCGCAGCTGGGCGCGACGACCGAGGACTACCTGGCGGCGGTCGCGCAGTGCCGTCCGACCGTGACCCCCGCGATGACGGGGGAGTTCGAGGCGGACATCACGGCGCACGCCCGGTTCTGAGCTCCGTCCCCCGGTTGCGGCGGGGGACGGCCAACCGGCCCGCAGCCACTCCCCAAAGCGGCTGCGGGCCTCCCGCACGAACTGGAGGTCCGTGCGGGACGGTCACGCTCCGGTTGGGGTGTACCGCCGGCTGGAGCGTGACGCGCGAAATGCCGCGGAGGGTGTCCTGAGCGCCCTCCGCGACACCTTCGAGTCAACCAGCGGGCGGGGTGCCCGTACATCGGCCGGACGGACACAGTGGCCCCGGCCGAACGGCCGGGGTGTCGGCCACGGCCTCCGGGGGCGATACACCTAGTGCCGTGCCGTGCCGGGCGTCGCGGGCCGGTGAACCTTTCCGGTCACAGCACTAGCGTGCGCAGCGGTACGTGAATTCCACCGCGGCCGTGCGCTGCCCGGGCGACAGCAGCTGGAGCTCGGCCCGCGCCGGATACGTTCCGGCGCCCTGGAAGGTCCAGAGCAGATGCAGCCGGGCCTCCCGCTGCCCGCGCGGGACCCGCTCGGTCAGCTGCTCCGAGGAGGTGCCGTCGCTGCGGAGCCAGCGGTACGTGAGGGTCCCCGGGCGCCCGTTGGTCCGTACGACCGCCACCACGTCGGCCGTCGCATCGCAGGAGGGGCCTTGCGCATCGGTGGTCACGGCCACGTCCCGCACCTCGATGGAGGGCCCGTACCGCTGCCATGCCAGATACGCGAGGACCGCGAGCAGCACGACCGCGGCGAGGGCGTACCGGCGCAGGCCGGCGCCCCGGTGGCCGCGGGGCGCCGCGGCGACGGCCATCGGGAACGGCGCGGGCATGGCCGCCGTGACGCCGGGCCCGAAGCGCAGGACGGAGCCTTCGACCCGGTCGGGTGCGACCCCGGCCGGCCCGGCGGCCTCGGCGATCCTGGTGACCTCGGTACCTCCTGTGAGCTGCGTGCCCGTGCCGTCCGGGCCCTGCGCCGGTTCCCGTGGAGGCCCGCTGAACCAGTGACTGCCGAGGACCGTGGCGCTGTAGTCGTCGCCCTGCGGGGCGGGGGAGCGGGGATCGTTCATGAGACGGGCTCCTGACAACGCAAGAGGTACTGCGAGTCGGACGCGGACTTGTTCCCGGCGGTGGGCTTGGTGGTGACCCGGACGCCGCCGTAGCAGCCGCGTCCCCGGGTGAAGGTGTGGGCCTGCACCACCGTGGCCGGCGAACCGGGCTGGACCACGACCGTGTCCGTGCCGTCCGCCACGGCGTAGTCGCCCTGGGCGGAGCCGAGGAACCACTCCAGTACGACGGTGACCGGCCCGGTGCCCTCGGCGGCGACCGAGACGGTGGCCTCACCCGTGTACACGCCGGTCCGGAGCGAGACGGCGACCTTCGTGACCTTCAGCGTCGGCGTCGGCGTCGGAGTGGGCGTCGGAGTGGGCGTGGGCTTGGGCGTCCAGGCCGGAGTCGGCGTCGTCGTCCAACTCGGCGTCGGCTTCGGGGTCGTCGCAGTGGGCGTGGGCGTGAGGATCGGGGACGGGGACGGGGACGGCGAGGGAGAGGGGCTCGGCGACATGGACGGGGACACGGCCGCACTAGGGGCCGCGGTCGGCGAAGCCGGCCCGGCAGGCGAGGCGCTCGTCGTGGCGAACGCGCTCAGGGCGGAGGCCCCGCCGGGGGCCGCGCCGATCGCGTCCGTCGTGAGGATCAGCGCGGCCCCCAGGACCAGCGCCACCCCCGCCGCGAACCAGCCGCCGCGCCCGGGGGCCCAGCCGGAGCCACTGCTCAGCGTGGTCGTGGCCACCGACGTGGTGCCCGCCGCCGCCTCGCCCGCCGAGGGGAACAGCAGCGGCAGCAGCGCCGCCATGGCCGCCAGCCTGCGCTGCCCGCGCTCCTCCCAGTCGGGGCCGTACGCGGCGAGCGCCACACCTTCCAGTTCCGCCACGAACACCTCGGCGTTCTCCGGCCGGTGCTCCGGCTGCTTGGCCAGCCCCCGCCGGATCAGCGGGCGTACGGGCTCCGGGGCCTCGGTCTCCGGCACCGGCGCCTCTATGTGCTGGACCGCGAGCTCCGCGAAGTTGTCACCGTCGTAGGGCTTGCGCCCGGTCAGGCACTCGAAGAAGGTCGCAGTCGCCGCGTACACGTCGGCCGCCGGCGAAGCGGGCCGGCCCTGCCACTGCTCGGGGGCCATGTAGGCGGGCGTTCCGGCCACCCCGGGCGTGGTCCCGCGCCCCGCCGCGATGCCGAAGTCGACCAGCTTCGAGGAGCCGTCCGCCGCGACCAGCACGTTCTCCGGCTTGTAGTCGCGGTGGACGACGCCGGCCCGGTGCGCCGCGGCGAGCCCGAGGAGGGAGCCCTTCAGCAGCACCAGCGCGGCTTCGGCCTCGGCCCGCCCGGACTGCCTCAGCAGCGCGCGCAGGGAGATGCCGTCCACCAGTTCCATGACGATGGCCGCCCCGCCGGGAGCTTCCACGTACTCGTACAGCCCCACCACGTACGGCGACCGCAGTCCGCCGAGGAGCCGCGCCTCGGCCCTGAACTCCTGTACGAAGACGGTGTCCTCGCGCAGGCGGTCGCTGAGGTACTTCACGGCGACCGCCGTGCCCGTACCGTCGTGGACGGCGAGCACCACGCGGCCGCTGCCGCCCGAGCCGAGTTCCCGGATCTCCGAGTAACCGGGGACCGTCCACGTGCTGTTCATCGTTCCCGCCCTCTGCCGTGGCGTCGCCACGCCGCCACCAACGTCCCCCGGCTGGCCGGTCCTGGCCGGTCCTGGCCGATCGGTGACCGGCCCCTGTGGGCCGGTCTTCCCCTGGGACGTGGTTTCCGCCACGGCCGGTTCCCACCCCGTGGGGCGTATCGGAGTGTGTCCCGGACCGGTCGCGGGACGGTGTCTAGGCCGCGGCCGGGACCGCTCCGATCATGGCGTGCAGCCGCTCGGCCGCCGCCCGCCCGAAGGCCGGGTCGTTGATGTGGGTGTCGTAGTCGTGGAGCCGGGCGGTGCTGCCCCGCAAGCCGTCGCGCAGCGCCGAGAACAGGGCCCGGTCCGCGCCGGGATCGTGGTACGGGCCGCCCGGCGCACCGAGCGTGGACAGTCCGCGGAGCGGGATGCACACGGCTGTGGGCCCGGTCGCCGCGCGGAGTTTGGCGGCGACTCTGCGGCCGAGCTCCGTGCACTCGGCCTCGGTCGTACGGACCACCGTGACGGACGGGTTGTGGACGCGCACGCGCCGGTCGCGGGCCCGCTCGGGCAGGGTCTCCAGCGGGCCGAACTTCACCATGTCCAGCGCCCCCAGGCTCACCACCTGCGGAATCCCGGCCCGCCCGGCCGCGCTGAGCCGGTCGGGGCCCGCGCTCAGGATGCCGCCGCACAGGTCGTCCGCGAGTTCGCTGAGGGTGAGGTCGAGGACGCCCGCGAAGATGCCCTGTCCGGCCAGGGTCTCCAGGGTCCGGCCGCCGGTGCCGCTGACGTGGAAGACCAGTACCTCGTAGCCCAGTTCGGTCAGCCGCTCCCGGGCCGCGTCCACGCCGGTCGTGGTCACGCCCGCCATGCTCGTCGCGATCAGCGGGCGGGCGCCCTCGCCCAGCGTGGCCGGGCGGTGCGGGTCGAGGCAGGACCGGGCGTAGGCCTTGGCCATTGCGGCGACCGCCTCCACCGCGTTCGCCATGATCGGCGCGGAGACGCTGTTGATCCCCGCGATGTCCACCACGCTGTACATCATCGTGATGTCCGAGGACCCGACGTACGGGGCGACGTTCCCGGACGCCATGGACGAGACCATGAGCTTCGGTACGCCCAGGGGCAGGGCCCGCATCGCCCGGGTGGCGATGGAGGTGCCCCCGCTCCCGCCGATCGAGAGCACCCCGTGCAGCCGGCCTTCGGCGTGCAGGCGTGACAGGGTCGCCTCGGCGCCCCGTGCCATCGTGGTCACGGCCGCGCCCCGGTCGGCGGCCGCGCGCAGTACTGACAGTTCCGTTCCCGCTGCCCGCGCCACCGCGTCCCGCGGCACGTCGGCGGGCACCCGTGGCTCCCCCATGATTCCTGTGTCGACCAGTACCACCTCGACGCCGGCGCGCAGCAGTTTCTCGCGCAGCCAGCCGTACTCCACACCCTTGGTGTCCAGGGTTCCCACCAGCACGACGTTCGTCATAGGTGCAATGTCCATGCGGGCGGGGTTCGCTGGCAAGTAAAGGGAAGGTCAACCATTCCGCTTCAGGAGTTCCAACAACGTCTCCAGGAAGGGGATCTGAGAGGCGATCAGCTTGTTCTCGGCCACCGGGGGAGGGAACCAGGCCACCCGGTCCAGCTCGGGGAACTCCTGCACGTTTCCCGAGTGCGGCGGCCACTCCATGGTGAAGGTCCCGGGCTCCATCAGCGCGGGGTCGAGGTCCGCCTCCACCGCCCAGACGGTCACCAGCTTTCCGCTGCGCAGTCGTACCTCCCCCAGCGGCAGGTACTCGCCCTCCGGCGGCGGCAGCCCGATCTCCTCGGTGAACTCCCGCCGGGCCGCGTCCCGCGGCGTCTCGTCGGGACCGTACTCGCCCTTGGGGATGCCCCAGCCCCCGGCGTCCCGGTCGGCCCAGAGCGGGCCGCCCATGTGCCCCAGCAGGACCTCGACTCCCGGCTCCGCCTCCTGTCCGCCGGTCCGGCGGAACAGGAGCAGGCCGGCGCTGCGCTTGTGCGTCATGGGCCATGTATGCCCCGTGCGCGCGGCGGCCAGTGATCCGCGAGCAGGGTTCGGACGTCCGGGGACCGGTTTCACGGGCGGTCACTGGTCCTGCGGTCACTGGTCCTGCGGTCACTGGTCCTGCGGTCACTGGTCGTGATGTCACTGGTCGTGCCGCAGCGGCCCGCGGTCAGTGGTCGTGCGGGCCGTGCCGGTGGACCGGGCCGTGGGCGTCCGCGCAGTGCGGGTCGTAGGCCGGGTCCTCGCCCGGTCGGCCGAGCGTGAGCAGGGAGTCCTGCACGTGGTCCACCTGGAGCGTGGTGTGCGTGATCCCGTACTCCTTGCTCAGCAGCTGCTCCAGGTCGCGGCGTACGGCGTGGCAGTCGCCCGCCGGCTCCACGAGCACGTGCGCGGAGAGCGCCGCCTGCCCGGAGGTGATGGTCCATATGTGCAGGTCGTGCACTTCGGTGACCGGCGGCTGCTGGACGAGCCGGTCACCGACCGCGTCCGGGTCCAGGTGGGCCGGGGCGGCCTCCAGGAAGATCCGGCCGGAGTCGCGGACCAGCCCGTAGCCCGCCTTGACCATCAGGGCCACCACCACCAGGGTGGCGATCGCGTCGGCCTGCCGGAATCCGGTGGTGAGGACGATCAGACCGGCGACGGCGGTCCCGATGAAGGCGAAGAGGTCGTTCAGGATGTGCTGGTAGGCGCCCTCGACGGCGAGCGAGGAACGGTTCGCCCTGGAGATGCACCAGGCCGCGGCGACATTGACGGCGATGCCCGCGAGCGCGGTCACCACGACCAGACCGCCCTCCACCGGCGGCGGGTCGGCCAGCCGCCGCACCGCCTCGTACGTCAGCCAGATCGCCAGCAGGAACAGGGTCAGGCCGTTGGCCTGCGCGGAGAGTATCTCCGCCCGCTTGAGGCCGTACGTGTACCCGCCGCGCGCGGGACGGGCGGCCAGCCGCATCGCGATCAGCGCGAGGATGATCGAGACGGCGTCGGTCAGCATGTGGGCGGCGTCCGAGATCAGGGCCAGGGAGTTGGCCAGGACGCCGACGACCACCTCGATGGCCATGAAAGCGCAGATCAGGATGAGCGCGATCGCCAGCCAGCGCCGGTCGGCGTCGGCGGACACCCCGTGACTGTGGCCCGCGTGGCCCCCGTGGCCCCCGTGGTCCGTGTCGCTCGCGTGGCCCGTGGTGGCCCGTCCCGGCCCATGCCCGTGATCGGCGTGGTCCTGCGCGTCGTGCCCGCTCATGGTGTCCCCCGTCTCATCGACTCACCCGTTTGTTCGGTTCTGTCGCGTGTAGTGAAGCGCACCCCGGCGCGAGGAGCAAAGGCTGCAACGGGGACCGTTGTCATTACCCATAAGAGGCCTCTGACCTGCGACGATGCCCGCCGCTGCCGGGTCTTGCGGATCGTGGGAAAATCGGGTCATGGTCCAGCGCCCTGGTGTGCCGACCGCACCCGAGCTCGTTCTGCGGACCGACCAGGGCTCCACCGTGATCAGCCCGGGCCGGACGTATCAGGTCGGCCGTGACCCCCTCTGCGAGATCTGCCTCGACGACGCCCGCGTCTCCTGGCACCACGCGATCCTGCGCCCCGAGGGAGACCACTGGACGGTGGAGGACAAGGGCAGCACCAACGGCACCTGGGCCGACGGACACCGCGTCCACGAGTGGAACGTCGGCGTGGGCAGCGAACTGCGCTTCGGCAGCGCCGCCGACGGCCCGCGCGCCGTCCTCGTCGGCCCCACGTCCACCCTCGTGTCGGGCGCCGGCCGGCCGTCCCAGGTCTCGAACCCGCCGCTGACCAGGACCTTCCGCTCGCCCTCCACCGTGCGCCCGCTGCCGGCCCGTACGACCGTCCGGATCGGCCGGGCCGCCGAGAACGATCTGGTCATCAACGACCTGGTGGTCTCCCGCCGACACGCCGAACTGCGCGGCCTGCCCGACGGCAGCTACGAGATCGTCGACCTGGGCAGCCACAACGGCACCTACCTCAACGGCGCCGCCGTCCAGGTGGCCCGCGTCGCCGAGGGCGACATCATCGGCATCGGCCACTCCGCCTTCTGCCTGGTCGGCGACCGGCTGGAGGAGTACGTCGACACCGGCGAGGTGTCCCTCGACGTCCAGGACCTGACCGTCACCGTGGACCACGGCCGCAAGACCCTGCTGGAGGGGGTCTCCTTCCCCGTGGGCGCCAAGTGCCTGCTCGCGGTCGTCGGTCCCAGCGGCGCCGGCAAGTCCACCCTGCTCGGCGCGCTCACCGGCCTGCGCCCCGCCGACCGCGGCACCGTCCTCTACGACGGCCGCGACCTCTACCGGGACTACGCCGAACTGCGCAGCCGCATCGGCCTGGTGCCCCAGGACGACATCCTGCACGCCCAGCTCACCGTCCGCCGCGCCCTCGCCTACGCCGCCGAACTGCGCTTCCCGCAGGACACCGCCAAGGCCGAGCGGGAGGCCCGCGTCGACGAGGTGATCCGCGAACTCGGCCTCGTCCAGCGCGCCGGCCAGCCGATCCACAGCCTCTCCGGCGGCCAGCGCAAGCGCGTCTCCGTCGCCCTCGAACTGCTCACCAAGCCCTCCCTGCTCTTCCTCGACGAACCCACCTCCGGCCTCGACCCCGGCATGGACCGCTCCGTCATGCACATGCTGCGCGGCCTCGCGGACGACGGCCGCACGGTCATCGTCGTCACCCACAGCGTGCTCAACCTCGAGGTCTGTGACCGCCTCCTGGTCCTCGCGCCCGGCGGGCGCATCGCGTACTACGGCCCCCCCGAGGAGGCCCTCGGATTCTTCGGCTTCGAGCAGTGGCCCGAAGCCTTCGAGGCGTTCGAGAACCAGCGCGACCGCGACTGGGCGGGGCAGTACCGGACCTCACCGCTGCGCCGCCGCTACGTCGACGTCGCCGCCGTCCGGCCACCGCTCGCGGGGGAGGCCGAACGGGCCGCCGGCGTCCGGCCGCAGCCGCCGCCCAAGGCCCAGAGCTGGGTCTCCCAGCTCTCCACCCTGATCCGCCGGTACGCCGCCGCGCTCAGCGCCGACCGCACCTTCCTGGCCATCATGGTCGGGCTGCCCTTCGTCATGGGTGCCATGGCCCGCGCGCTGGCCGGCAGCGCCCTCACGCTCGACACGGCGATGAACGCCCTGTTCATCCTGTGCGTGGGCGGAGTCCTGACCGGCGGCGCCAACGCGGTGCGCGAACTCGTCAAGGAACGCGTCATCTACCAGCGGGAGCGCGCCGTCGGCCTGTCCCGGTCGGCCTACCTGATGTCCAAGGTGGTGGTCCTCGGCGCGGTCACCGTCGCCCAGGCCGTGGTCCTCACCCTGGTCGGTCTCGCCGGAGTCCGCTCCAACGCCCCCGGCGGCAAGGGTGTCTTCCTCCCGCCGCTGATCGAGATCGCCCTCGCCGTCGCCCTCGTGTCCGTCACCACGATGGTGCTCGGCCTGCTGATCTCCGCCCTGGTGAGCAAGGAGGAGGTCACCATGCCGCTGCTGGTCCTCCTCACCATCGTCCAGGTCGCCTTCTGCGGCACCTTGCTGAAACTCACCGGGGTCCCCGTCGTCGAGCAGCTGGCCTGGTTCGTGCCGTCGCGGTGGGCGTTCGGCGCGATGGCGGGCACCATCGACCTGGGCGCGATCGTGCCCGGCAAGATCACCCAGGACCCGCTGTTCGCGCACGAGGCCGACGTGTGGCTCTTCGATGTGGGCATGCTGGTCGGCCTGTCCGTGCTGTTCGGTGTGGTGGTGGCCCGGCTGCTGCGCCGCCACGAGCCGGCCATCATGCGGAAGTAACCGCCCATGACCAGCAGCCCCGGCCAGGTCGCGGACTTCCGGCCCACCCACGTCGTCCCGCAGGAGGGACTGCCCGCGTGGGAGGCCCCGGACGTGTCCCGCCCCACCGTGCCGCTCGACGCCTTCCTCCCCGTACAGCTACTGTCCCGGCTCGGCGAGTGGGGGGAGGTCCTGTGTGCCAACGGGTGGTCCGCCTGGGTGGACGGGAGGCTGCTCGTCGCCGTGCCGCAGCCGCCGCCGACGGCCGGGGGACGGCCGCCGGTGCGCGCCGAGGACCCGCGGCCACTGCTCGTACGAAGCGCCGAAGCCCTGGAACGCTACCGGCGGGCCATGGACGAGCTCGCCGCGGGGACGGCCGACACCGAGGCCTTCCGGCGATCCGTACAAGGACTGCGGGCCGGGGTGGTCCTCGACGGCGAGTCGGTATGGCTCTACGACGATACGTCGGGACGGTGGCTGTACGGCGACGGGACCCGCCTGACGACCTACGCGGTCGTCGCGGGACCGGGGGCCCCGCTCGCCCCGGAGCCGCCGCCGGAGACGGTGGTGGGCGGTGGGGCCGACGTACGGAAGAATCCGCCACCGGCCGACCGGGTCGGGACCCAGCTCGGAGAAGTCGAGGGCCGGCACGACCGGGCGGCGGGGCATGACCCGACCCGGATCGTGGACACCCGGGAGCCCGGAGCCGGGTGACGGGGAAGAGCCGGCCGGCGGGCGCCGCCTGCCCCGAACCGCCTGCCCCCGAACCGGCCCGGCACGACCCCTTCGCCGACGAGTCCGAGGTGGCCGCGGCGAGCGCCCCCGCCACGCGGGGAGCCGTGCCCGGGAGCGCGTTACCGCTGGGCGGTGGGATCGTCGACGCGGCCTCGGCGGTGGATCGGGCGGGCCAGCAGGGCGCCCAGGAAGCCCGCGACCGCGCCCCAGAGGAGGGCGAGGCCTACGGTGCGCCACAGGAGCGGGTCGAGCGCTACCTCGCCGCCGAGGCCGTCCACGTCGCCGATGCCCAGCAGGGACAGGCCAAACTGGGCCTGGACGCGGGCCAGCAGGCACACCGTCAGGGTGGCGAGGGCGAGGGCCACGCCCAGGTGAAGCGCGTGCTGCAGGGGCCGGACGCCGGCGGGGGACCGTACGGCGGCCAGGACGCCCGCGCCGAGGAGCAGCACGGCCGCCACCACCACCAGCCACCACGCCCGCGGGTCCTGCTCCGCGAGCGAGGCCACGTCGACCGTGGAGAGCTCGGGACCGCGCAGGACCTGGTCCAGGAGCTGCGGCATCGGCAGCCCGAACGGCCCCTCGACCTTGCCCTCCCAGGCGCCGCCGAGGCCCAGGGTGAGCGCGAGCCAGGCGAGGTTCGGCAGCCCGAGCAGGACCACGGCCAGGGTCTGCGCGGCGTGGCCCCGCGTCGCGGCGACCACCAGGCCGGTGCCGACCCCGAGGAAGACGTACGCGAGGAGCAGCGCGGCCGTGGCGAAGGCCGCCGGGCGCACCGCCGCGTGGAAGCGGACCAGCCCGGCGGGGAGCGGCGCGCGGCGGGAGACGAGCAGGGTGATCAGCAACAGGCCCAGGATCCACAGCAGTCCGAAGAGGAGGGTGGCGGGCAGGTCGGCCCGGAAGCCCACGGTCGGGGCGGCGTCGAGGAGTTCACCGATCTCCCCGAGGGGGGAGTCGCCGGGGGAGATGCCGAAGGTCTGGCGGGCGAGGAGAGCGGCGCCGGTCAGGGCGAGGAGCCACAGCAGTACCAAGGGGCCCGCCCGGGACAGCAGTTCGCGGGGCCGCGCCACCGCTCGGTTGTGCAGGGGGCGCAGGAAGCAGTAGCCGGCAGCGAGCGCTCCGGCCAGGCTGACCGAGAGCGGCAGCAGGGACAGGCGCGCGTCCGCCCCCGCCAGGAAGCCGGCCCCGCCCGTCACCTCGACCGAGCCGCCGGCCGCCATCACGACCACGGCGGCCACGACCTTCGGGTAGGCCCCGCCGGGCAGGCCGTCGGCGCCCGCGAAGGCCAGGCCGGCCGCGGCGACGACGGTCATCGCCACGAATCCCGCCAGTACCGCGACCACGGCGTCACGCCAGTAACGGCTCACACGGCCACCGTAGGCAGGCTCGGCAGGTGGCCACCACCTGAACGGCGCAACCGGTAGTGCGCCGGAGTGACGGATGTCCGCAGACTTCTAGGGACGCACCCGCAGGTCCGGGTGCATCCGGCCGCGACCGGAACGTCTGCGCACGGGAGGGTACCGGTGACAACGCAACCTTCGGGCACACCGCCGCCGGAACGCCCCACCGGCCCTCCCACCGGCCCTCCCGCCGGGCCGCTCTCGGGTGGCCGGGAAGGGCCACCGACGCCGCCGGGCCCGCCCCCGCCCCCGCCCCCCGGGGGGCCGGGCGGACCCGGAGGCCCGGGGTCCCCCGAGGAGCCCGCCAGGAAGCCCTGGTGGCGTTCGAAGCCGCGGCTCGCCACCGCGCTCGTCGCGCTGGCCGCGGTCGTGGCCCTGGTCGTGGTGCTGACCCGGCCCAACGGCGCCTCCGACAGCGCGGGCGGCGAGGTGTTCCTCCAGCCCGCCGCCGCCTCGGGCCCCGACCCGTTCACCGAGTCCACGGCGGCGGCGGCGACGCAGGCCACGCCCCCGCCGGCGAGCCCGCCGCCGACCGTCGACACCACGCAGGGCACCACGGTCACCCGTAGCGTCAGCGGCGCCGCCCCGGGCGTGTACGGGGGCACCAAGGACGTCGCCAGCTGCGACGTCGAGAAGCAGATCAAGGTGCTGGCCGCCCAGCCCGCCAAGAACAGCGCCTTCGCCTTGGTGCTCGGCATCGGACCGACGGACGTCCCCGGCTACCTGCGCTCCCTCACGCCGGTGCAGTTGCGCATGGACACCCGGGTCACCAACCACGGCTACAAGGAAGGCCGCGCCACCGCCTACCAGGCCGTGCTCCAGGCCGGGACGGCCGTGCTGGTGGACGGCAAGGGCGTGCCCCGGGTGCGGTGCGCCTGCGGAAACCCGCTGAGGGAGCCGGTGCCCCTGAAGCCCAACTCGAAGCGGTACGGGCAGCCGTGGACCGCCTACCACCCGCAGAACGTGGTGGTGATCGCGCCCTCCGTGAAGATCATCAACAAGATCGTGATCTACGACCACAAGAACCGCCGCTGGTACGAGCGCGACCGCGGCGCGAAGCCGGCGACGCCCGACAAGCCCATCGCGCCGCCGGCGGTCCCGACGCCGACGTACAGCACGCCGCCGGCGGTCCCGACGCCGACGTACAGCACGCCGCCGGTGATCCCGGCCCCGACGTACAGCACGCCGCCGGTGATCAGCACGCCGCCCCCCACCTCACCCACCGAGAGCGACATCCCTACAGACACCCCCACGGATGCCCCCACGGATGCCCCCACCGCCACGCCCGCCACGTCGCCGGCGCCGCCGGCGCCGACCGACCGGACCGCCACGTCGAGCGAACCGGCGACACCCAGTCCGCCCGACACGCAGACTTCCGGCGCGGAGCCTTCCAGCGAGCCTCCTCCCAGCGAGCCTGCTTCCAGCGCGGCGCCGACCTCGCCTTCCCCTTAGGGGAACGGGGCCCGCACGTGGCGATGCCGCCCTGTGCCACGCGCGGAGCGGCACACGCGCGATCTGCCGGCGGCGGCCCCCGCTGACCGTCACCGCCCCGCAGGGACACCGGCCGAGGAGAATGAGACCCTGGCTGCATGACCCAGAGGGAAGAGAACCCTGAGGTCGACTGGCCCGCGCGGCCGGACACGAGTCTCGCGCTCAACCGCATGGGTACCTTCGACTGGGACCTCGACAGCGGGCAGATGCATCTGGATCCCACCGCCCTCGAGGTCCTCGACCTGCGCCCGGAGGAGTTCCCGGGAACCCCCGCCGGACTGCGGCAGCGCGTCGCCTCGCCCCGCGAGGAGGCCCGCCTCGACGCCCGGGTCACGCAGGCGCTCAAGGAGGGCCGCAGCCACTACGGGGCCTACGTCCGCAGCCGCCGCCGCGACGGGTCCCGCTCCTGGACCCACGTCCAGGGGCACATCCTGCGGGACCCGCAGGGCCGGCCGTACCGCGTCATCGGGATCCTGCGCGACGCCGCCGACGACCCCTGCGAGCCCGGTGCCGCCGGGGAGCAGGAGGAGGGGCGCCGCCGTATGACCGGCGTCGTCGAGCGCACCACCGCGATCCTCGCCCACGCCCGGACCGTCAACGACGTCACCGACGTCCTCAAGGACCCCGAGGCCCTCGGTCATCTCGGCGCGGTCAGCGTGATGCTGGGGGTCGTCGACGGCGGCCGCATCCACCTGGTCGCGGAGGGCCAGCTGGGCTCGTACGTGCCGGAGATCGAGTACACCCGGATCGACGCGCGGTTCCCGATGAGCGAGGCCGTACGGACCATGCAGCCGGTCTTCCTCGCATCGAGGGCGGAGTTCCAGCAGCGCTACCCGCAGCTGTGGCCGTACATCGAGCCGCTGGCCGTGCGCAGCGGGGTCTACCTGCCGCTGATCGCGCAGGGCCGGGCCGTCGGCGCGCTCGGGCTCCTCTACACGCGTGAGGGCGACTTCACCGCCGAGGAGCGGAACCTGCTGGTGGCGCTCGGCAGCGGCATCGCGCAGAGCCTCCAGCGCGCCATCCTCTTCGAGCAGGAGCACGACCTCGCCGAGGGGCTCCAGCGGGCCATGCTGCCCCGCCGCATCCCGGAGGTGCCGGGCGCGCGGATCGCCGTACGGTACCGGGCCGCGCGGATGGGGCGGGACATCGGCGGCGACTGGTACGACGTGATCCCGCTCGGCGAGGGCCGGGTCGGGGTGATGATCGGCGACGTGGAGGGGCACGACACGGACGCGGCGGCCGTCATGGGCCAGCTGCGCATCGTCCTGCGCGCGTACATCATCGAAGGGCATACGCCCGGTACGGCCATGGCGCGGGCCTCCACCTTCCTGCGCGAGCTGGAGACGGAACGGTTCGCCACCTGTACCTACGCCGAGGTGGATCTCACCAGCGGCATGGTCCAGATGGTCCGCGCCGGCCACCTGGACCCGGTCGTAAGGCGCGGCGACGGCAGTTGCCACCGGATCCAGGTGGCCGGCGGACTGCCGCTCGGACTGCCGCCGCGCGACCGGTCGGGGGCGGGCTCCGGCTACCCCGTCACCAGCCTCGAACTGCACCCGGGCGACACCCTGCTGCTGTGCACGGACGGCCTGATCGAACGGCCCGGCGGTGACCCCGACACCGGCATGCGGGAGTTCATGGCGGCGGCCCGCAGGGGCCCGGTCGACGTCGAGGAACTGGCCGACGTGCTGTGCGACCTGGTGGGGGACGCCGGAGGCGGGGACGACATGGCCCTGCTCCTGCTGCGCCGCCGCGGCACGCCGGCCGCACGCGGCGGCGGCCCGCTGCGCCAGCGGCTGGACCCGGGCGACGCGGACGCCCCGGCGATGGCCCGTCATCTGATCAGGGCGGCGGTGGCCGCCTGGGGTGCGGGGGACCAGGCCGACGAGATCGAACTGGCGGCGGACGAGCTGATGACCAATGCCCTGGTCCACACCGACGGCGGCGGCCACGTCAGCATGCGGCTGATGCCGAAGGGCCGGATCCGGATCGAGGTCGAGGACTCCAGCAGCGCGCTGCCGCAGCGGCGAGAGCCGGGGGACTGGGCGGTGTCGGGGCGCGGCCTGATGCTGGTGGAGGGGCTCGCGGACGCCTGGGGCGTGGAACCCCGGGGCGGCGGGAAGTGCGTGTGGTGCGAGTTCGCCGTCGCTGCTCCTGAGGCTCCCCGGGCCCCTGAGGCTCCCGAGGGCGCCCCGTGAGCCTCAGACCGCGGCGTACGGGCCCTGCGCGGCCTTGGTGTTCTGCATGGACGTGAGCTTGCGCACGAAGAGGATCGCGAGGACGGCGGCGGCGGCCGTGAGCAGGGAGGACACGGCGCCCACGGCGCTGGCCTCGCGCAGGGACTCGGCGGTGTCGGCGCGCTCGTACAGCGCGGCGGCGATGCGTTCGACGACGGCCGAGGCGGCCCACGCCACCCACCAGGCGGTGAGCGGAGCGGTGGAGACCCGGCGGTCGGAGCCGTCGGGTCCGAACTGGGTGCTGGCCGTCCAGATCTGTCGCGCTGTCCGGAAGGGGAGGACCAGGTTGGCGAAGGGGATGAACCAGCCGCCGATGGCCCAACCGCGGGTCTGGGTGAAGGCGTCGGGACGGAAGACCTCGCCGTTGACGCGCACGCGGTAGAACCAGACGATGAAGACCACCGCCGTGGCGAGCAGCGCCAGGACCTGGAGGCCGCCGGTGAGCCCGGTGAGGATGTCCGCCGTGTCCAGCGCGTCTTCCGAGACCGCGTCGGGGTCCTCGGCGAGGTCCTTCATCAGCGACCAGGTGTACAGGTCGACGCCGGCCGCGAGGACGTTGACCGCGGCGGCGAGGGAGAGCAGCACGCTCACGCCGGTCGCGAGGCCCTGCGGCGAGCGCGGCACGCCGACGGCCGGCGGCGGGCCGGGGTAGGGCTGCCCCGGGTACCCGGGCTGTCCGGGATACGCCTGGCCCGGGTACACGGGTTGGCCTTGGTACACGCCCTGGGCGGGGTGGGCCTGCCCGGGGTAGGGGGCAGGCGCCGCGTGCGGCGGCCCGTAGGGCGGAGGCGGCGTCGGCCGCGCATCGTACGGCTGCGGTACGGGGCCCTGGGGCGGCGGCGGTGAGCCGGGCGCGCTGAAGGACATGCTGGTGTACCCCCCACGGGAACGTGTGACATGCGAGTGGTCCCGCCGCGCGCGGGCATCGCCGAAACATATGCCAGCCCCGCGACCGCCGTCCAAACGATTGCGCGGGGTCGAACGCGTCCGCACCCGACGCCGGACCGCTCACGTGCCGGACCCCTCACGTGCCGGACCGCTCACATACCGGCCCCCTCACATCCCAGCCCCCTACATCCCGGACCCCGCCGCGTCCAGGAGGATCCGCGCCAGTTCGCGCGGCCGGGAGAACATGGGCCAGTGGCCCGTGTCCATCTCGACCAGCCGCCAGTGCTCGCCGGTCAGCAGCTCGGCCACGTCCTCATCCGGCTCGGCACCGTCGAGCAGGCACTTGACGTACGTCGCGGGAAGGTCGCCGAGCGGGCGGGCCAGCACGGCCGGTTCGATCAGGGTGGCGGACGGGTGCGGGGTCGAGCCGCTCACGATCCGTGCGATCTGCTCGTCGCTGAGGCCCTGGCCGTCGTAGTCCGCCGCGGTCATCGGCGCCAGGAACCCGCCGTTCTCGGCGATCGAAGCCTCCACCATCGCCCGGCCCGCCGGCCAACCCGTCACGAACGAGGCGCCGTCGGCCGGAACTTTGGAGTCGACGAACACCAGGCGGGTCAGCCGGTCGCCTATCCGCTCGCCGGCCTGGCCGACCGGGATACCGGAGTAGCTGTGCCCGACCAGGACGACGTCGCGCAGATCGTGGCGTTCGACCTCGTCGACGATGTCCCGGACATGGGTCCGCAGCCCGGCCGGCACGCCCTGCTTCTCGGCGAGGCCGGACAGCGTCAACGGATGGGCGCCGTGGCCCGCCGCGCGGAGCAGCGGCACCACCTCGTCCCACGCCGACGATCCGAGCCAAGCCCCTGCCACCAGTACGAAGTTGGTCATGATCGGAAACGTAGCGCAGCGCTCTGACATCCCGGGCTCCGGGTCAGAGGCGCACGAGCGTCACCTCGGTGGCCTTCACACTGGTCCACACCTCGGCGCCGTCGACGATGCCCAGCTCGGCGGCCGCTTCCGGGGTGATCTCCGCGACCAGGTCCGGCGCCTCGGGCGAAGCGATCAGCACGCGCAGCCGGCTGCCGACCGCCGTGATCTCCCGTACGGTGCCCGGCCAGACGTTACGGGGACTGCCGCCCGGGCGGTCCCGGTGCACCGACACCGCCTCGGGGGCGATGATCGCGAGAGCCTCGGCCCCCTCGGGCAGCGCCTCGGCGACCACCAGCCGCCCCCCGGCGGCGAGGGCGAGCCCGTCGGGCGAAGCGGTGCCCGGCCACGCGTTGCGCCCCAGCATCCGGGCCACCCAGGGGGAGCGCGGATGCCGGGTCACCTCGGCCGGCGGCGCGTCCTGCAGGGTGCGCCCGTCGGCGAGTACGAGGACCCGGTCGGCCAGCGACACCGCCTCGACGGGATCGTGCGTGACGATGAGGCAGACCCCGCCGAAACCGGCCAGATGGGTGCGCAGGGTGTGCCGGACGTGCGCCCGCGTCGTCTGGTCGAGGGCGGCGAGCGGCTCGTCCAGCAGGAGCAGGCGGGGCCGGGCGGCCAGGGCGCGGGCGAGGGCGACCCGCTGGGCCTGGCCGCCGGAGAGCTGGGCGGGCTTGCGGTGGGCGAGGTGTCCGACGCCGAGCCGGTCCAGCCAGGCGTGCGCCTCCCGGCGGGCCTCGGCGCGCGGTACTCGGCGGGCCCGCAGCCCGTACGCGGTGTTGGCCACGGCGCTCAGGTGCGGGAACAGCGCCCCGTCCTGCGGGACCCAGGCCACTTGCCGCTGGTGCGGGGGCAGGGCGGTGACGTCGGTGTCGCCGAGCCTGAGCTCCGCGTGGGCCCGCGGGGTCAGGCCGAGCAGGGCGCGCAGCAGGGTGGTCTTGCCCGCGCCGTTCTCCCCGACGACCGCGATGGTGGTGCCGGGTTCGGCGTCCAGGGTCAGCTGGTTGAAGCCGGTGACCGTGGCGTGCAGGGTCCAGTGGCCGCCGTCGTGCGGGGCGGCCGTGGGAAGCCCGGCGGCAGGGGCCGGGGCAGGGGCCGCGGTGGGAGCTTCCTCGGCCACCGGCGGCGCACCGGCCGCTTTACGGGCGAGCGGCGCGCCCGTCCAGCGGCCGCGCAGGGCCACCAGTACGGCCATGGCGATCGCGAGGAGCAACAGGGAGACGGAGGTGGCTGCTTCGGGCTGGTCCTGGAGCAGCAGGTACACCTGGAGCGGCAGGGTCTGGGTGGTGCCGGGCAGGTTTCCGGCGAAGGTGATGGTCGCCCCGAACTCGCCGAGCGCGCGGGCCCAGGTGAGCGCGGCGCCGGCGGTCAGGCCGGGAGCCACCATGGGCAGGGTCACCGTGAAGAACACCCGGACCGGAGAGGCGCCGAGCGAGGCGGCCGTCTCCTCGTAACTCTGCTTGAGGCCGCCGAGCGCGCCTTCCAGGCTGATGACGAGGAACGGCATGGAGACGAAGGTGGCGGCGACGACGGCGCCCGAGGTGTGGAAGGGCAGGGTGATCCCGAACGTGTCCTCCAGGAAGGGCCCGAGCAGCCCGCGCCGGCCGAAGCCCAGCAGCAGGGCGACACCGCCGACCGTCGGCGGCAGCACCATCGGGAGCAGGACCAGCGAGCGGACCAGGGCCTTTCCCTTGAACTCGACGCGCGACAGCAGCCAGGCGAGCGGCACGCCGAGGACGAGTGAGAGCCCGAGGGCCCAGAAGGAGATCAGCAGCGAGAGCCGGAAGGCCTCGACCACACCGGGGGTGGAGAGGTGCGTGGAGAGCTCGGCCCACTGGGTGCCGGTGAGGATGCCGATGAGCGGCAGCATCAGGAACGCGACGGCGAGCAGCGCGGGGAGCGCCAGGGTCAGGGGAGGCCGGGTGCGGCTGCGGGTGCGAAGTCTGCTCATGAGGGGTTCCTGGCGGGGAGGTCCTGGCGGCGGGGCGGCGGGTGGTGCCGGTCCGGGGGGAGGCACCGGTGGCGGGCCCGGCGCGGGCCGGGCGCGGGTCGGCGGGGGCGCATACGGGTTACGCCTTCTGGAAGCCCGCGTCCTGGAGGATCCGCTGCGCCTCCGGCGTGCTCAGCCAGGCCACGAACGCGGCGGCGGCCCCGGCGTTCTTGGACTGCTTCAGCGTGGCGGCCGGGTAGGACACCACCGCGTTCTGGTCGTCCGGGATGTCCACGGTGACGACCTTGTCGCCGGACTTGGCGGAGTCCGTCTTGTAGACGAGGCCGGCGTCGGCCTCGCCTAGCTCGATCTTGCTCAGTACGGCGCGGACGTTGGGCTCCTGGGAGACCGGCTGGGCCGTGATCTTCTGTGCGTCGAGGATCTGCCTGCTGTAGCGGCCGACCGGAACCTCGGGCGCGGCCAGTACGACCTTGATCTTGCGGTCGGCGAGGTCCGCGAGCCCGTCGATCTCGAACGGGTTGCCCTTTCCGGCCGCGATGACCAGGCGGTTGGTGGCGATGACCGTGGCCTCCCCCGTCTCGGCCCGGAGACCGTCCATCGTCCTCGTGTCGGCGGTGATCAGCGCATCGGCCGGGGCGCCCTGCTTCACCTGTGCGGCGAGTTCCTGCGAACCGGCGAAGGAGAAGGTCAGCTTCGTGCCCGGGTGGGCCTTCTCGTACGCGGCGCCCGCGGTCTTGAAGACGTCGGTCAGCGAAGACGCGGCGAGCACGGTGAGCCGGGCGGCCCCGGGCGCGGTGGAGGCGGCGGACGTCCGGTCGCCGTCGGCGTGGCCCTTGCCGCAGGCCGCCAGCGGTACGAGCAGGGCGGCGGCCAGCGCGGCGCCGAGGACTCGGCGGCGGCGCGGGTGCGGGTGCCGGGTCGAGCCTGGCGGGTACAGGATCGGGAACATGCGCGGTCCTCCTCGGTCGGGTTCAGGCGCGGTCGATGTGCACGCTGGTGGACTTCACACGGGCGGTGGCGCGCACGCCCACCTCCAGGCCGAGCTCCTCGACGGCCTCGCGGGTGAGCAGGGAGACCAGGCGGTGCGGGCCCGCCTGGATCTCGACCTGGGCGGCCACGTCGCCGAGCTTGACGGCGGTGACGATGCCCGGGAAGGCGTTGCGCGCCGAGGTGTGCGGCTCCTCGTCCTCGCTGTGGGCGCCCTGGCCGACCTCGATGGAGAAGGCGGCCAGGTCCCGGCCGCTGATCAGCCGGCGACCGCCCTCGTCGCGATGGGTCGCGACCCGGCCGGCGTCGGCCCAGCGGCGGGCGGTGTCCGGGCTGACGCCCAGCAGACGTGCGGCCTGCCCGATCGTGTAGGACTGCATGTGCGCCACGGTAGGCGGAGTCTGCCCGCATGTGCAATGTAATGCGGATTATCCGCCTGGCAGCTGCCGAGTCGGTTGTGGCATCTGCCGAAAGCATTCCCGGCTCAGCGGCCCGTCTCGCTAGAGTCGTGGCATGGCTGATGAGGTAACGGGAACGGGAACGGGAACGGTGCGGGTGGACGCGTGGATCTGGTCCGTGCGCCTGACGAAGACCCGCTCGACTGCGGCGACCGCCTGCCGGGCGGGCCACGTGAAGGTCAACGGGGAACGCGCCAAGCCGGCGCAGCCCGTGCGCGCGGGTGACGAGGTACGGCTCTTCCACGCGGGACGCGAGCGGATCGTGGTGGTCAAGCGGCCCGTGTCCAAGCGGGTGGGCCCGCCCGTCGCCGCGGAGTGCTTCATCGACAACAGCCCGCCGCCGCCGACCCGCGTCGAGGCGGCCGTGGTCGGCATCCGCGATCGCGGCGCGGGCCGCCCGACGAAGCGCGAACGCCGCGAGATCGAAAACCTGCGCGGCCGCTGACGGCGCAGGGCGGCGCCGGGCCCGCGCGAGGCCCGCCGCCGACCTCTCAATGCCTGTCCGTCACGTCTTGTCCATCACGCCTTTTGTCGGTCACGCCTTCCGGTACGTGTAGGCCTCGGCGGCCGCCGCCTCGACCGCGTCCAGCGCGACCCCGGCGGACGCGGCGACCACCGCCGCGACCGCGCCCTCCAGGAACGGCGCGTCCACCAGCCGGGACCCCGCGGGGAGCTCGTCATCCACCAGCAGTGCCTTCACCGTCAGCACCGAACTCCCCAGGTCGGTGAGCAAGGCGACACCGGCGCCCCGGTCCACCTCCCGCGCGGCCGCGACGATCAGCTCGGCGCTCGTGCCGAGCCCGCCGTCGGCGGTACCGCCCGCCGCGGCCACCGGGACCACCGGCCCGCCCGCCGCGAGACCGCGCGCCAGCTCGGCCACCGACTCCGCGACGCGTGCGCTGTGGGACACCAGCACGATCCCGACCACCGCCGGGCGGCCGGTCACGGCGCGCCGCCGGTGGTGCTCCTGCGGCCCTTGTCCGCACCCGCCGCATCCGCCGCGTCCGCCAGCGCCCCGAGCAGCAGCGCCGCCGACGTCGCCCCCGGATCCTGGTGTCCGATGCTCCGCTCGCCCAGGTAACTGGCCCGTCCCTTGCGCGCCTGCAGGGGCACCGTCGCCAGCGCGCCGTTCTCCGCGGCGTCGGCGGCCGCCCGGTAGGAGGTGGTCAGCGCGGCCACGCCCGGCACCAGAGCGTCCAGCATCGTCTTGTCGCCCGGCGCCGCCCCGCCGAGCTGCGCCACCGCACCCACCCCGGCGTACAGGGCCTTGCGCAGCTCCTCGTCGGACACTCCGGCGGCCTGACCCAGCTCCTTGCCGGTGCGCCGCAGCAGTGTCCCGTACAGCGGCCCCGACGCCCCGCCCACCGTCGAGATCAGCGTCCGCCCGGCCAGTTGCAGCACCGCGCCGGGCGCCGCCGGAGCCTCCGCGTCGAGGGCCGCCCGTACCGCCGTGAAGCCCCGCAGCAGATTGCTGCCGTGATCGGCGTCCCCGATGGGGGAGTCGAGCTCGGTCAGCCGGTCCGCCTCGCGCTCCACCGCGGCCGCCGTGGCCGCCATCCAGCGCCGGAAGAAGTCTGTGTCACGCACGGGATCCCCTCGCCTCACATCGCCTGGCCGGTCCGTCCGCCACCTTACGTTCGAGGACTCGCTCAGAGGCGGACCCGGCCGTCTCTTTCCCGGCCGGCCCACGGCCCGTGTGACCGGGGCACGCGGCCGACAGCATCCCGTACCCCACGAACCCGGCATGCAGCGGCTCGTGCCCGGACCCGCCCCCGGACACCAGCCCGACCCGCCCGCCGGCCCGCGCGTCCCGCCGTACGACGACCCGGCGCTCCACATCGACGTCCAGCTCGGGGTGGGCGGCCGCCATCCCCCGCAGGGCGTCGGCGACCACGGTCTCGGGGCTGTTGATCAGCGTCTTCACGGCTCACTCCCGGTGAGGTCGATTCGCTCTCAGGGCGACGGCAAGGGAGCCTGCCCCGCGTAGCCGCCCTTTTGCGGGAGCGGTCGAGGGACAGCCTCAGCGCGCACCCTGCTCGGGCAGGTCCGCCTCGGCCGGGGTGACGGCGAAGCCGCGTGTGGTGGCCGGCGTGGACCGCTCTCCGCAGAAAGCGGCTTCGAGCGTCCCGCCGAGGGCCGTGTTGGCCGTGCCCCTGTTCGAGGTGTTCGCCATGGCGGCCAGGCTGCGGCGGCCGTCACGGGTGGCGAACGCGTAGGTGTAGAAACCCTGCACGGTGCCCGTGTGGCCGTACACCGACGTGCCGCAGGAGAGCTTGTAGCGGCGCAGTCCCAGGCCGTAGAAGCGGGTGCCCGCGGCATCGGTCGGGCTCGTGGTCAGCATGGCGTCCAGCAGGGGCGAAGTGAGCAGCCTGCCTCCCAGCAGGGCGGACATGAAGGTGTTGAGATCGGCCGGGTCGGAGATCATCGCACCGGCGGACTGCGCCCATGACGCCGTCTGCTCAGTGGAGTCGACCAGGGGCGCTCCGGCCTGGTCCGGGTGGAGGTAGCCGCGTGCGTGGAGTCCCTGGATGCGGGTGGCGGGATGGACGTAGGAGGTGTTCCGCAGGTCCAGCGGCTTGATGATGCGGCGGTCGTACTCCACGGCCACCGGGTTTCCGGTGGCCTTTTCGATGAGCATGCCGACCACGACGAAATTGGTGTTCGAGTACCGGTACGCCGAGCCCGGCTCGGTCGTTCTCGGTTCGCTCAGCGAGAGCTCCACGAGCTCCCGGTAGCCGAACACCTTGTTCCGGACGGCCTCGAAGCCGGGAACGGTGTGGGTGAACATGGCTTCCGTGTAGTCCGCCAGCCCGCTCCTGTGGTTGAGCAGATGACGCACCGTGATCCGGTCGTCGGGCAGCAGGCCCGGCAGGTAGTGGTTGACCGACGTGTCCAGCCGCATCCGGCCCTCGGCCACCAGCTGGAGCAGCACGACGGTGGAGAACGTCTTCGTGACGCTGCCGATCCGGAAGCGGGCCCGCGGGTCCATGGCCGAGCCGGTGCTCTTGTCGCGTACGCCCACGGCCTCGGTCCGGGCGCCGTTCGGGCCGGTGAAGCGGGCCATGGCGCCGGGCGCACCGCTGGCGGTCGTGTTGCGCAAGGCCTGGACGAGGGCCTCGGTGTCGGGAGCCGGGTGGCTGCCGCCCGTCGGGTTCCGCGCCGCCTCGGCGGCGTGGGCCACCGGGGCCGCGGTCACCGGTGCCACGCCGGCGAGCACGGCCAGCAGGGCGGCGCTGAGGGAGAGGCGGCGTCGGTTCGGGGAAAGGGACACGTGGTTCCTCGACGTGATCGGTGACGCGGACAGGGGCGGGGCCGGCGGATTCACCGCCCGGGGCGCTCGGTTGGCGCGGGCGGAGCGACGCGAGCCTACGGAGGACGCCGCGGGCGCGGGTGGACGGCGCGCGTGCGCCCCGGGGCAGCCCCCGGAATGGAGGCGCGCGTACGCGATGCCCCGCGGCCGGGTCCCGGCGGTCGACGGGCGCGATGGCCGGCCCGCCACCCCTCGGCACACCGCTATTCGTGTGCGTGTTCGAGTGATGGGGTTACGCTGGAAGCATGTACGCGGTCCAGGGCCTTCAGGGCTCCCTCTTCGACCAGGGCGACGAGATCCGGCTCGGCCCCCTCGTGGGCATCCGGCGCACGGACCTCGGCGCCGGAGCGTGGGTCGACCACCTCCCCGGATGGATGGCCGGCTCCGACGCGCTGTTCGAGCGGCTCGCCGCCGACGTGCCGTGGCGCGCCGAGCGGCGGAAGATGTACGAGCGCGAGGTGGACGTGCCGCGCCTACTGGCCTTCTACGGCGAGGGAGAGGCCCTGCCGCATCCCTCGCTCGACGAGGCCCGCGAGGCGCTGAACAGGCACTACGCCCCCGAACTCGGTGAGCGCTTCGTCACCGCCGGACTGTGCCTCTACCGCGACGGCCGCGACAGCGTCGCCTGGCACGGCGACCGTACGGGCCGCTCCTCGACCGAGGACACCATGGTCGCGATCGTCTCCGTCGGCGACCCGCGCGACCTCGCGTTCCGTCGCCGCGACGGCGGTGCCACCCTGCTGCGCCTGCCCCTGGGGCACGGGGACCTCGTCGTCATGGGCGGTTCCTGCCAGCGGACCATGGAGCACGCGGTACCCAAGTCGGCGCGGGCCGTGGGTCCCCGCATCAGCGTCCAGTTCCGCCCTCACGGCGTTCTCTGAGTCCGGGGCGGAGCGTGTGCGGCCCGGGGGCCGCGTTCGAGTCGTCCCGTCCGCCGTCACACCGTGCCGGGCTCCTTCGCGGGCCGGGTCGTCGCGGCGGAGGCCGCCGCCGCGTGCAGTGACCGCAGCGCCAGCAGCAGGACGCCGATGTCGTCCAGATACACCGGGTCCGGGATCAGATCCACCGGTGAGACGGTGTAGATCACGGCGACCCAGAAGAGCGCCTTGTCGCGCAACGGGACTCCCGCGTCGAGCAGCAGCCGCCGCACCCGGAAGACCCGTACGAGCAGCACGAGCGCGGCGATCGCCAGCCCGAGGGCGACGATCACGGCCAGCGTGAGCCAGACCTTTCCGTCCATCGCGTTCACCCCTCCCTTGATCCGCCTCCCTGTACCGCACCCGTATACCCGCACCCCGCGCCCGCGTACCGCTTCTGCGGCGCGCCGCGCCGGACGGCGCTCAGGCGGGCCGCTCGCGCAGCCGCCGGCTGACCTCGCCCAGGCCTTCGGCGAGGGCGTTGAGCTGCTCGGGGGTCAGCACGTCGATGAGGACCTCCCGGACCGTGGCCACATGCCCGGGCGCGGCCTCGTCCAGCCGGGCGTTGCCGGCGTCGGTGAGGACGGCGAAGACTCCGCGCACGTCCGAGGGGCAGCTGCGGCGGCGGACCAGCCCCGCCTTCTCCATCTGGGTGATCTGGTAGGTCAGTCCGCTCTTGGAGTTGATCAGGCCGTTCGCCAGTTCGGTCATCCGTAGCTCGCGCCCGGGGGCCGCGGCGAGCCTGACGAGGATCTCGTACTGCGGGTGCGAGAGTCCGGAATCGTCCTTGAGTTGCTGGTCGAGGCAGCGGTTCACCAGAGCCGACGCGGCCAGGAAGCCGTTCCATGCCCGCATCTCGCGCTCGTCCAGCCATCTCGTGTCAGCCATGCTTTCAGAGTACACAGGTTGTTCGAATTTGAATCACTGGGCTAGGGTCGGGGCTGGCGGTTCAAATCTGAACCACTTCCCTGCTCCTCGGGCCGCCCGACCGGAAGGATCCCCCCATGACCAGCCCCTCCGTCACCTCGACGAAGTCGCAGGCCGCCGCACCGGCCGTCCAGCTCGCCCCCTCCACCCCCGGCCACGACACCGGCCTGCTGCTCCTGCGCCTCGTCCTCGGCCTGACCATGGCAGGCCACGGCACCCAGAAGCTCTTCGGCTGGTTCGGAGGCGGCGGCATCAGCGGCACCGGCGGCTTCTTCACCGCCAGCGGGTACCCCGCGGGCGACGCCATGGCCGTACTCGCCGGCCTCACCGAGACCCTGGGCGGCCTCGGCCTCGCCCTCGGACTGCTCACCCCGCTGGCCGGCGCCGCCATCGTCGGCACCATGATCAACGCCATCGGCGTCCACGGACTCGGAGCCTTCTTCGCCCCGAAGGGCATCGAGTACGAACTGCTCCTGGCCGCCGGCGCCGCGGCCCTCACCCTCACCGGACCCGGCCGGTTCGCCGTCGACCGCTTCCTGCCGCTGCTGCGCGGCCACCGACTGGCCCACGGAGCCCTCGCGCTCGCCCTCGGCGTCGTGCTCGGTGCCGCCATGCTCCTCGTCCGGAGCTGAAGCCCTCCGTCGGGTGTCCCGGGGCCGCGCTGATTGGCCCCGGGCATTCGGGGGAAGAGCGCACGAATGACACAACCCATCGAAGACTACGCACTCATCGGCGACTTGATGACCAGTGGACTGGTCGGCCGCGACGGGTCAATCGACTGGCTGTGCCTGCCCCGCTTCGACTCCGCGGCCTGCTTCGCCGCCCTCCTCGGAGACGAGGAGAACGGCCACTGGCGCATCGCCCCCGCCGACGCCCCGGACGCCGAGCCGTGCACCCGCCGCGCCTACATCGACGGCTCGCTGGTCCTGGAGTCGTACTGGGAGACCGGCCACGGCACCGTCAAGGTCACCGACTTCATGCCGCAACGCGACACCGCACCCGATGTGGTCAGGATCGTCGAAGGCCTGACCGGCGAGGTGACCGTACGCAGCACCCTGCGCCTGCGGTTCGACTACGGCCACATCGTCCCCTGGGTCCGCCGCAGCGACGGCGAGCGGGTCGCCGTCGCCGGGCCCGACTCCACGTGGCTGCGCAGCGAACCGCCCGTGCCCACCTGGGGCGAGGACCACAGCACCCGCTCCGAATTCACCGTCGCCGCCGGGCAGCGCGTGGCCTTCGTCCTGACCTGGCACCCCTCGCACGAACCGCGCCCCCCTCGCATCGACCCGTACGCGGCACTGGAGCAGAGCCTCGCCGACTGGCGCGCATGGACCTCCCAGTGCCGCTACCAGGGCCCCTACCGGGAGGCGGTGATCCGCTCCCTGATCACCCTCAAGGCCCTCACGTACGCCCCGACGGGCGGCATCGTCGCCGCGGCCACCACCTCCCTGCCCGAGGAGATCGGCGGGGTCCGCAACTGGGACTACCGCTACTGCTGGCTGCGCGACTCCACCCTCACCCTCGGCTCGCTCCTGGCCACCGGCTTCCTCGAAGAGGCCCGGGCCTGGCGGACGTGGCTGCTGCGCGCCGTCGCCGGCGACCCCGCCGACCTGCAGATCATGTACGGGATCGCCGGCGAGCGGCGGATCCCCGAGACCGAGCTGCCATGGCTGCGCGGCTACGCCTCCTCCGCGCCGGTCAGGATCGGCAACGCGGCCGTCAACCAGCTCCAGCTCGATGTGTACGGGGAGGTCATCGACTCCCTCCACCTGGCCAGGTCCACCGGCCTGGCATCCGAGCGCCACGCCTGGAGGATCCAGCTCGCGCTCCTCGACTTCCTGGAGCGCAACTGGCGCCGCCCCGACGAGGGGCTCTGGGAAGTACGCGGCCCGCGCCGCCACTTCGTGCACTCGAAGGTGATGGCGTGGGTCGCCGCCGACCGCGCCGTGCGCACCCTGGAACACGATCCCGACCTGCCCGGCGACGTGGGGCGCTGGCGGGCCATGAGGGACGAGGTGCACCGCGAGGTGTGCGAGAAGGGTTACGACCACGAGCGCAACACCTTCACCCAGTACTACGGTTCGCGCGAGCTCGACGCCGCGACCCTGCTCATCCCGCGCGTCGGATTCCTCCCGCCCGACGACCCGCGCGTCCTCGGCACCGTCGACGCGGTGCGCACGGAGCTCGGCAGCAGCGGACTGGTCCGCCGCTACACCACCGAAGGCCCGTCCGTCGACGGACTCCCCGGCGACGAAGGCGCCTTCCTCGCCTGCTCGTTCTGGCTGGCCGACGCCCTGCACCTGACGGGCCGGACCAAGGAGGCACGGGACCTCTTCGAGCGGCTGCTCGAGGTACGCAACGACGTGGGGCTGCTCGCCGAAGAGTACGACCCCGTCGCGGGACGCCAACTGGGAAACTTCCCCCAGGCGTTCAGCCACATCGGGCTGGTGAACACCGCCCTCACCCTGGGTCTGGGCGCGGACGCGGACTGACCCTGCCGACAGGTCTCATGGGGGAGGAGCTCCTCCGACCGCGGTCCCCTGTGCCTGCGGGCCTTGCGCGCGCGGTCCGTTCGTACGGGACGCCAGCAACAGGGCGATGTCGTCCGGCCGGTCGGCGGCGCTGCCGGCCTCGCTGATCAGCCGGTCGGCCATCTCCGTCAGCGGCGTCGGGCGGGCCGCGGCCAGAGCCACCCGCAGCCGCTCGACCCCGCGGTCGATGTCCGTGCCCGCCTCCTCGACCAGCCCGTCCGTGTACAGCGCGAGCACCGAGCCCTTCTCCAGCCGCAGTTCCGTGACGGGGTACACGGCCTCCGGGTCGATGCCGAGCACCACCCCGCCCGGCAGGTCCAGCACCTCGGTCCGGCCGTCGGGATGGCGCAGCAGCGGCTGGGGGTGTCCGGCCCGGACCGCCCGCGCGTCGCCCGTCAGCGGGTCGAGCAACACGTAGCAGCAACTGGCGAACTGGCCCGGGTCCAGGTCGATGAGCAGCTGGTTGGTGCCGCTCATCACCTGCGCCGGGGTACTGCCGCTGAGCGCGAAGGCCCGTACCGCACTGCGCAGTTGCCCCATGGTCGCCGCGGCGGCGACCCCGTGGCCCTGGACGTCCCCGATGACAAGGGCGAGCAGCCCGCCGCTCGTCTCGACGACGTCGTACCAGTCGCCGCCGACGTCCATGCCGAGCGTGCCGGGCAGATAGCGGGCCACCGTGTCCACGTGCTCGCGTACCGGCAGGCGGTGCGGCAGCAGGCCCGCCTGGAGTCCGCGCGCCAGCTTCGCCTCACTGTCGTAGCGGCGGGCCCGCTCCAGGGCCTGCGCGATCAGCCCGGCCAGCGCGGTCAGCACCGTACGCTCCTCCGGGCTGAAGCCGCGGGGCGCGTCGAAGCCGAGGATGCACGAGCCGACCGGCCGCCCGGAGGCGATCAGCGGCAGGAAGGCGCGGGCCCCGACATGGGCGTCCAGCGGGATGCCGGGATAGGCCGCGGCCAGATGCTCCATCGACTCGAAGAACAGCGGCCTGCCCGAGGTCAGCGTCTCGACGCCCGGCAGACGGACGTCGAGCGAGACACCGTCGAACCGGTTGAGGAAGCCCCGCGGGAATCCGGTCTCCCAGGCGAGGTGCAGGTGCCGCTCGTCCAGCAGGTAGATCGCCAGCTGGCGGCCGCCGAACGCGGGCAGCAGCTCCTCGGTGACCACCGCCGACACCTGGCGGGCCGTGACCGCCTCGGTCAGCGCGATGGCGAGGGCCACCGGCCGGTACAGCGCGGTGGCCCGGTCGGCGGGTGAGCCGAGGCCCCCGCCCGGCTGGGCCACCGACGCGGGCGCGTAGGCGGGCCTCTCGGTGGCGCCGATCGTCAGGGTCACCCCGTCGGTCCCCGGGTGCAGCCCCACCGAGAGCCAGTCCCCGGACGGGTCCCGGCCGCGGCGGGCCGAGAAGTGAACCGGCTCGGTGGACATGAAGACGGCCCGGAAGTGGTCCTCGTAGGCGGGATGCCCGAGCCAGGGCAGCGCCTCCCAGACGATCCGGCCCAGTACCTGAGGCCCGCCGAGGCCGAGCAGGTTCTCGGCGGCGGCGTTCACGAAGCCGATCCTGCCCTGCCGGTCCACGGACAGCACCGCCTGCGCGAGCCGGTCCAGGGCCGCGCGGGCATCCGCGGCCGGGGCGGCCGGCGGCACCTCCACCGGGTCGCCGTCCCAGGCCACCGCATCGCCCGCCGCCGTAAGCGCGGCCAGCTCCTGCGCCAGCCGGTCGGCGGCCTCGCGCATCCGCTCGCGGTCGACGGCACCGACCGGGACCCCGGGGGTCGCCGGGCGCAGCACCATCAGCACGCCGAACCGTTCCGGCCCGGCGGTCACCGGCTCGTACAGCGATGCGAAGGGGAACGGCAGCCCGGCCATCAGCTGCGGGAAGCGGCTCATGGCCGCCTCCGCGTCGGGCAGGTGGACCGCCTGGAGGGAGCGGTACGCCTGGGCGACCGGGTAGGGGCGGTTCACGTGGATCCGCCACCAGGGGCGGAACAGCTGCCGTGGCAGTCCGGTGAGCGCCGCCAGCCGCAGCAGCCCCTCGGTGCCGGAGCGCAGGTAGACCCCGCCCGCGTACCCGTCGACGGCTGCCACCGCATCGACCGCCGCCCGCGCGAGCGCCCGGGCCGAGGCGTCCTGGGCGGGGCCGTCGCTGTCCGGTCTCGCCGTCACACCGTCAGGATGCGCCCTCGGCGGCGGGGCCTGCATCCCGGCGGCGGCGTGCGAGCCGCAGCCGGGCACGCCGCCCGGGCCGGGCACGCCGCCCGGGCCGGGTCTGCTCAGAGATCCGCCGCCGCCCGGATCAGCTCGACGATCCGGGCGCGCGCCGCCCGCCCCTCCGGTACGGGCAGCAGCGGGTACACGTGCGGCAGTCCCAGCGCCTCGTGGAACTCCACCTCCACCCCGTCCGCGCGGGCCCGCCGCACCAGCTCCCGGCTGTCCGTGCTCAGCACGTCCCGCGTCCCGGTGAACACCGTCAGCGGCGCCAGCCCCCCGAAGGACCCCCGCAGCGGGCTCACCCGCGGATCGTCGGCGGCCAGCGTGCCGGCGTACAGACGCCCGGCCTCCAGCAGTCCCGCGCGCGCCAGCACCGGATCGCCCGCCTCGATCGCCGCCTGGTCCGGATGGCTCATGGTCACGTCCAGCCAGGGCGAGATCAGCACGATCCGGGACGGCTGCGCCCCCGTGCGGTCGCGCAGCCGCTGGGCGGCGGCCAGCGCCAGCCCGGCGCCGGCGCAGTCCCCGACGAGCACCGTCCCGCCCGCGCCGCCGCTCGCGATCAGGCCGCTGAGCAGGTCGGCGGCGACCGGGACCGTCCGGTCGGCGGTTCCGCGCGGGGCGAGGATGTAGGCGGGCACGACAACCCGCGCCCGCGCCTGCGTGACCAGGGCCCGGACCAGTGCCCAGTGCGGCCGCACCAGTTCGTTGACGTAACCGCCGCCGTGCACGTACAGCACCTGGGCGGTGGGCTCGGTCCCGCGCGGGGACACGTCGTAGACCGGCCAGGCCCCGACGAAGGTCCGGGAGATCTCGGCCACCCGCCCCAGCGAGCGCGGCGGCAGATGCGACGCGGGCCGTCGTGCGGATTCGGCCACACGGGTCTGGACCGCCTCGGCACTCGTGAACCGTCTTCGCCGTCCCGCCGCGATCAGCGCCGCCGACAGCGCCCTGCTGCGCAGACTCGGCACGCCCCCCACCTCCCTGTTCCCCTGCCCCGTCACGTGAGGAGCATAGGCGTGAAGCTGCGCTGTCGACCCGCTTAAGAAAGTCTCGATGGACTGATCACCGAGCGGCTCGGCAGATTGGTGCCCGACATAGACGCCGCCCGCGCCCGCGCGCTCGCGGCGCCCCCTTCCGCATGCCTGGAGCCACCCCATGAAGGCACTCGTCAAGCACAAGGCCGAGCCCGGCCTGTGGCTCATGGACGTCCCCGAGCCCGACTACGGTCCCGGCGATGTGCTGATCAAGGTGCTGCGTACCGGCATCTGCGGAACGGACCTGCACATCCGTGCCTGGGACGGCTGGGCGCAGGGAGCGGTCAAGACCCCCCTCGTCCTCGGACACGAGTTCGTCGGTGAGGTCGCGGCGCTCGGCGCGGACGTGCGCGACATCGAGATCGGCGCCCTGGTCAGCGGCGAGGGCCACCTGGTGTGCGGGAAGTGCCGCAACTGCCTGGCCGGGCGCCGCCACCTGTGCCGCAGCACGATCGGGCTCGGTGTGGGGCGTGACGGCGCCTTCGCCGAGTACGTCGTCCTGCCCGCGCAGAACGTGTGGGTGCACCGGACCGCGGTGGACCTGGACGTGGCGGCGATCTTCGACCCGTTCGGCAACGCCGTGCACACGGCGCTGTCCTTCCCGCTGGTCGGGGAGGACGTGCTGATCACCGGCGCGGGCCCGATCGGGATCATGGCGGCGGCCGTGGCCCGGCACGCCGGAGCGCGGAACGTGGTCATCACCGACGTCAGCCCCGAGCGGCTGGACATCGCCCGCAAGGCGGGAGCCACGCTCGCGGTGAACGTCGCCGAGTCCTCCATCGCCGACGCGCAGCTCGCGCTCGGCCTGCGCGAGGGCTTCGACGTCGGTCTGGAGATGTCCGGCCGGGCCGAGGCCATGCGCGACATGATCGCCAACATGACGCACGGCGGCCGGATCGCCATGCTGGGCCTGCCCGCGCAGGAGTTCCCGGTGGACTGGGCGAAGGTCGTCACGTCGATGATCACCATCAAGGGCATCTACGGCCGCGAGATGTTCGAGACCTGGTACGCCATGACGGTGCTGCTGGAGGGCGGGCTCGACCTCAGTCCGGTCATCACCGGCCGTTATGCGCACACGGAGTTCGAGGCCGCCTTCGACGAGGCGTCGACCGCCCGCAGCGGCAAGATCATCCTGGACTGGACGGCGTAGGACCGCCGAGCGGCCCCGGGCCCGCGGGCGGCGGCGTACGACCGCCGAGCGGCCCGGGTCCCGACCGTCCGCCTCCGGCCGAGCCACAGCCCCGGGCCCGGGCGAGCCGGCCGAGCCACAGCCCCGGGTCCACCGACCATCTCCCTGGGCCGGGCCCCGCCCACCCTCCCCCTCCCCGGGGCCCGGCTCCCCTTTCGTCCGCCTCCGCCGCACAAGGAGAACGCACCATGTTCGAGTCCGTCCGCGACGACCTCCGCACCACCCTCGACGAGATCCGCGCCGCAGGCCTGCACAAGCCCGAGCGTGTCATCGGCACCCCGCAGAACGCCGCCGTCGCGGTCACCTCGGGCGGCGCCCCCGGCGAGGTACTCAACTTCTGCGCCAACAACTACCTGGGACTGGCCGACCACCCCGAGGTGGTCGCCGCCGCCAAGGACGCACTGGACCGCTGGGGCTACGGCATGGCCTCCGTCCGCTTCATCTGCGGTACCCAGGAGGTGCACAAGGAACTGGAGGCGCGGCTGTCCGCGTTCCTCGGGCAGGAGGACACCATCCTCTACTCCTCCTGCTTCGACGCCAACGGCGGTGTCTTCGAAACCCTCCTCGGCGCCGAGGACGCGGTGATCTCCGACGCCCTCAACCACGCCTCGATCATCGACGGGATCCGCCTCTCCAAGGCCCGCCGCTACCGCTACGCCAACCGCGACCTGGCCGAGCTCGAAACCCGGCTCAAGGAGGCGCAGGACGCCCGCCGCCGCCTGATCGTCACCGACGGCGTCTTCTCCATGGACGGCTACGTGGCGCCCCTCGCGGAGATCTGCGACCTGGCGGAGCGCTACGACGCCATGGTCATGGTCGACGACTCGCACGCCGTCGGCTTCGTGGGCCCCGGCGGGCGCGGCACGCCGGAACTGCACGGGGTCATGGACCGCGTCGACATCATCACCGGCACGCTCGGCAAGGCGCTCGGCGGCGCCTCCGGAGGCTACGTCGCGGCGCGCGCCGAGATCGTCGAGCTGCTGCGCCAGCGCTCGCGCCCGTACCTCTTCTCCAACTCCCTCGCCCCGGTCATCGCGGCGGCCTCCCTCAAGGTCCTGGACCTGCTGGAGTCGGCCGGGGACCTGCGCGACCACCTCGCCGCCAACACCTCGCTCTTCCGTACGAAGATGACCGAGGCCGGCTTCGAGATCCTGCCCGGCGACCACGCCATCGCCCCGGTGATGATCGGCGACGCGGCGGAGGCGGCCAGGATGGCGGAGCTGCTGCTGGAGCGCGGCGTGTACGTGATCGGCTTCTCCTACCCGGTGGTGCCGCTCGGCGCGGCGCGCATCCGCGTCCAGCTCTCCGCCGCCCATTCGACGGCCGACGTGGAGCGCGCGGTCGCCGCCTTCGTCGACGCCCGTGCGGCGCTCGGCGTCTGCGCAGGCTGAGACAATGGCAGGGTGATCGACCCCCGCCGGCTGCGCATCCTGCGTGCCGTGGCGGACCACCGTACGGTGACCGCCGCGGCCGCAGCCCTGTACCTGACCCCCTCCGCCGTCTCCCAGCAGCTCGCGGCGCTGGAACAGGAGACCGGCCACGCGCTGCTGTCCCGCAGCGGGCGGGGCGTACGGCTCACCGCGGCGGGCGAGATCCTGGTCGGGCACGCCCACGAGGTGCTCGCACAGCTGGAGCGCGCCGAGGCCGAACTCGCCGCGTACGCGGGCGGCACGGCGGGCGTGGTCACGGTCGCCGCCTTCGCGACGGGGATCGCGGAGGTGCTGGCTCCGGCCATCGCCCGGCTGAAGTCGCAGCACCCGGGGATCCGGCTGCGGGTACGGGACGCGGAGGGCGACCAGAGCGTGCCGCTGCTCCTCGACGGCGAAGCCGATGTCGCGCTGGCGGTCGAGTACCGCGGGGCGCCGGGTGCGGACGACGGCCGGCTCTCGGTCCTCGCGCTGTACGCCGAACCCTTCGACGCCGTCCTGCCCTCGGGCCATCCGCTGGCCGACCTGCCCGCGGTGTCGCTGGCGGATCTGTCCGACTCGGACTGGGTGGGCCAGTATCCCGGCAATCCGTGCCACGACGTGACGCTGCTGGCGTGCGAACTGGCGGGTTTCCAGCCCCGGTTCGCGCACTCCTCCGACGACTTCCGCGCCGTGACGGCGCTGGTGGGCGCGGGGGCCGGGGTGGCGCTGGTCCCGCGCTCGGCGCTGCGCGGCATGGACCTCAAGGAGGTGCAGGTCCGCCCGGTCGCCGGTCCGGCCGCCACCCGCCGGGTCTTCGCCGCCACCCGCCGCGGGGCCGAGTCCCACCCGCTGATCGCCCCGGTCCTGGCCGCCCTGGTCCGCGAGTCGGAGCGGCTGCCGGCCCACTGAGTGCCCGGGTGGCGCCCCGCCGGAAGCCCGCCGGCCGGCTCACACCCGTACGACCTCCACGCCCGCCGCCGTGAACTCCCGCGCGACCCCCGTCGGCAGGCCCGTGTCCGTGACCAGGACGTCCACCGACGACGTCGCGCAGATGCGGGCGAAGGCGCGCACGCCGAGCTTGCTGGAGTCGGCCGCGATGACCACCCGGCGGGCCCGCTCGCACAACAGACGGTTGACCGACGCCTCGTCCTCGTGGCGGGTCGCCGCGCCGTCCGCCGGGTCGAAGCCGTCCACGCCCACCACCGCGGTGTCCACGGTCAGCTGGCCGAGCACCTCCTCGGCGAAGGGGCCCGTCAGCTCGTACGACTGGGGGCGGGCGACACCCCCCGTCAGCACGATCTTGAACTGGGGCCGGATGACCAGCTCACCGGCGATGTTGAGGGCGTTGGTCACCACGGTCAGCGCCGGTGAGCCCGAGGCCAGGTCCGGACGGCCGGCCAGGGCCCGCGCCACCTCGGTGGTCGTGGTGCCGCCCGTCAGCCCGACCACCTCGCCCGGGGTGATCAGAGCCGCCACCGCCTCGCTGATGCGGCGCTTCTCGGCGGCGCGGCGCGAGGTGCGGTAGCGCAGGGGCAGTTCGTACGAGACCCCCTGCAGCACCGCCCCGCCGCGCGTGCGGACCAGCAGCTGCTGCTCGGCGAGCTGGTCGAGGTCACGGCGGACGGTCGCGGCGGACACACCGAGGGCCGCCGCCGCCGGCTCGACCTCCAGCTCCCCCCGCTCGACCAGCAGATCCAGCAGCGTCTGCCAGCGCTCCTTGCGGGTCATCGCCCGCCCCCTTCGGTGTTCGCCCTGTTCTCCATTGGCCTACCCGCCGACATTAACTCAGGGGATCAGTCCGTTGATGCTTGAAGTTGCGCGAAACAGCCGGATATCTTGCATTATCTTGCATGAACGCATCCGGTCCCATCCGCCGCCGTACCAGGGAGCCTGTATGAGTCACGTCGCGCACGAGCTGGGCACGCAGCCGGAATGCTGGGAGCGGGCCGCCGAGCTGGCCCCGGCGCAGCGGTCCGTGCTTCCGCGGCCGGGGGAGCGTACCGCCATCGTCGGGTGCGGGACCTCGTACTACATGGCCCAGGCGGCCGCCGTGCTGCGCGAGGAGGCCGGGCAGGGCGAGACCGACGCCTTCCCCGCCTCCGAGTTCCCGCGACACCGTCGCTACGACCGCGTCGTCGCCCTGACCCGATCCGGCACCACGACGGAAGTGCTCGACCTGCTGGCCGGGCTGCGGGACGCGGGCACGCCGACGACCGCGGTCATCGGCGACCCGGCGACCCCGGTGATCACCCTCGCCGACGAGGTCGTCGTACTCGCCTTCGCCGATGAACGCTCCGTCGTGCAGACCCGGTTCGCGACGACGGCCCTGACCCTGCTGCGCGCCCACGTCGGACGGCACACCCCGAAGGCGGTCGCCGACGCCCGGACGGCGCTCACCGAGCCGCTGCCCGCGGACCTGGAGAGCCGCGGGCAGTTCACCTTCCTCGGCCGCGGCTGGAGCGTCGGCCTCGCGCACGAGGCCGCGCTGAAGATGCGCGAGGCCTCGCTGTCCTGGGCCGAGGCCTACCCGGCGATGGAGTACCGGCACGGGCCCATCAGCGTCACCGGGCCCGGGACCGTCACCTGGTCGCTCGACGAGGCCCCCGACGGACTCGCCGAACAGGTACGGGGCATCGGCGCCCAGTGGGTGGCCGGGCGGCTCGACCCGCTCGCCGAGCTGGTCCGGGTGCACCGGCTGGCCGTCGCCGTCGCCGCCCACCACGAGCTGGATCCGGACGCGCCGCGGAATCTGACCCGCTCCGTGATCCTCGCCACGGGCGAGGAGGCCGTCCGATGAGCCTCGTCCCCGCCGGCTCGCTCGTCCGGGAGGCGGCCGTCGCGGGCCGCGCCGTCGCCGCCTTCAACATCATCACCCTGGAACACGCCGAGGCCGTCGTGGCCGGGGCCGAGGCGGCCGGGCGGCCAGTCATCCTGCAACTCAGCGAGAACGCCGTGAAGTTCCGCGCCGGACGGCTGCTTCCCATCTCCCGGGCGGCCGCGGCCTGCGCCGAGGCCGCCGCGGTCCCGGTCGGCCTGCACCTGGACCACGTCAAGAGCTCCGAGCTGCTCCGCCGGGCCTGCGACGCCGGATACGGCTCGGTGATGTACGACGCCGCGCACCTTCCGTACGCCGAGAACCTGGAGACGACACGCTCCGCCGCCGACTGGGCGCACGCCAACGGGCTGTGGATCGAGGCCGAGCTGGGCGAGGTGGGCGGCAAGAACGGCGCCGCGCCCCTGGACCCGCACGCGCCGGGAGCCCGTACGGACCCGGACGAGGCGCGGCGGTTCGTCGCCGACTCCGGGGTCGACGCGCTGGCCGTCGCCATCGGCAGCAGCCACGCGATGACCAGCCGGACGGCCTCCCTGGACCACGCGCTCCTGGCCCGGCTGACCAAGACGGTGGACGTACCACTCGTCCTGCACGGCTCCTCCGGCCTGCCGGACGCCGAGCTCGCGGCGGCCGTCGCGGGCGGCATCCGCAAGGTCAACATCGGCACCGCGCTCAACGTGGCCATGACCGAAGCCATCCGTACCCACCTGACCCGGGCGGACCCCAGGCCGTATCTCACGGCTGCCCGTACGGCGATGGCGGCGACGGCCGAAGCCATGATCAGGGCCCTGAACTGACGCGCCGAGCCGGCGGGCGGCCGCAAGGGCCCGTACGGCCCCAGGAAAACGCCCCAGGGAAACGCCCCAGGGAAACGACGGCCCGCGAGCCTTCCGGATTCTTGTAACAGGTTCTAGTCTGACCGCCGCCACCACAGCGACCGGACGGACCGCGAGAATCCCGGAGGGGCCGTGCACCTCGAATACACGCCCGAGCAGCAGCGGTTGCGCGCCGAGCTGCGCGCCTACTTCGCCGAGCTGGTGCCTGACGACGTCCACGCCCGCTACGAGGACCCCGCCGCCCAGAAACGGTTCTACCGCGAGACCATCCGCCGGCTCGGGGCCGACGGATGGCTCGGGGTCGGCTGGCCGACCGAGTACGGCGGCCGCGGCATGTCGCCGATGGACCAGTTCATCTTCTTCGACGAGGCCGCGCAGGCCGTCGTACCGCTGCCCCTGATGGCCCTCAACACCGTCGGGCCGACCCTCATGCGGTTCGGCACCGACGAGCAGAAGGCGTACTTCCTGCCCAGGATCCTCGCGGGCGAGATCGACTTCGCCATCGGCTACAGCGAACCCGACGCCGGCACCGACCTCGCCGCGCTCAAGTGCAAGGCCGTCCGCGAGGGCGACGAGGACAGCGGCACCTACATCGTCGACGGGCAGAAGATCTGGACCACCAACGGCGACACCGCCGACTGGGTCTGGCTCGCCGTCCGCACGGACCCGGACGCACCCGCGCACCAGGGCATCACCATGCTCCTCGTGCCGACCTCGGACCCCGGCTACTCCTGCACGCTCATCAACACCCTCGCCTCACACGACACGACCGCCAGCTACTACGAGAACATCCGCGTCCCGGCCAGCCGCCGCGTCGGCCGGGAGAACAAGGGATGGCGCCTGATCACCAACCAGCTCAACCACGAACGCGTCACCCTCGCCGCCCACGGCACCATGGCCATCCGGGCCCTGCACGACGTCCAACGCTGGGCCGCGGAGACGAAGCTCGCGGACGGCCGCCGGGTCATCGACCTCTCCTGGGTCCGCGGCCGCCTCGCCCGCACCCACGCCCGGCTCGACGCGATGAAGCTGCTCAACTGGCAGATGGTGCACGCCGTCCAGGACGGCTCCCTCACCCCGCACGACGCCTCCGCGGTCAAGGTCTACGGCTCCGAGGCCCGCAGGGACGCCTACGCCTGGCTCATGGAGATCGTCGGCGCCGCGGGCTTCCTCAAGGACGGCTCCGCCGCAGCGGTCCTGCACGGCGAGCTCGAACGCGGCTACCGCAGCGCCGTCATCTTCACCTTCGGCGGCGGCAACAACGAGATCCAGCGCGAGATCATCTCCTGGATCGGCCTCGGCATGCCCCGCGTCCGCCGTTAGCCCGCCTGCTGGGCCCCCGCCAGTCAGGGCCCTGTAGGTCGGCGGCTGTACGCGGCCCAGGCGCGGGCGAGGCGGCTGGTCAGCTCGGCCAGGGTGGCCTCGGGATACAGGAACGGGATCCTGATGTGATCCGTGTGGCCCGGCTCGCCGGGGACCACCTCTACGCCCTCCCTCAGCGCCAGCTGCGCGAACTCCCGGCCGTCAGCCTCCGGTAGCCACACCCACAGAGCCGAGCCGCCGTCCGGGGTCCGCCAGCGCCACTCCGGTAGCCGGGCGCGCAGCAGGCCCTCCAACTGGGCGAGCTGCGCCTGAGCCCGGGCCGGTCCAGCGGGGGGCCTGCGGAGCAGCCGGACGGCCAGCGCCTGATCGATCACCGGGCTGCCCAGGTCGGCGAGGGTCTTGAGCTGGGCGAGGCGGTCGATGACCGGCGCCGCGGCGCGGACCCAGCCGACCCGCAACCCCGCCCAGACTCTCTTGGTCAGCGAGTCGACGGTGAGGACCGTCGCGCCGGGCGGGGCGTACGCCGCCAGCGGAGCCGGGACAGTTCCGCCGAGGGTCGTGCAGTAGGCGTTGTCCTCCAGGACGGGCACGCCGTGCTGGGCGGCCAGTTCCCCGATCCGCCGTCGCCGGGACTCCGTCATCAGCGTGCCGGTCGGGTTGTGGAAGCTGGGCATCAGGTACGCCAGGCTCGGGTGCGCGGCGAAGGCCTCCGCGACGGCGTCCACCCGCGCGCCTTCCTCGTCCAGGGGCGCCGGGACCAGCCGGGCGCCCGCCGCACGGAAGGCGTCCAGGCAGCCGGGCCAGCCCGGGGACTCCACGACCACGGTGGACCGGCGGCGCAGGAACAGACCGGTCACCAGGCTGATCGCCTGAGTGGCCCCGGTGGTCACCAGGATCTGCCCCGGATCGGTGGGCAGACCCTCGGCGGTGTACCGGCCCGCGATCGCCTCGCGGAGGGACGGCAGGCCACGGGGGTGGTAACCGCCGGCTGCCACCAGCCCGGGCAGGTCCTCCGCCGCGACGGCCGCCAGCTCGGCCGCCAGGTCGCCCGGCACGGCCCCGCCCGCCCCGGCCAGGGAGATGAGCCCGGCCGGCCCGGCGGCGAGCCTGCGCACCACGGCGGTCGTGCCGGCCGGGGACCCGGCCCAGGCGGGCGGGCGGGGCGCCACCCGGCTGCCGCTGCCCCGGCGGCTGTCCAGCACGCCGCGTTCGCGGAGCAGACCGTAGGCGGCGGCGATGGTCGCGCGGCTGACCCGCAGCCCCCGGGCCAGGTCCCGTTCGGCCGGCAGCCGCTCCCCGGACGCCACATCCCCGGCGTCCACGGCGGCCAGCAGCGCCCCGGCCAGCCCGCGGTACAGCGGGCCCGGGCCGCGGGCCCAGTCGCCGAGGATCTCGGCCAGCTCGGGCGCCGTCCAAACCCGGTCCACTTCACTCCTCATTGGCTCGGGCGGAGGGAGGTCCGCCGGGCAAGACTCAGTCTCATGATCACATCTGATACGGCCCGGCTGCGGGCAGTCACCGACTTGATGGCGGCGGTCACCCGCACCGACGCGGGGCGGCACGAGTACGACGGAGTGGTGCAGGACCTGTCCGCGGACGGGGTGCGCCGCGGCCTGGCCGCGCTGGGCGGGCCCGGCGGGCCGGCGGCCGACGGCCACGACCAGCGGCAGCTCGCCGCGGCGGAAGAGGCGCTGCGGGTGCGTTTCGGGGAGCTGGAACTGCACCGGTACGACCCGGCCGTCCACCTGGACAACCTGGACGTGGCTTGTTATGAGCGCGAGTACGCCCCGGCCGCCGAACGCGCCGTGGCCCGCCGGGCGCACCTGACGGCCTGGCCGGACGCGGTGGACGCCGCGATCGACGTCCTCGATCGGGTGCCCGCGCCGCTCGCCGAGGCCGGGCTGGGCGCGGCGCGCCGGCTCGCCGGCCACCTGACCACCCTGCCCGCCCTGGACGCCGACGAGGTCGCCGACCGCCGGGCCGCCGGGGCCGCCCACACCGCGCTGAACCGGCTCGTCACCCACCTCGGGCGCCTGGCCCGGACCGGCGACCCGAACCCGGCGCTGGGCGGCGCGGCCCTGGCCCGGCTCGCCTCCGCCGGCGAGGCCTGCGAGGTGGATCTGACCGCGCTCGCCGCCCGGGTGGAGGCCGAACGGGACACCTGGCGGGCCCGGCTCACCGAGGCCTGCGCACGGATCGACCCCAGCGCGCCGACGGCGGAGGTGATCCGGCGGATCCAGGCGGACCACCCCGGCCCGGAAGGGGTGCTGGAGCTGGCCGCCGATCTGGTCAAGGAGACGACGGCGTGGACGGCCGAGCGCGGACTCGTGCCCCACCTCGACGGCGAGTGCCTGGTCGGGCAGACCACACCCACCCAGGGGTACCAAGTGGCCACCATGACCGGCGCCGCGCCGTACGAGCCGGACGGGCCGAGCTGGTTCCGGATCACGCTGCCCGGCCCGGACTGGGCGGACGAGCGCCGCGCGCAGTGGCTGGCGCTGTACAACCGGACGGGTCTGGCGAACATCGCCCTGCACGAGGCGGCGCCCGGTCACTTCTCCCACGGTCGCGCGCTGCGCCGGGCGACGGGAGACATCCGCCGCACCTTGCAGTCGCCGGCCTTCGTCGAGGGCTGGGCGCACTACTGCGAGCAGCTGGCCGTCGAGGAGGGCTTCCGGGACGGCGATCCGGCCTTCGTCGTCAGCGTGGCCCGTGACGCCCTGCTGCGGATCACCCGGCTGGCAGGTGTGATCGGAGTGCAGACCGGCGCGATGACGCTGTCGGACGTCCGACACCGGTTCGCAGCCGACGTCCACCTGGACGGCCCGGCCGCGGAGATGGCCGCGTACCGGCTGCTGCGCGACCCGATGACCATGTCGTACACCTGGGGGAAGCTGGCAATCCTCGATCTGCGGGACCGGGCACGACGGCGGTGGGGCCCCGAGTTCGACCTGGGCCGCTTCCACGCCTCGATGCTCGCCCTCGGGGCGCCGCCACTCGGCCTGCTCGGCTCCGCGCTGGACCGTGGCTGAGATGTGGGTCTTCCTGCTGGCATCGGCGGCGCTGATCGTGGTGCCCGGGCCGAACATGGCATACATCCTGACCCGTGCCGCCGCGCACGGCCGCAAGGCCGGGCTGGTCTCGGCGCTCGGAGTCGAGGCCGGGACGCTCGTGCACGTCGGCCTGGCCGTGGGCGGGGTGGCCACGGTGCTGGCCGCGTCACCGACGGCCTTCGCCGTGCTCCGCTGGACCGGCGTGGCCTATCTCGCCTACCTCGGCGTCCGGGCCCTGCTCAGCCCGGCCCCGGCCACGGACGGCGCGGCACCGCCCGCCTCGATGTGGCGGATGTTCCGCGACGGACTGCTGGTCAATGTGCTCAATCCCAAGGTGGCGCTGTTCTTCCTCGCCTTCCTGCCGCAGTTCGCCGACACCACGGGGCGACTGCTGTTCCTGGGCGCGGCGTTCTTCGTCCTGGCCCTGGCCGCCGACGTCTGCTACGCCCTGGCCGGCGCGGCGCTGGCTGGCTGGCCCGGACACCGGTCCCGCTGGTCCGGGCTGGTGTACCTGGGACTGGCCGGGTACACGGCCCTGTTGTCGTGAACGCCCGGTTCGTCGGTGGGAGCGGTCGATGCTGACGAGACTGCCCTGACCTCTTGCTGTGCCTATCGAGTTTCGATAGATTTTCATCGTTGGTCGATCGAAGGAGTGACGATGGGAAAGTTGACAGTGCTCGCGCTGCGCGCCGTGCTCGTGGGGCTGCTGGCCGGCTCGGTGTTCGTGCAGGCGGTGATGGTGCCGCTGCTGGCCGCCGATCTGGACGAGGTCGGGGGCGAACTCGCGCACCTGCGCGTACCGGTCCTCGTGATCGTGCTCCTGGGGGTCGTGACGGCCCAGGTGGTCCTGGTCTGCGTGTGGCGGCTGGTGACCATGGTGCGCGGCGGCACGGTGTTCTCCCACGCCGCCTTCCGGTACGTGCACATCGTGATCGGCGCGATCGTGGCGGCCGCCCTCCTGGTGTTCACGCTCGCGGTCCTCCTGGCGCCGGGCGAAGCCGTTCCTCCGGGCGTGATCCTCCTGATGGGCGGGGTCGTCCTGGCGGTCCTGGGGGTCGCGCTCATCGTGCTCGTGCTGCGGATGCTGCTCGCCCAGGCCGTCGCGCGCGACGTCGAAGCGGCGCGGATGCAGGCCGAGCTGGACGAGGTGATCTGATGCCGATCGCCGTCGACATCGACGTGATGCTGGCCAAGCGGAAGATGTCCGTGGGCGACCTCGCGGAACGGGTCGGGATCACCCCCGCCAACCTGGCGGTGCTCAAGAACGGCCGTGCGAAGGCGGTGCGCTTCGCGACGCTCGCCGCGCTCTGCGAGGCGCTGGAGTGCCAGCCGGGAGACCTGCTGCGCTGGGAGGCCGAGGACGCCGCCGACGGGTGACGTCCGCCGCCGGCGAGGGGCGACGCACGCTGTCGTGCCCCGCGTCGGGCACCGTCATCCGGCCACGGTGTCGCCTTGACGATGGGCCACCCTCGACAGTCGGCCCCAGCGGCTCCTACGGCCTCCAGTCCCCGAGGTACGTCTCCCGCGTGTGCGCGGCTCGTGGACGGCGCGAACACCCCGGCGCCTCGCCGGGGTGGACGTGCAGCGGGAGCGGGGTGAGACGGCCGGCCGGGTCGACGCCCCGGTCGGCGACCGGAGACTTAACGAAAACGATTGTCATGGTGTTATGGTCAGGGCTCCGCCGCACCTTGCATGCTCCTGGGGTCTGCCTTGCATTCGCTTGAAAGTTCACATATATGCCGCAGGGGACTCCAGTCCCTCGCCGCGCTGGCTGTCTGCTCGGCCATGCTCACGGGTTGTTTCGCCGCCGGTGACTCCGCCGCGACCAGGTCCGGCGACAGCCGCCTACGCGTCGCGATGATGCAGCCGCCACGGTCAGGTCTCTCGCCGCTGACGGACGACGCGTTCAAACTGTCGCGCTGGTCCACCGCCGAAACGCTGGTCAGGCTCGATCAGGACGGCGACGCCGCACCCGCGCTCGCCACCGGATGGAAGCAGTCCGGCAAGACCTGGACCTTCACCCTCCGCGAGGGCGTGACCTTCCACGACGGCACCGGCCTGACCGCGCAGTCGGTCGTGACATCGCTGACCGCCGCCGCGAGCGCCTCGCCCAAGCCGCGCATTCTCGACGGCGTCGAGCTTTCGGCGGAAGCCGTGGACCCGCGCACGGTCACCGTCACCACCGCGACCGTGGACCACCTCGTCCCGCAGCGGCTCAGTTCGCCGCAGTTGTCGATCCTGGCCGCCAAGGCGTACGCCGGCAGGACGGTGAATCCCGTGGGCGCCGGAACCGGACCGTTCGAGCTGGTCAAGGTGAACGGCACGGCATCGGCGACGCTGGAGCGCTACGAGGGCTACTGGGGAGGCAAGGCCAAGGCAGCGGGCATCGACGTGAAGTTCGTGCCGGACGGCACCGCGCGGGCCGCCGCGCTGCGCAGTGGTGAGGCCGACATCGTGGAAGCGGTACCGGTCTCCCAGGCCGGACTGCTGGACGAGAAGCTGATCACCGAGGTGCCGATGCCGCGCACCAACACCCTCTACCTCAACACCGCGTCCGGCCCTTTCAAGGACGCGGGGCTCCGGGCGGCGGCGCGCCAGGCGATCGACGCCGGAAAGATCGTGCAGAGCGTCTACGAGGGACGGGCCGATGTCGCCCAGGGGCTGCTGGGCCCCGCCCTGCCGTGGGCCGCGAAGCTTCGCCAGGGCGTCGCGCGCACCCCGGCCGCCGAGCCGGGCGGCGCCGAGATCACGATCGGTACGTACACCGACCGGGCCGAGCTGCCCGAGGTCGCCCAGATCCTGCAACAGCAGCTCCAGGCCGTCGGATTCAAGGTCAAGCTCGATGTGCGCGAGTACGCCAACATCGAGGCGGACGCCCTGGCGGGCCGGTTCGACGCGTTCATCCTGTCCCGGGCCACCGTTCTCGACTCCGGTGACGCGGCGGCGTACCTCTTCAGCGACTTCGCGAGCAAGGGTTCCTTCAACATCTCGCGCCTCGCCGACGCGGGCGTCGACCAGGCACTGACCGCAGCCTCCGAGACCGCGGTCGGCGAGGGCCGCCGCAAGGCGGTCATCGACGCGGAAGCTGCCGCGCTCGCCACCGACGCCGCCGTGCCGATGCTGCACGAGCGTGTCATCCAGGGCGACGCGCAGGGCGTGTCCGGCGTCGCGCACGACCCGCGCGAGCGGGAACTCGTCACGATCGACACGTACGTCAAGTGAGGGCCGGACTCACCAGGGCGGCCGCCCTGGCCGCCGTGCTCACCGTGGTGGGGCTGCTGCCCTGGCTGTCCGGCAAGGATCCGGCGCTGAGCCTGCTGCGTGCGAAATCCGCCGAACAGGAGCCCACCCCCGAGGCGCTGGCCGCCATTCGCGCGGACCTCGGTCTGGACGCGGGCCCGCTCGGCTTGCTCGGACGGTGGGCGGCCGGGCTGCTGCGCGGTGATCTGGGGGCCTCCTGGGTGTCGGGGACGGAGGTGCTGCCGTCGGTGGCCGCCGGCCTGCAGGTGTCGCTGGCGCTGATGGGCGCGGCTCTGGTGGTGGCGCTCCTGGTGGCAACCGCGCTGGTCGTGCCGGTGCTGATACGAGGGCGGGGCACGTCCGGGGCCTTCGCCGCGATGCTCACGTCCGTACCCGAATTCCTGTTCTCCACCGTGCTGTTGATCTTGGCCGGGGTGGGGCTCGGCTGGCTGCCGACCTCGGGCTGGGCCGGTCCGGCCCACGTGGTCCTTCCCGCCCTGGCCCTCGGCCTCCCGGCGGGCGGGCTGCTCGGCCGCCTGGTCGCCGAGGCCCTGCCCCCCGTTCTCGACGAACGGTGGGCGCATCTGTGGCGCGGCGCCGGCGTCAGCCACCCGCGGGTCGCCCTGGGCGCGCTGCGGCGCGTAGCTCCGCCGCTGGCCGGGCAGTTCGGGATGGTCGCCGTCGGTCTGAGCGGCGGTGCGGTCGCCGTGGAGACGATCTTCGCGATCCCCGGGCTGGGCCGCACCACCCTCGGCGCCGTCAAGTCCCAGGACGTTCCGCTGCTCCAGGGCTCGGTCCTCGCCCTGCTCGCGCTCGGCCTGCTGGCGGGTGCCGTGGCCTCGGTGCTGCGCAGGCGGCTGCTCGGCCCGGCGCTGCGGGAAGCCGGTCTCACGCTGCCGGCGCCCCGCCCCCTGAAGGTGCCCGCGGCCATCCCGGTCGCGCTCGGCGTCGTGCTCGCCGGGCTGATCGGGTGCGGCCTGCTGCGCGATCCGTACACCATCGACACCGCCGCCCGCCTGGCCGCGCCGTCAGGGGCGCACCCGCTCGGCGCCGACGCGCTCGGCCGCGACGTGCTGGCCCGGCTCGGACACGGTGCGGCGGCCACCGTCGGCACGGCGGCCGTCGTCTGCCTCCTCGGGTATGTGATCGCGCTCGCCCTCGGCTTCCTGCCGAACCTCGCGACGGGACTGGCCGACATCGCCAATGCCCTTCCCCCGGTGCTCGTCGGCGTCCTGGTCGCCGCCGTCCTCGGCGCCGGCGCGGGCGGGGCCGCGCTGGCCGTCGCGCTCGTCTCCTGGCCTTCGCTGACGGCCCATGCCGCCGCGCTGGTCGAAGAGATACGGGCCTCCCGCTTCCTGCTGGCCCAGAAGGCGATCGGCGCGAGCCCGGCCTGGATCCTGACCCGGCACGTCCTGCCCTCGGTGGCCGTCCCGGTGGCCCGGCACGCGGTGCTGCGCCTGCCCGGTATCGCCCTCGCACTGGCCGCGCTGGGTTTTCTAGGCCTGGGCGCCCAGCCGCCGTCCCCCGAGTGGGGCCTGCTGCTGGACGAGGCCGCCGACTACGTGGAGCGCGCCCCGGTGGCGGCCCTCGCCCCGGCCGTGGCGCTGGCGCTCCTCGCCGCCCTCACCGTCACCCTGTCCGCGTACACCGGGCCCCGGCGCGCCGGGCACGTACGCCTGCGAAAGAAGACGAGTTCCGGTGCGCTCTGACCCTCTCCTCTCGGACCCTCTCCTCTCTGACCCCCTCCTCCCTGACCCTCTCCTCTCGGTACGTGATCTGCGCATCTCCTTCGGCGGCGTCGAAGCCGTCCGCGGCGTCTCCTTCGACGTACGGCCCGGTGAAGTGCTCGCCCTGGTCGGGGAGTCCGGGGCCGGGAAGTCGCTGACCGCCCGGGCCGTACTCGGCATGGCCCCGCGCGAGGCGGAGGTCGCGGGCGGTGTGCTGCTGCGCGGCGAGCCGATCAGCCCCTCCCACTGGGGCCGGCGCGTCGCGCTCATCCCGCAGGACGCCCTTTCGGCCCTGTCTCCCGTGCACCGCGTCGGCCCCCAACTGGCTCTGGCCGTACGCGGCGTACGAAGGCTGTCGGCGAGCAGGGCGCGAGCCAGGACCGAGGAGGCTTTGGAGCAGGTCGGCATCCCGGCCGCCCGATGGAGCGCGTATCCACACGAGTTCTCCGGCGGGATGCGCCAGCGCGCCGTCATCGCGATGGCCACGGTCAACGAACCGGACCTGGTGGTCGCCGACGAACCGACCACCGCGCTCGACCCCGAGACGCGCACCCGGATCCTGAAAGTGCTGGCCGAGCGGTGCCGGGCGAGCGGCGCCTCGCTCCTCCTGGTCACCCACGACCTCGACGCCGTGCGCGAGCACGCCGACCGGATGGCCGTCATGTACGCCGGCCGGCTCGTCGAGTACGGCCCGGTGGACCGGGTCCTGGCCCGGCCCGCAGCCCCGTACACCGCCGCCCTCCTCGCCTCCCTCCCTGCGGGCGATCACCCGCGCAAATCCCGGCTGCCCGCCATCCCCGGCCAGCAGCCCGCGCCCGACGCACTGCCGCCCGGATGCGCCTTCGCACCGCGCTGCGCGCACGCCACGGACCGCTGCCGCGCGGAAGTGCCCGTACCGCGCCGCTGGGACGGGCGCGAGGTCGCCTGCCATCTCAACGTCCTGGAGCAGGTATGAACCCGCGTCGCCTGAACCCGCGCCGTCCGCTGCTCGACGTCCGTGACCTGGTCGTCCGGTACGGGACGCGGACCGCGGTCGACGGGGTGTCGTTCTCCGTGGCCGCCGGCGAGACGGTGGGTCTGATCGGCCCGTCCGGCTGCGGCAAGTCCTCGACCGCGGACGCCGTCCTGCAGCTGCGCCCCCCGCACAGCGGGCAGGTGTGGCTGGACGGCACCGAGCTGACCGCACTGGACGAGAAGCGGCTACGGCCGTTCCGGCCCCGCATCCAGCCCGTGTTCCAGGATCCCTACGGTTCGCTCAGCCCGCGCAGGCCGCTGCGCGAGCAGATCGCCGAGCCCCTGCGCGTCCAGGGCCGCTGGTCCCGGGCGACCGGTCCCGGCCGGGTCGCCGAGCTCCTCGACACGGTCGGCCTCGACGCCTCCCACGGCGAGCGGTTCCCGCACGAACTCTCCGGCGGGCAGTGCCAGCGCGCCGGGATCGCCCGGGCCCTGGCGAGTGATCCCCGCCTCCTGGTCCTCGACGAGCCCGTCTCCGCCCTCGACCCCTCCCTGCGTGCCGGAGTCCTGAACCTCCTTCTCGACCTCCAGGAGCGGCTCGGCCTCGGATACCTCTTCATCTGCCACGACATGCCCGTCGTCCGGCACTTCTGCGACCGGGTCCTGACCATGCGAGCCGGAAGGCTCATGGCGTGACTCCGCTCGCCCGGCTGCTGATCGGCAGCCAGTTCGCCTTCAACGTCGGCTTCTTCGCCGTACTGCCCTACCTCGCCGACCACTTGGGAGGCACGCTGGGCCTGGGCGGCGCACTGGTCGGGCTGGTCCTGGGCCTGCGCACCTTCAGTCAGCAGGGCATGTTCGTGGTCGGCGGCGCACTGACCGACCGGTACGGCCCCCGGCCCGTCGTCCTCACGGGATGCGCCCTGCGCGCGGCGGGCTTCGTCTGGCTGGGTCTGGCCCCGACGACCTGGTCGGTGATCGCCGCCGTGGTCCTGGTCGGTTTCGCCGCGGCTCTCTTCTCCCCCGCCGTGGAGACCGAGATCGCGCGGGAGGCCGTACGGATCGAGAAGACCGGCGGCCCCGTGCGTACACGCGTCCTCGCGAAGTTCTCGGCCGGCGGGCAGGCCGGCGCTCTGCTCGGCCCGCTCGTCGGTACGGTCCTGCTCGGCGCGGGCTTCCGCGGCTCGTGCCTGGCCGGAGCCGCCGTCTTCATCCTCGTCCTGGCCGGCCACTGGCGTCTGATGCCTCCTGCCGAGCCGACGGGCACGCGCGAGCGGTTCGCGCTCCGTCCCCTCCTGCGCAACCGCCGTTTCCTGGCCCTCGCCCTGGCCTACTCCACCTATCTGCTCGCCTACAACCAGCTCTACCTCGCCCTCCCCGCCGAACTCGACCGGGCCACGGGCACGCAGCAGGCGCTCGGCTGGCTGTTCGCCCTCTCGTCCGGCATGGCCGTCCTCGGCCAAGTGCCCGTGGAGCGCTGGGCCGCGGCACGCCTCAGCCTGCCCGCGATGATCCGCTGCGGCCTGGCCGTGATCGCCGCCGCCTTCGCCGCGACCGGCGCCCTGCTGCCCCTGGACGGGATCTGGCCCGCCCTCGCCTTCGTCGTCCTGCTCACCCTCGGTCAGATGCTGGTCGTCCCCGCCGCCCGCGCCTACGTCCCCGAACTGGTCGACGCCCGCCGCCTCGGCCTGTTCACCGGCGCGCTCTCGTCGGTCTCCGGACTGGTGGTCCTCGCCGGCGGCGCACCGGCCGGAGCTCTCCTCGACCTTGACGGCCCGGCGCCCTGGCTGGTCCTGAGCACCCTCCCCGTACTGGGCCTGCTGCTCGTGCCGCGCGGCGCCGCGGACGCGGTGACCGCCCGTACGGATCAGCGGGACGCCGGCCGCCCCGGGCCGCCGCAGTCCCTCGGTGTCACTTAGCGCCCGCGGGCACACGGGAGGCCAGCGCCAGGCAGGCGGCGGCCACGGAGAGCGAGGCGAGGAGGGCGAAGAGGTGCGCGTGGCCGCCGAGGGGTGCGGCGAGGGCGGCTCCCGCCCAGGGGGCGAGGGCCGCGGCGATGTGGGCCGGGGCACCGAGGAGGGCGGAGAGGCGGCCGTAGTGGGCGGTGCCCCAGCGGTCGGTGACGGCGGTGGCCTGGAGGAGGGTGAGGTTGCCGCGGACGATTCCGGCGACGACGGCGAGGAGGACGAGCAGGGGTACGGGGCCCGGGATGAGGGCGAGGGCTGCCGTGGTCGCGCCGCCGAGGGCGATCAGGGTGACCGTGCGGGTGGTGACCGAGGTGCGCAGGGAGAGGCCGGCGTAGAGGGTGCGGCCGAGGGTCTGGCCGGCGCCGCCGAGGCCGAGGGCCCAGGCGGCGGTTGTCGCGTCGGCGCCGCGTTCGGTCAGGAGCGGGATCAGGCCCATGACCACCGCGTACATGGCGAATCCGGACAGGGTGAAGGCCGCGGCCAGCAGCAGGAAGGGGCGGCTGCGCGTGACCGGTGTGCGGTCGGCGGCTGGTGGTGTCGGGGGCGCCGCGGGCCAGGGGGCGCGCAGGGCCAGGGCGTGCGCCGGGATGGTGACGGCGGCGAGGACGACCGCGAGGACCACGTACGTGGCCCGCCAGCTGAGGTGTGCGGCGAGGGTGGCCGTCAGCGGGGCGAAGACGGTGGAGGCGAGTCCGCCCGCGAGGGTGACGATGGTCAGGGCCCGGATGCGGTCGGGACCCCACCAGCGGGTGATGGCGGCGAAGGCGGGGGAGTAGAAGGTGGCCGCCATGGCGATGCCCGCGAGGAACCAACCGGCCGTGAAGACCGCGAGGCCGGGCGCCGCGGCGATCACCAGGACGGCGAGGGTGCCGAGCACGGAGCCGCCGGTCATCACGGCGCGGGGACCGTGGCGGTCGAGGATGCGGCCGATCGGGATTCCGGCGACCGCGGACACCAGCAGGGCCAGGGAGAACGCCGCGGTGGCGGAGGTGACCGACCAGCCGGTGTCGGCCGTCAGGGGCGCGAGCAGGACGGGGAAGGCGTAGTAGACGATGCCCCAGCTGGTGATCTGGGTGGCGCACAGGGCGGGGAGGGCGGCGCGCGGCCGCGACCGGAGGCCTGTACCGGTCGCGGCCGCGTCGGCCCGGATGTGCGGCACGTCGGTCAGCAGCCGCCGGAGGAGGCCGGGGCGCCGATGGTGAGTGTGGCGGGGGCCGCGCAGCAGCCGCCGCCGGTGCTCTCCTCGGCTTGGGGCTGGTCGAAGAGGCCGGCGCCGCCGCAGACGCCGGTTTCGGGGAGGGTGAGTTCGACGCGCTCGGCGGCTTCCTGGTCGCCGGCGAGGGAGGCGGCGATGGAGCGGACCTGCTCGTAGCCGGTCATGGCGAGGAAGGTGGGGGCGCGGCCGTAGGACTTCATTCCGACGAGGTAGACGTTCTTCTCCGGGTGGGAGAGCTCGTTGACTCCGTGGGGGTAGACGGTGCCGCAGGAGTGCTGGTTGGGGTCGATGAGCGGGGCGAGTGCGACGGGGGCCTGGAGGCGCTCGTCGAGGCCCAGGCGGAGCTCGTTCAGGAAGGAGTGGTCGGGGCGCAGGCCGGTGAGGACGATGACCTCGTCTACGGGATCCAGGCGGCGGCCGTCCTCGGAGATGAGGACCAGTTGGTCGCCCGTCTTCTCGACGCGGCCGGTGCGGAAGCCGGTGACGGCGTCGGCGTGGCCCTGGTCGACGGCGGCCTTGGCGGCGAGGCCCAGGGCGCCGCGGGCGGGGAGCTGGTCGGCGGTGCCGCCGCCGAAGGTGGAGCCGCTGATGCCGCGGCGCAGGATCCACACGGCGTGGGTGGCGGACTCCTCCTTGGCGAGGTCGGCCAGGTAGGCCAGGGCGGTGAAGGCGGAGGCGCCGGAGCCGATGACGGCGGTGCGCTTGCCGGCGTAGCGGGCGCGGACGGCCGGGTCCTTGAGGTCGGGGATGCGGTAGGAGACGCGGTCGGCCGCGGCCGGCTCCCCGAGGGCGGGGAGGCCGTCGCCGCCGATGGGGCTGGGAGTGGACCAGGTCCCGGAGGCGTCGATGACCGCGCGGGCCAGCAGGCGCTCCTCGGTGCCGTCGGCGTTCAGGATGCTGAGGGTGAAGGGCTGCTGCTCGCGTTCGGCGTCGACGATCCGGTCGCGGCCGAGGCGGGAGACGCCGGTCACGGTGGCGCCGTAGCGGACCTTGTCACCGAGGACGTCGGCGAGGGGCTGGAGGTACTGCTCCGCCCAGTCCGCGCCCGAGGGATAGGCCGAGCCGTCGGGGGCGGTCCAGCCGGTGGGCGCGAGGAGCTTCTCGGCTGCCGGGTCGACGACCTCGGACCAGGTGGAGAAGAGCCGTACGTGACCCCACTCGCGCACCGCGCTGCCGGCGACGGGCCCGGCTTCCAGGACCAGGGGCGTGATGCCGCGCTCGGTGAGGTGCGCGGCGGCGGCCAGGCCGGCCGGGCCTGCTCCGATCACGACGACGGGAAGCTGCTGCTCGCTCATGACGTTGATCTCCTGAACTTGGCCTTGGGATTGGCCTTGGGATTGAGCCTCGGCCTGATTCGATGTCTGTCGATGTCGATGGCCTGAGCTTGCCACCCGTATCGATGAGTGTCAACATAGACGTATGTCGAATTCTCAGGTGGTCGAGCTTCCGGTCCTGCCGACCGGCCCGGCCGTTCCGTGCTGCCCTCCGCTCACCTCGGCCGAGCTGTCGCAGGCGGACGCGGAGAAGATGGCCGTGATGTTCAAGGCGCTGGCGGATCCGGTCCGCCTGCGGCTGTTCTCCAAGGTCGCCTCCCACGCGGGCGGCGAGGCCTGCGTGTGCGACATCGCGGATGTCGGAGTCTCCCAGCCCACCGTCTCCCACCACCTGAAGAAGCTGCGCGAGGCCGGGCTCCTCACCTCCGAGCGGCGCGGCACCTGGGTCTACTACAAGGTCGAACCGTCGGTGGTCGCGGCGATGTCGGCCCTGCTCGACCTGCCGAACTGACGGGGAGCGCCGCCGAGGGTGGCGCACGACATCGGCGCCTCACGACAGGAGGTACGGGGATGGCCACAGGAGAAGAGCACGCCGGCGCGACCGGAGCACCTGCCGATCCGGGGCTCTACGGCCCCGCGTCCGTCACCTGGCAGTGCCACGGGGATCCGATGATGTGGATCGCCGGAGTCCGCGCGCTGTACCTCCAGGCCCTGCACCCGCGCGCCGTCCGCGGGGTCATCGAGAACTCGGCCGCGTTCGAGTCGAAGAGGGGCCGACAGGACGCCTGGGGGCGGCTGCTGCGCACCGCGGACTTCGTCGGAGCGATCACCTACGGCACCACCGAGGCCGCCGAGCGGGCCGGTGCCCGCGTCCGCGGGATCCACCGGAGGCTGTCCGCCACCGACCCGGCGACCGGCGAGCGGTTCCCCGTGGACGATCCCGAGCTGCTGCTGTGGATCCACTGCGCGCAGATCGACAGCTTCCTGCACGTCCTGCGCCGCTCCGGCGTCCCCCTCACCCCGGCCCAGGCCGACCGCTACGTCGACGAGAACCGGGTCAACGCCCGCCTCGTCGGCCTCGATCCGGCCACCGTCCCCGCCGACACCGCCCGGCTGGCCGCTTACTTCGACACGGTCCGCCCCGTGCTCGCCGCCGGAGCCGACGCCCACGCGGTGGACGCCTTCCTGCGCAGCCCGCCCGTCCACCCGCTCCTCGTCCCCGGCCGGCATCTGGTGTGGCGCCCCCTCGCCGGCCTCGCGTACGGTTCGCTGCCCGGCTGGGCGCACCAGCTGTACGGGCGACCCGCACCCGCCCCACGCCGCGTCACCCGGCGCCTGCGCCTCACCGGACACGTGCTGCGCAGCATTCCCGCAGGTCTGCGCTGGCAGCTGCCGCCAGGTCACATCTTGAGAGCGATGCGTCGCATGGGCCCCGGGAGCCGCCCCTCGACGTACACACTGCGCACATCAGCGGCCATACTGGACCGGCCGGGGAGGGCGTAGCACGACGACGGGGGCGACTTCACGACATGGCGGAGTCCAGACTGATCCAGGGCCGGTACCGGTCGCTCGATCTGATCGGGCGCGGCGGCATGGGCGAGGTGTGGCGGGCCCGGGACGAATCGCTGGGCCGCCAGGTCGCCGTGAAGTGCCTCAAGCCGCTCGGGCCGGAGCAGGACGCCCACTTCACCCAGGTGCTGCGCGAGCGGTTCCGCCGGGAGGCGCGCGTCGCCGCGTCCCTCCAGCACCGGGGCGTCACCGTCGTCCACGACTTCGGCGACGACAGCGCGGCCGGCGGCCCCCTCTATCTCGTCATGGAACTCCTCGAAGGCCGCAACCTCAGCCAGCTCCTGGAAGACAACGAAACGCGCCCGCTCCCCGTGGACGTGGTCGTCGACATCGCGGAGCAGATGGCCGCCGCCCTCGGCTACACCCACGACCAGGGCGTCGTCCACCGCGACCTCAAGCCGGCCAACATCATGCGGCTCACCGACGGCACGGTGAAGATCTGCGACTTCGGCATCGCCCGGCTAGCCCACGACATCGGCTTCACCGCCAAACTGACCGGCGGCTCCATGGCCATGGGCACCCCGCACTACATGTCGCCCGAGCAGATCGCGGGCGGCGAGGTGGACCACCGTAGCGACCTCTACTCCCTCGGCTGCGTCCTGTACGAGATCGCCACCGGCGCCCCGCCCTTCGACCTCGGCGACTCCTGGTCCGTGCTGGTCGGCCACCGCGACACCGCGCCCGTGCCGCCGCGTGAACACCGTCCCGAACTGCCCGAATACTTCGCCCAGGTGGTTCTGGACCTGCTCGCCAAGCGGCCCGAGGACCGGCCGGGCGACGCCCGCCACCTGCACCGCCGGCTCGTCGAGGCGCGCGTCGGCCCGAGCGGACCGCCCGGCGCCCGGGCCCCGCTCCCGGCATGGGCCCGCGGCATGACCGCCGGGCGCAAGGCCGGGCAGGATGCCCGTCCCGCGAGCGGTGAATGGGCCGTCCTCACCGGCTCCTGGACGGCCGCACGGTCCGTCGCCGGGAACCGCGCCGACCGCCCGAGCGGCCCGCAGCCCCTCGTCCGCCCCGAGCCGGCCGAGGACCCGCGGCTCACCTCGGCGTACGGGATCTCGCGCCGCCCCCGACCCGGCGTCGGCGGCCTCGGCCCGGGCCCCGGCCCGCGCGGGAAGGGCCCCGACGCGCTCGCCGCGGGCCACGCGCGCGCCTACGCCCTGAGCCGCGCCGGCCGGCCCGAGGAGGCTCTGGCCGTGTACGAAGCCGTGGCCGAGGGGCGCACGCGGGTCCTCGGCCCGGACCACCCGGACACCCTCGCGGCGCGACAGGAGGCGGCGTACGAAAGGGGCAGGCTCGGGCGCCACGGGGAGGCGTACGACATCTACCGCGCGGTGCTCGTCGCCCGTGAACGCACCATGGGGCCGCGCCACCCCGACACCCTGCGCTGCCGCCACAACCTGGCCTGCGCCCTGGGCGCCCTGGGCCGGTTCGCGGACGCCCACGCCACCGCCGTGGAGGTCGCCGCCGACCGGGCGGCCGTGCTCGGCGCGGAGCACGCGGACACGCTGCTGACCCGGTACGAGGTGGCGTACGCCCTCGGCCGGCTGGGCCGCTGGGAGGAGGCGCTGGCGGACTTCCGCCATGTCGCCGCCGTACGGGAGCGGGTGCTCGGCCGCGACCACCCCGACACCCTCGCGGCGCGCTACGAGGTCGGCGTCGCGCTCGGCCGCACCGGGCGCTTCGAGCAGGCCCTCGACCTGTTCCGGGCCCTCGTCCGCGACCGCACCCGCGCGTACGGGGCCGCCGACCCCGAGACGCTCCGCGCCCGGCACGTCCTCGGCGTCAACCTGGGCCGGCTGGAACGCTGGGACGAGGCGGTGGCCGAGGCGCGGCAGGTGGGCGCCGCCCGCGCGGAGGTGCTCGGCCCGGAGCACCCCGACACCCTCGCCAGCCGTCGGGAACTCGCCGCCGGGCTCGGCCGGCTGGGCCGCTGGGAGGAGGCGCTGCCCGTCTACCGCGACGTGGCGGGCATCCGCGAGCGGGCCCTCGGCGACGAGCATCCCGACACGGCACTGGCCCACGCCGACGAGGCGTACTGCCTGGAGCGGCTCGGCCAGGTGTGCTACCAAGAGCCATGACGACCTCGCGGGGCACCGGGCAGGGCGTGTTCGAGAAGGCCGTGTACGACGCGGTGATCGTGGGCGGCGGGCACAACGGCCTGGTCGCCGCCGCGTACCTGGCCCGGGCGGGCCGTTCGGTGGCGGTGCTGGAGCGGCTCGGGCACATCGGCGGCGCCGCGATCTCCAGCCGCCCCTTCGCGGGCGTGGACGCCCGCCTGTCGCGCTACTCGTACCTCGTCTCCCTGCTCCCGGCCAAGATCGTGCGCGAGCTGGACCTGCGGTTCGCCGTGCGCAGGCGCACGGTCTCCTCGTACACGCCCACCGAGCGCGGCGGCCGGGCCGGCGGACTGCTCGTCGGCGGCGGCGCACGGCGCACCAGGGAATCCTTCGCACGGCTGACCGGCTCGGAGCGGGAGTACGAGAGCTGGCGCGCCTTCTACGCGGCGACCGGACGGGTCGCCGCCAAGGTGTTCCCCACGCTGACCGAGCCGCTTCCCACCCGAGAGGGGCTGCGGGCCCGGATCGACGACGAGGCCGCCTGGCGGATGCTGTTCGAGGAGCCGCTCGGGCATGCGGTGGAGCGGCACTTCGCCGACGACCTCGTCCGGGGCGTGGTGCTCACCGACGCTCTGATCGGCACCTTCGCGGACGCGCACGACCCCTCGCTCGCGCAGAACCGCTGCTTCCTCTACCACGTCATCGGCGGCGGAACCGGTGACTGGGACGTCCCCGTGGGCGGCATGGGCGCCCTGACCGACGCACTCGCCGCGGCCGCGCGGAAGGCCGGCGCGGAGATCGCCACCGGGCACGAGGTGCTGCGGATCGACAAGGACGGGACCTCACCGGCCGAGGTGGTCTTCCGTACGGCGGCGGGGGAGGGGCGGATCGTCGGGCGCACGGTGCTGGTCAACGCCTCGCCGCGGGCGCTGGCCGGACTCCTCGGCGAGACACCGTCCGACGGGCCGGCCCCGGAAGGGGCCCAGCTCAAGGTCAACATGCTGCTGCGGCGGCTGCCCCGGCTGCGGGACACCGCCGTGGACCCGCGCGAGGCCTTCGGCGGCACCTTCCACATCGCCGAGGGGTACGCCGAACTCGCCCGGGCCTACGCGGAGGCCGCCGCCGGGGAACTGCCGTCCGCACCGCCCTCGGAGATCTACTGCCACTCGCTGACCGACCCGACGATCCTCGGGCCGAAGCTGGTGGAGCAGGGCTACCAGACGCTCACCCTCTTCGGACTGCACACCCCGGCGCGGCTGTTCGGGAGGGACAACCAGGGCGCGCGAGAGACGCTGCTCACCGCTACGCTCGCGCAGCTCGACGCGCACCTGGCCGAGCCGCTCACCGACTGCCTGGCCTTCGACGCGGACGGCCGCCCGTGCATCGAGGCGAAGACCCCGCTGGACCTGGAGCGCGAACTGCGCCTGCCCGGCGGCCACATCTTCCACCGCGACCTGTCCTGGCCGTACGGGTCCGGCCAGGGCGAAGGCACCGGCCGGTGGGGCGTGGAGACCGCCCACCGCAACGTACTGCTGTGCGGCGCGGGCGCGGTGCGCGGCGGCGGCGTCAGCGGGGTCCCCGGCCACAACGCGGCGATGGCGGTGCTGGGGAACTGACCCCGTCAGCGCGTGGGTTCGATGACGACGATGGGAATCTCGCGGTCCGTCTTGCTCTGGTACTCGTCGTACGACGGCCAGTGCTTGAGCATCAGTGGCCAGTACGCGGCGCGTTCCTCGGAGGTCGCCGTGCGGGCCGTGCCCTGGAGGGTCTCGGGGCCGACCTGGATGCGGACCTCGGGATGCGCAGTGAGGTTCTTGTACCAGGAGGGGTGCTCGGGGGCGCCGCCGTTGGAGGCGACGAGGAAGTAACGGCCCTCGTCCTCGCCGTAGATGAGAGGGGTCCGGACGGGGTTGCCGGAGACGCGGCCCACGGTGGTGAGCAGGAGGGTCTGGGTGCCGTTCCAGTGGTGGCCCTCGGCTCCGTTCGAGCCGATGTACAGCTTGACGTGGTCCAGCTGCCAGCTCCCCGGCTTGGGGTCGGTGGGGTTGGCCCAGTCGATGTCGGTCGTCATATGGCTCTGCCTGCCTTCGCGTTGAACGGTCGACAAACCTCAGCAACGAGCATCAACACCCACGAGCACGATGTTTATGCCGCCTGCGGCGCGGAGGTGGTGCCAGGGGCGGGAGCGGTGGCGGGGGCGGGGAGCGTGAAGCCGTCGAACAGGCCGTCCAGCGCCCGCCGCGCGGCCCGGGCGGGGGTGGCGCGGATCGCGAGGTCGCGGGCGGCCACGGCGAAGGGGTGGCTGAGCGCGGCGATCCGGCCCGCCCGGCGGGCCCGCACCCGGATGGCGTCGGTCCGCGCGCAGCGGGCCGCGCTGTAGGCGGCCAGGGCCGCCGGTACGTCCGCCCCGTCCAGGAGGTGGGCGAGGACCACGGCGTCCTCGACGGCCTGGCAGCCGCCCTGGCCGAGGTTGGGGGTCATGGCGTGGGCGGCGTCGCCGAGCCAGGCGAGGCGGCCCTGGTGGAAGCGGGGGAGCGGGGCGGCCAGATCGTAGAGGTCGTGCTGGAGCACCGCGGTGGGGTCGATCCGCGCCAGCAGCGCCGGGATCGGGTCGTGCCAGGTGCCGTAGCGGCGCAGCAGTTCGGTGCGGAGGTCGGCGGGGCGGTAACCCTCGGGGACGACGGCGGTGGCGTAGAGGTACACCCGGCCGTCGGCGAGCGGGACGACGCCGAAACGCTCCCCGCGCCCCCAGGTCTCGGCGGCCACCGGGGGCGCGGACTCGGCGGGCAGGACGGTGCGCCACGCGGTCTCGCCGCTGTAGCGCAGGCCCGGGTGGGACGGGAAGTACTGGCGGCGCAGCGCGCTGTGGATGCCGTCGGCGGCGAGGACGAGGTCGGCGCGGAGGTCGCCGGCCGAGGTGCGGACCACCGGGCAGCCGCCGTCGGCGCCGGCGCCGTCCTCGGAGGTGACGGAGGTGACGGCGGTGGCGTACCGGATGGCGCCGTCGGGGAGCGAAGCGGTCAGGGCCGCGGCGAGGGCCGAACGGTGCACGGCGAGCGCGGGCCGGCCGTAGCGGGCCACGATCGCGGCGGTGTCGGCGCGGCTGAGCCACCGGCCGTCGGGGCGGCGCAGGCCGCCCAGCGCGGCGGCGACGGCATGGCCCGCGGCGCGGGCCGGATCGAAGCCGATGGCGTCGAAGGCGCGCAGGGCGTTGGGCGCGAGGACGATACCGGCGCCGACGGAGGGCGGCTGCGGCGCCCTCTCGCACACGGTGACCCGCCAGCCGCGGCGGTGCAGGGCCACGGCTGCCGTGAGCCCGCCGATCCCCGCACCCGCGACGACCGCATGACGCTGAAGCTCCGGCATCGCATGCTCCCTCTTCCGCACCGCACCGTCGCCTCTACGTCTGTAGAGGCGAGGCCTTCACTCTACAGCTGTAGAGTGAAGCCATGTCCACTCCTGACCCGATCCCGCAGACGACGGACCGCAGAACGCTCATCGCGGACACGGCGATCGACCTCGTCGCCGAGGCCGGACTGCGGGGCCTGACCCACCGAGCCGTCGACACCGCGGCCCGACTGCCGGCCGGCAGCACCTCGTACTACTTCCGTACGAGGACGGCACTGATCGCTGCCTGCTACCAGCGGCTGGCGGAGCTGGACCTCGCCGACCTCGACGCAGACCTCGACGCGGGCCTCGACGGCGACCGCGACGCCGACGGCAGTGGCGACGGCAGCGGTCCGGGAATCCCCGAGCCGCCCGACCGGGACACGGCGGCGGCGGCGGCGCTCGCCGCGCTGCTGCACCGCTGGCTGACCACCGGGCGGGCGAGGCAGCTGGCCCGTTTCGAGCTGAGCCTGGAGGCCGCGCGGAATCCGGAGCTGGAGCCGGACTTCCACCAGGCGGGCCTCGGTGCGCGCGCCCGGGCCGCGGCGATCCTCCGGGAGCTGGGGGCGGAGCGGCCGCAGGAGGCGGCCGAACTCATGGTGGCCTGGGCCGACGGGCTCCTCTACGACCGGCTGGCCGGCGCCCTGGCCCGCTCCCGCCCGGCCCCGGATCCGGCCGAACTCACCTCTGTCACCCGGCGGATGATCGATGCGGTCCTCGCCCGGACGGTCTAGGATCCGGCCATGATCGCTGAACTGCAATGTGTGGTCCTGGACTGCCCTGATCCGCTCCGGCTGGCCGAGTTCTACCGGTCCGTGCTGGGCGGCGCGGTCAACCGGCCGGACCGACGGTGGTCGGTCGACGAGGACTGGGCGACGCTGCACACGCCGTCCGGCGCGGTCCTCGCCTTCCAGCGGGCGGCGGACTTCGAGCCGCCCCGGTGGCCGGACCCGGCCCGGCCGCAGCAGTTCCACCTGGACCTCGCCGTCCCGGACCTGGACCGGGCCCAGGAACAGGTGCTGGCCTGTGGCGCGACGGTGCTCGACCCGGGTTCCGACGACCGCGACTGGCGGGTCTACGCGGATCCGGCGGGTCATCCCTTCTGCCTGATCGGCGACTGAGTCGCCGCCTGCATGTCGCGGATGGCGCTGCGGAGGCTCTCGGCCGCCGATTGCCCGGCGGCCACCTCCGCCATCCGCGGGGCAACCTGCGTGCGCCCCCCGGACAGGAGCTAATCGGAGGACCTGGTCCAGCCGACGGCCTCGATGCGGGCGGCGTCGGCCGGGCGGTCCTCGGTGAAGAGCAGGCGCGCCGGTTCCGCCACGCGTACGACGTCGATGTAGACGCCTCGGCCCACGTAGCGGCCGGTCGCGGTGTGGCGGAAGCGGAGCCGGACCTCACGGCCCGCCCAGGCGGCGGTGAGCGGGGCTTCGAGGCGGTGCCAGATGCGGCCGGACCAGCCTCCGGCGGATCCCTGCGGCCACTGTTCGGCGACGCCGCCCGTGGACCGCAGCGTGCTGAACGCCAGCGGCTCCCAGGTCCGTCCGTCCGGCGAGGCCTCCAGGTGGAAGGCGCCCTCACCGGGCACGGTGTCCCACCACACGGCGCAGCGCAGCCGGGCGGCGGCGGTGGCCGGGGTCAGCGGCGGGAGGGTGAGGGTGCCCGAACCGCCGGGAGTGGTCCCGGAGAACCAGGCCGCGCCGCCGTGTCTCGTACGGACGGGGACGGCGCGGGCGAAGCGGTTGCCGACGGCGACCCGTGGCGCGCTGCCGGCCCGCCAGGTCCGCACGGGATGCACGGAGTTGCCCAGCAGGATCAGGAAGGAGTCGGTGGAGGGGTCGAGGACGAGGGAGGTGCCGGTGAAGCCGGTGTGGCCGGCGGATTGCGGTGTGGCCATGGCGCCCATGTACCAGTGCTGGTAGAGCTCGAAGCCGAGACCGTGGTCATCGCCGGGGAAGGCGGTGTTGTAGTCGGTGAAGAGCAGTTCGACGGAGGCGGGGCGCAGGATGCGCCGGCCCGCGTAGGCCCCGCCGTCGAGCAGGGTGCGGGCGAGGACGGCCAGGTCCCACGCGGTGCCGAAGATGCCGGCGTGGCCGGCGACACCGCCCAGGGCGTACGCGTTCTCGTCGTGGACCTCGCCCCACACCAGCCCGCGGTCCAGGCCGGACCAGGGCGGACGCTGCACCTCGGTGGCGGCGGTGCCCCGGCGCCAGGAGAGCGGCGGGTTGTAACGGGTGCGGCGCATCCCCAGCGGAGCGGTGATCTCGTCGTGGAGCAGGACGTCCAGGGTGCGGCCGGTGATCCGTTCCAGGAGCAGTTGCAGCGTGATGAGGTTCAGGTCGGAGTACCGGTACACCGTCCCGGGAGCCTCCTGCGGGCGCACCGACCACAGCAGCCTCAACTGCCCCTCGCGGGTGGGTTCCTGGTAGAACGGCGCCCATGAGCGGAGCCCCGAGGTGTGCGTGAGGAGCTGCCGGACCGTGATCAGCTCCTTGCCGGCTCCGGCTCCCGTACCGGCTCCGGCTCCGGCTCCGGCTCCGGCTCCGGTACCGACTCCGGCTCGGATACCGGCTCCGGCTCCGGTACCCGTGGCAGGGTGGCCGCCGGTCGCCCCGTCCCCGCAGAACTCCGGCAGGTACCGGCACACCGGAGCCTCCAGCTCCAGCCGGCCGCGCTCCAGCTGCTGCACGGCCAGGATGGACGTGAACAGCTTCGTCAGCGAAGCCAGGTCGAAGACGGTGTCCTCGGCCATGGCGATCCGTTCGGCCGCCGGGAACTCCCGGACCCGGTCGGTCCGGCCGTCGTAGTCCGCGTACCGGACGGCGTCGCCCACAGCGCGGTGCAGGGCGATGGTCCGGCCGCGCCCGGCGAGGACCACGGCTCCGGCGTAGTAGGGGTGCTCGGGCGAAGGCCCCAGGAAGCGCCGCGCCTCGTCCACCACTCCTTCCAGGTGCTTCTCCAGCAACCCGGCCTGGCGCGCGGAGCCGTACCGCAGCCGCAGGCCCTGGAGGGCGCGCCGCTCGACCGGGTTGCCCGCCGCCCCGGCGGCCGACGGGAGCGCCGCGTGCAGGACGAGCACCCCGCCGAGCGCGAGCAGCCGCCCGCCCAGCCGCCGCCGGGTCAAGGCGCCGCCCCGTGGAGCGGGCGCGTCCGGCGGCCGGATGCCGATCGCGCCGTCGTGGTCACCGCAGCCGCCACGGCTGCCGTCCTCGCCGTAGCAGGCGCCCGTCGCGCCGATGTCCCCCGTACCGCCCATGTCCGGTCCTCCTGTTCCTGCCCGCGCACGCTAGTGGGTATCTGCCCGCGCGCCGCCCGCCTCCCGCACCGACCGCCCCGTAAAGAATCTGACACTGCATCAGAAAATCTCTTCCCTCGGCCGCCGGGCTGCGGCATCCTGCCGCCCATGGAGACGGAGCTGAGCAAGAAACTGGGAGTCGAGCACGCCATCTTCGGCTTCACGCCCTTCCCGGCGGTCGCCGCCGCCATCACCCGCGCGGGCGGATTCGGCGTACTCGGCGCGGTCCGCTACACCGCGCCCGACGACCTCAAGCGCGACCTCGACTGGATGCAGGCGCACACCGACGACAAGCCATACGGCCTCGACGTCGTCATGCCCGCCAAGAAGGCCGTCGACGGCATCAGCGAAGCCGACATCGAGGCGATGATCCCGGCCGGGCACCGCGACTTCGTCCGCGAGACCCTCGCCAAGCACCACGTGCCCGAACTCGCCGAGGGAGAGGCCTCCGGCTGGCGGATCACCGGGTGGATGGAACAGGTCGCCCGCAACCAGCTCGACGTCGCCTTCGACTACCCCATCAAGCTCCTGGCGAACGCCCTCGGTTCCCCGCCTGCCGACGTCGTCCGGCGCGCCCACGACCACGGCGTCCTCGTCGCCGCCCTCGCCGGCAGTGCCAAGCACGCCCGCCGCCACGCCGAAGCGGGCATCGACATCGTCGTCGCCCAGGGCTACGAGGCCGGCGGACACACCGGCGACATCGCCACCATGGTCCTGGTCCCCGAGATCGTCGAGGCCGTCGCCCCTCTCCCCGTCCTCGCCGCGGGCGGTATCGGCAGCGGGGAGCAGATCGCGGCCGGACTCGCCCTCGGCGCCCAGGGTGCCTGGCTCGGCTCCCTCTGGCTCACTACCACCGAGGCCGACCTCCACTCCCGCGCCCTCACCGAGAAGCTGCTCGCCGCCGGCTCCGGCGACACCGTGCGCTCCCGCGCCCTCACCGGCAAGCCCGCCCGCCAGTTGCGTACCGAGTGGACCGACGCCTGGGACGACCCGGAGGGGCCCGGCGCACTTCCCATGCCGCTCCAGGGCCTGCTGGTCGCCGAGGCCGTCTCCCGCATCCAGAAGTACGAGGTCCAGCCGCTGCTCGGCACCCCCGTAGGCCAGATCGTCGGCCGGATGAACACCGAGCGCAGCGTCCAGGCCGCCTTCGACGACCTCACCCGCGGCTTCGAGAAGGCCGTCGACCGCATCACGCGCATCGCCGGCCGAGTCTGAGAGAGGAGCGCGACCGCCATGACCGACAAGCAGGCGCCGCCAGGGGGTCCCCTCCGGCCGCAATCTGGGGGCGGGTTCTGGGCGCAGGCCACCGCCGACCCGGACCGCACCGTCCTGGTCACCCCCGAGGGCGAGGAGTGGAGCGCCGGCCGGCTGCACGCCGACGTCAACCGGCTGGTCCACGGGCTGCGCGCCGCCGGCCTGGAGAAGGGTGACGCCTTCGCGGTCGTCATGCCCAACGGGGTCGAATTCGTCACCGCCTACCTCGCCGCCTCCCAGGCCGGCTTCTACCTCGTCCCCGTCAACCACCACCTCGTGGGCCCCGAGATCGCCTGGATCGTCTCCGATTCCGGCGCCAAGGTCCTCATCGCCCACGAGCGCTTCGCCGACGCCGCCACCGCCGCGGCCGACGAGGCGGCCCTGCCCGCGAGCCACCGCTACGCGGTCGGAGCGGTCGCGGGCTTCCGGCCGTACGGGCAACTCCTCGACGGACAGCCCGCGGCGGCCCCCGCGGACCGCACCCTCGGCTGGGTCATGAACTACACCTCCGGCACCACCGGCCGCCCGCGCGGCATCCGCCGCGCGTTGCCCGGCAAACCGCCGGAGGAGACGCACCTCGGCGGTTTCCTCGGCATCTTCGGCATCCGCCCCTTCGACGACAACGTCCACCTCGTCTGCTCGCCGCTCTACCACACGGCCGTCCTCCAGTTCGCCGGCGCCGCCCTGCACATCGGACACCCGCTGGTCCTGATGGACAAGTGGAGCCCGCAGGAGATGCTGCGCCTGATCGACCAGCACGCCTGCACCCACACGCACATGGTCCCCACCCAGTTCCACCGGCTCCTCGCGCTCCCGCAGGAGACGAAGGACGCGTACGACGTCTCCTCGATGCGGCACGCCATCCACGGCGCGGCCCCCTGCCCCGACCACGTCAAGCGGGCGATGATCGACTGGTGGGGCCGGTGCGTGGAGGAGTACTACGCGGCGAGCGAGGGCGGCGGCGCCTTCGCGACCGCCGAGGACTGGCTGAAGAAGCCGGGAACCGTCGGCAAGGCCTGGCCGATCAGCGAACTCGCGATCTTCGACGACGACGGCAACCGGCTGCCGGCCGGTGAACTCGGCACCGTCTACCTGAAGATGAACACCGGCGGCTTCAGCTACCACAAGGACGAGGACAAGACGAGGAAGAACCGCATAGGCGACTTCTTCACCGTCGGCGATCTGGGAGTGATGGACGAGGAGGGCTACCTCTTCCTGCGCGACCGCAAAATCGACATGATCATCTCGGGCGGGGTCAACATCTACCCGGCCGAGATCGAGTCGGCCCTGCTCACCCACCCGGCGGTCGCGGACGCAGCCGCCTTCGGCATTCCCCATCCTTCCTGGGGTGAGGAGGTCAAGGCGGTCGTCGAACCGGCGGAGGGCTTCGTGGCGGGGGACGCCCTGGCCGCGGAGATCCTGCACCACTGCGAGCGGCAACTGGCCGGCTACAAGCGCCCCAAGACCGTCGACTTCATCGAGACGATGCCGCGCGACCCGAACGGCAAGCTGTACAAGCGGCGCCTGCGCGACCCGTACTGGGAGGGCCGCGAGCGCGCGATGTGACGTACGGCGATCCGTCGCGGGGCGAGCCGGGGCGGGCCGGGTCAGCCGGGCGCCGTCCCGGCTCGCCTGCGACCGGCGGGCATACGGCGGCCGCGGCCGCCGCCACGCCCGGCAGCAGGGTGAGAAGTACCACGTCAGAGCGGTGTGCGCGGGCTTGGCGCCGCATCGGGGGAACAGTTCTGGCAACTTGGCTGATATGAGTACGGCTACGCGCAGATCCCCTCTGACCGACTGGACCGTCGTCGTCCCCGTGGTGGCGCTCGTCGCGCTCGCCTTCAGCTGGGGACGCGACCTGCCCGCACTCGCGGTCACCCTCGTGTCCCTGTGCCTCGCCGGCGCGGTGCTGGCGGCGGTCCACCACGCCGAGGTGGTAGCCCACCGGGTCGGTGAACCCTTCGGCTCCCTCGTTCTCGCCGTCGCCGTCACCGTCATCGAAGTGGCCCTCATCGTCACGCTGATGGCCGACGGCGGCGGCAAGACCTCCTCGCTCGCCCGGGACACGGTCTTCGCCGCTGTGATGATCACCTGCAATGGCGTCGTCGGCCTGTCGCTGCTCGTCGGCGCCCTGCGCAACCGCGTGGCGGTCTTCAACGCCGAGGGCTCCGGCGCGGCCCTCGCCACGGTCGCGACCCTCGCGGTTCTCAGCCTCGTCCTGCCGACCTTCACCACCAGCAAGCCGGGGCCCGAGTTCTCCACCGCCCAGCTGACCTTCGCCGCCATCGCCTCGCTCGCCCTCTACGGGCTGTTCATCGCCGTCCAGACGGTCCGCCACCGGGACTACTTCCTGCCCGTGGACACCGAGCGGCACCGCGAGGAGGCGGCCGGGGCAGCCGCCGCGGCTGCGGGTCCGGCGGTGACGACGGGGGTGGGCCCGGCTGCGGGCCCGGCGGGTTCGGCTGCGGGTCAGGCGGTGGGTTCGGCTGGGGGTCGGGTGGAGGCTCCGGCTCCGGCTCGGGGCACGGCAGCGGCCCCGGACGCCGAGGAGGCGGCCCACGCCGCGCCGCCCACCTCCCGCGCCGCGCTGATCAGCCTCGGCCTGCTGCTGGTCGCGCTCGTCGCGGTCGTCGGCAACGCCAAGGCCGTCTCCCCGACCATCGAGGCGGGCGTCGCCGACGCGGGCCTGCCCCACGCCGTCGTGGGTGTGATCATCGCCCTGCTCGTGCTGCTGCCCGAGACCCTCGCCGCCGTCCGGGCCGCGCGCCGCGACCGCGTCCAGACCAGCCTCAACCTCGCCTACGGCTCGGCCATCGCCAGCATCGGCCTGACCATCCCGGCCATCGCGCTTGCCTCCGTCTGGCTCTCGGGCCCCCTGCTGCTCGGCCTCGGCCCGATCCACATGGTGCTGCTCGCGCTGACCGTCGTGGTCAGCGCCCTCACCATCGCGCCGGGCCGGGCCACACTGCTCCAGGGCGGCGTCCACCTCGTCCTCTTCGCGGGCTTCCTCTTCCTCGCCGTCAGCCCGTAAGAGCTCCGGGGCCCGGCGGGGCCCCCGCACACGCGGGACCCCACCGGACGCCTCGGGTCAGCGGCGCTCGCGCGCCCAGACCACCTTCAGCTGCGGCGAGGTGAGGATGTCCCGCTCGCAGAACCGCGAGGTCACCCAGCGCTCCCGCGAGAACAGCCGGGTCTGGTCGGCGTAGTACGGAGAGTTCGGGTTCGCCGACTGGCTGTACGTCAGCAACGTGCGCGCCACCGGACAGCGGCCGCCGTCCCAGCCGACCGCCTGGACGTGGCTGGAACCGTGGGCGACCTCCGGGTAGCCGCCGGCCGCCGCGTTCCACCGCGCCTCGATCTTGTTCCAGACGCCCAGCGCCTCCGTGCCGCCGCCCACCGGCAGCTTCTGTCCGCCGCGGACCACGAACTGGTGCTCGCCCAGCGGGGCGTCCAGCGCGATCCCGGCCGCCTTGAGCTCCTGGACCGTGTCCGCGAGGGCCCGCCCGATGCCGGGCGCCGCCTGGTTGAGCGTACGGGGCGTGCGTACGGGATCGGCCGCCGAGAACGGCACCAGCCACAGGTCCTTGGCCGCCGTCGTCGCCGTCAGCTTGCGCCAGAACCGGTCGAAGAACAGTGCGCCGCGGCTGGCGCTGTCGGCCGTACGGTCCCATCCCGCCAGCACCCCACAGGCGGCCGAGACGTCCACCGCAGCGCCGTCGCTCCCCGTCGCCGAACCGCCCGGCAGGGCCGCACACGCCCTCGCCGCGTCGGCGGCCGCCAGGTCACCGGCCGGCACCCGGTTGGCGAACTGCTGCTTCTGCAGGTCCGCCACGGTCAGCCCGCCCTTCGCGGCCATCGCCGACACGTCCTCGACCGCGCCCCGCGTGCGCAGCGAGCGCGGGGTGCCGGCATTGCCCCAGATCCGCTCGTACCCGGTCAGCGGCCGGTCGGCATTGGCCAGCCAGGCACTGTCGTTGGAGTTCTCGGCGTACGGGGCGTCCCGCAGCGTCGGCGCCTTCCCCGGGCCGAACACCCCCGGCTGCACCGCGTCCGGGTCCGAGCCGATCGCGCAGTCGCCGCGGGAGCCGTCCAGCACCGCCAGTCCCGAGGCGGGGTACGTGGCCCTGCCGAGCGGGGTGGAGCAACGGGCGGCGAGCTCGTCGGTGATCCGGGGGAGCACCTGGGACTGGGTGAAGAGCGTGCCGCCCGCCGAATCCGCGGCCACCGTGTTGACCCACGGCAGCCCCTGGGTGCGCTTCAGGGCCTCCTGGATCCCGGCCACCGAGCGCGCCCTGCCCATCGCGAGGGCGGTGTCGGAGCCGCGCAGGTTCAGCGCGTTGGGGTCGTTGAGCGCGTACGCCGTCCCTGCGGTCCAGGGCAGCGGCAGGCTCGGGCCGAGGTTCGACACCACCGGTCCGTAGCGGGTCCACCACTGGGTACGGGTGACGGGGTCGCCGCCCGCCACCGGGACGCTGACGGTCCGCCGGAGCATCTTCTCCGGCCTCCCGTCGACCAGATAGGACGTGGGATCAGCCGGGTCGAGGGTGAGCTGGTGCAGATTGAGGGTGGTGCCGGTGGCGACCGTGTGGCTCCAGGCCACCTTCTCGTTGAAGCCGATGTTGACCACGGTCGTACCGAGGAGGGAGCCGCCCGAGACGTTCAGTTCGCCCGGGATGGTCTGCTGCGACTGCCAGAAGCGGCGCCCGCCGTGCCAGGGGTAGTGCGGGTTCCCGAGCAGCAGGCCGCTGCCGCTCGCCGTGGTGGAGCCACTGAAGGCCACGGCGTTGGAGCCCATGTCGTACCGGGTGGTGTCGAAGAACCGCTGCGCGGCCTCGGCGGCTGCCGACGGGTCGATGTCCGGCGGCGCAGCCGTACCGGTGGCCGTACCGGACGTCGTACCGGTGGCCGTACCGGACGTCGTACCGGACGCCGTACGGGCGCCCGTGCCGGGCGGCTGGGCGGCGGTGATGCCGTCGATGCCGCGCCCCTGGCCGCCGAGGACCGAGACCGCGAAGCCCCGGGCGGCCACATCGGTGGCGGTGACCGGGCGGACCCAGGCCGCGCCCTTGCACGCCGGGTCGGTGATCTTGTTCTGGGCGAGCCAGGCGTTGTACCCGGCGGCCCAGCCGCGCATCAGCTCCCTCAGGTCCTCGCTGGGCCCCGCCGGAGCGGGCGTGGACAGCAGCTTCTCGACGGTGCCCGACTCCCGTACGCCCTTGAAGTACAGGTCGCTGGACAGGTTCTGCGTGGCGGAGGAGAGCGAACCGTCGGGCGCCGCGTCGGGGCCGAACCAGCGCGAGCGCTCGCCGGCGACGGTCACGAACCCGTCGGCCAGGACGCAGACCTGGTCGGCTGCCTGCGCCCAGCCGGTGCCGAAGCCGAGGTTCGCGTAATCCCGGGCCAGGACGTGTGGAATGCCGTTCTCGGTGTACCGGATGACGGCGGACAGGCCGCCGCCCGACGGATTCCGCTCCCCGGTCGCCGCCGAGGCCTGCGGTATCGCGGCCGTCGCGGCGAGCAGTGCGGCCCCGGTGAGGGCGACGCGGTGGAGGAGCGGACGGGTGCGGCGGTGTCCCTCAAGAAAGCGCAACATACCTCCCAAGTAGCCTGCCAATGGGCGAAGTTGCCCGTGGAACAGGCGGTGCGTCCGTGCCCCCACACTCATGCAGGCCATCCGATGATCTGTCAACATCCCGTTTGGTATCCAGGCTTCGCGCGGCGGGATCCGGGCGCGCCGCGAAAGGCCTAATACGGGGCGTCGGTCATGCCGGTGCCGGTGCCGGTGCCGGTGCCGGGCCGGTCATGTCGGCATCGGCCCCGGACGGGCGTCCGGTCGACCGGGATCGCCCGCGGTCAGCAGGGTGAGCCCGGTCCGGATCGTCCGCCCGGCTCTGGGGGGTGCGGCCGGTCGGGAGGGTCGCCGCCCCGATCCGAGGGGTCAGCCCGGCCGGCCCGGCTCCGGACGAGGGGTATCCGAATCCTCGGCGGGGACGAGTCCGCTGAGGCGCAGGCGCCGCAGCACGCGGTGCTCGTGGTAGAGGCGGCCGAGGAGGGCGCCGCCGTAGACCACGAAGCCGACGCCGACCAGCCAGGACTGGACGACCAACAGGGTGCCGAAGGGCCCGTACGTCACGGCGTTCGAGGCGATCAGCGGGGAGAACACCAGCTGCGAGAAGAGCCGCAGCCCGAGCAGTCCGAGGCTGGTCGCCACCGCCCCCGGCACCAGTGCCCGCCAGCGGACCCGGCCGCCGAGCAGCAGCCGCTGCGAGCCCAAGAAGAACAGGCAGGTGCCGAGCAGATCTCCCAGGGAGCCGAGCACGGACCCCAATCCCCTCTCTGACGGCGCGGGGATCTGCACGAGCAGCGCGAGGTAGCAAACCAGCAGGGCGAGCCAGACGATGTGCCGCCACATGGTGTGCCAGCGGGCGGTCGGCACGTCCCAGACTTTCTCGTAGCCCGTCTGCACGGCCCATCCGAAGGTCAGGCCGAAGACGGCGAGCGCGGCCAGCCCGAAGGCGGTGGTGCGTTCCAGCGCCAGGTCGGCCGCGCTGAACAGCATCTCCACCCGGTCCCGCGAGGACTCCGTCACGCCGAGGGCCTGGCCGAGCCAGCGGCCGAAGCCCGAGCCGCTGCCGGGCGCTGCGGCGGCCACGACCACCAGCAGCGGCACCAGGGTGAGGAACCCGAGGGCCGCGAAGCCCATCGCCCGGTGCATCAGTTCCATCTCCCGCCCGCGGTTCCAGGTCCGGCCCGCGACGGAGCCCTGGAACCGGTCGTGGAGCCGCCGGAGGATGGAGATCACGCCTCATGCACTACCCGCGAGGACGCACGGGCTCCCCGGACCCGCCCCCAAATGGGCCCGAAGGGGTGGTTTCAGCTTCCTGGACGTGTGTCTCTGCCCTCCCGGGGGCTGCGGAGGTCCACCAGCCGTTTGATCTTCCCGACCGAGCGCTCCAAGGTTTCCGGGTCAACGACCTCGACCCGGACGGAGACCCCGATGCCCTCCTTGACGGCCCGGACCACGGTGGCGGCCGCGGCTTCCCGCCGGTCGGCGTCCGCCTCCCGGCGGGCCTCCACCCGTACCGTCAAGGCGTCCATCCGGCCCTCCCGGGTCAGGCGCAGCTGGAAGTGGGGTGCCAGGCCGGCCGTCCGCAGGAGGATCTCCTCGATCTGGGTCGGGTACATGTTCACCCCGCGCAGGATGATCATGTCGTCGCTGCGGCCCGTGACCTTCTCCATCCGGCGGAAGGCCGGACGCGCGGTGCCGGGCAGCAGCCGCGTCAGATCCCGGGTGCGGTAGCGGATGACGGGCATGGCCTCCTTCGTGAGCGAGGTGAAGACGAGCTCCCCGGGCTCGCCCTCCGGCAGCACCGCGCCCGTCAGCGGATCGACCACCTCGGGGTAGAAATGGTCCTCCCAGACGTGCAGGCCGTCCTTCGTCTCCACGCATTCCTGTGCGACGCCCGGACCGATGACCTCCGACAGGCCGTATATGTCGACCGCGTCGATGCCCAGCCGCTCCTCGATCTCCCGGCGCATCTCCTCGGTCCACGGCTCCGCGCCGAAGATCCCCGTCCTGAGCGAGGTGGTGCGCGGATCCATCCCCTGGCGCTCCATCTCGTCCAGCAGGGTCAGCATGTAGGAGGGGGTCACCATGATGACCTCGGGCCGGAAGTCCTGGATGAGCTTGACCTGGCGGTCCGTCATCCCGCCGGAGGCCGGCACGACCGTACAGCCGAGGCGTTCGGCGCCGTAGTGTGCGCCGAGGCCGCCGGTGAACAGGCCGTAGCCGTAGGCGATGTGGACGATCTGGCCGGGGCGGCCACCCGCCGCGCGTATGGACCGGGCGACGACATCGGCCCAGGTGGCGAGATCCCCCTCGGTGTACCCGACGACGGTGGGACGCCCCGTGGTGCCGCTGGAGGCGTGGATGCGGCGCACCTCGGAGCGCGGTACGGCGAACATCCCGAAGGGGTACTGGTCGCGCAGATCGGCCTTGGTGGTGAAGGGGAAGAGGGCGAGATCGGCGAGGGTGCGGCAGTCGTCGGGACGCAGGCCGGCCTTGTCGAAGGCCTGCCGGTAGAAGGGCACCCGGTCGTAGGCACGGGTGAGGGTCGCCCGCATGCGCGTCAGCTGGAGGGCGGCCAGCTCGTCGCCGCTCAGCCGCTCGCCCTCGTCCTGGAGATCCGCGTACGCCGTCATGCCGTCACCTCACCGTGAACCAACCGACCGATCATTCGGTAGATTGCCGGAGCGCGGCGGGTAAATCAATGACTCGAACGGGTGATCGTCTGGTGTGATGCCCTCCATGCCCGTCTTCACCACCTACGACGGCACCGAACTGGCCTGCACCGTCCGGGGGAGGGCGAGCCGCTGGTCTGCCCGCCGGGCGGGGTCATGGGACCCGAGTACGCCCGGTACAAGGGCACTGCTCCGCCTTGCGATGCAGCTCGGCATCCGAAGGATCAGTCAACAGCCGAGACGGAGCGAGCGAAGCGAGTGCAGTGCACCGGACGACGCGGAAACGCACCCCACTTCCCCGAGGCCGCTCAGCGCGGCGTGTCCGCCTCCGACCCACCCCCACCCCCACCCCCACCCCCACCCCCCCCCCCAGCCCCAGCCCCGGCCTCCGTCGCCACCGC
>NZ_JBEXNN010000015.1:0-186688 GCF_040611115.1 Streptomyces sp. NPDC003038
GGAGCGTCCTTGTACTGGACGTACTGGGGCGCTTCCGACAACGCAGCGAGGTGCGGTGCCGGGCAGCGCGGGCCCGGCAAGATCCGAAAGAGACGACCTAGAGCCAGCCGTGGCGGCGCAGCGCCCGGTGGATGGTGAAGCAGATCCCGACGATCGAGGCCATCACCATCGGATAGCCGTACTTCCACTGGAGCTCGGGCATGTGCTCGAAGTTCATGCCGTAGACCCCGCAGATCATCGTCGGCACGGCGATGATCGCCGCCCAGGAGGTGATCTTGCGCATGTCCTCGTTCTGGGCGACCGTCGCCTGCGCGAGATTCGCCTGGAGGATGGAGTTCAGCAGCTCGTCGAAGCCGACGACCTGCTCGTGCACCCGCGCCAGGTGGTCGGCGACGTCCCGGAAGTACTTCTGGATGTCCGGGTCCACCAGCCGCATCGGACGCTCGCTCAGCAGCTCCATCGGGCGCAGCAGCGGCGAGACCGCCCGCTTGAACTCCAGCACCTCACGCTTGAGCTGGTAGATGCGGCCCGCGTCGCCGCCGCGCGTACCGCCCTTGGCGGGGGCGGCGAAGACATCGCTCTCCACCTCGTCGATGTCGTCCTGTACGGCCGCCGCGACGGCGATGTACCCGTCGACGACGTGGTCGGCGATGGAGTGCAGGACGGCCGACGGGCCTTTGGCGAGCAGGTCCGGGTCGTCCTGGAGGCGGTGGCGCAGCCCCTTGAGGGAGCCCTGCCCGCCGTGCCGGACGGTGATGACGAAGTCGGGGCCGGTGAAGCACATCACCTCGCCGGTCTCCACCACCTCGCTGGTGGCGGTGAGTTCGGCGTGTTCGACGTAGTGGATCGTCTTGAAGACGGTGAAGAGGGTGTCGTCGTAGCGCTCCAGCTTCGGCCGTTGGTGCGCGTGCACCGCGTCCTCCACGGCGAGCGGGTGCAGGCCGAAGGTCGCGGCGATGCCGGCGAACTCGGCCTCGGTCGGCTCGTGCAGCCCGATCCAGGCGAAGCCGCCGTCTTCGCGGACCCGGCGGATCGCCTCACGGGGCGTCAGACAGGCGAAGCCGGGCCCCCACGTGTCGCGCCGGCCGTCGCGGTACACGGCGCAGTCGACGACCGCGCTGCTCACGGACGGGTCGCGGGTCGTGTCGTAGCCGGGCTGGGCCGGCGTGGACTTGCGCAGTGCCGGACGGACGGCCGCACGCAGGTAGGGCAGCATCGACATGGCAGGCTCCTTCGCACGCACGGCTGTGGACCGTACGGGTGGGAGGCCCTCCGGCCCTGCGGGCGGGCAGGCCCGGGCAGAGGGAGGGAACAGGACGGGAGGACAAAGTTCTGCCGTCGCTCTTCTACTGATCAGCGGATCAAGCAGACCAAGCAGATCAAAGGGGGCGGGAGACGCCCGTCACAGAAGTGGAAGAGCGATTGGTACTGCACGATCGACTTCGATCCACCGCAGCCCCACCTCCTCCGGCCGGTCCCCCGTGAGGGACGTCCTGTTGCCGGGGCACCGAAACAGCGCTTCAGCCTGCGGCCCCGAACAGCTGTCAACACTATCAGCCGACGGATGGTCAAGGGCCGCCCTTTACCCGCCTGATACGAGTTCTATGCTCGCTGCATGGCAGAAATTCTCGCCCTCGTCGAGGCCCGGCTGCGCACCGCGTTCGGTGAACCCGACGCACGCGCCGCCGTCACCTTCCTGGGCACCGACCGCATCGAAGTCCTCCGGTTCACCGAGGGCGACCTCGTGCGGTACGCGACGCTCGGCATGTCCGCGCACCCGATGACCGATCCGACCGCCGTGGTCGCCGACCCCGTACGCGGGCCGCGCGCCGAGCTGGTGCTGACCGTACGAGGAGGCCTCGCGCCCACCGACAAACTGCTCAGGCCGCTCGCGGTGCTGGCCGCCTCACCCCAGGTCGAGGGGCTCGTCGTGGCCCCCGGAGCCTCGCTCGACGTGGGCGAACCGCTGTGGGAGGGGGCGCCGTTCAGCTCGGTGCTCGTGGCGGAGCCGGGAGGTCTGGTGGAGGACCTGATGCTGGACGAGCCCATGGATCCGGTGCACTTCCTGCCCCTCCTGCCCATGACGGCGAACGAGGCCGCATGGAAGCGGGTGCACGGCGCGGCGGCCCTCCAGGAACGCTGGCTGGCCCGCGGCACGGATCTGCGGGACCCTCTGCGTAGCGCAGTCGCACTGGACTGAACGCCCGGACGGGTGATCGCGCCTTGACGGAGCGCCGGGCGGGGAGGAGCGTGGCATCTTATGAGGGGCGAACCAAGTTGCCCGAAGTGCGGTGGCCGGGTCAGGGCGCCCGGTCTCTTCTCCGACTCCTGGCAGTGCGGGGTGCACGGCACCGTCCATCCCCTGCAGCCTGTGATCCCGCCGAGCGTCGAGGGCCTGGGCGTGGTGGTGCACCGGGCGCAGGTGCCGGTGTGGATGCCGTGGCCGCTGCCGGTCGGGTGGCTGTTCACCGGGGTCGCCTCCGCCGGTGACGACCGCAGCGGGGGCAGGGCGACGGCCGTGGCCTGCTCGGGCCCGGGACCGCTGGGCGGCATAGGCGAGCTGGTGCTGGTCGCGGAGGAGCTGGGCGTCGGGCTGGGTTCGCGGTACGCGGGCATCGACGGTCCGGACCCCGGTTCGTACATCGACGTCTCCGCGCCGCCCCACGCCAAGGTCGTCGCGGCCGGCCGCCCCACCCCGCTGTGGCACCTGGGCGGCGCCCCCGACGACCGCGCCGTCTTCGCGGGGGAGGCGCGGGGCCTGTGGCTGTGGGCGATCGTCTGGCCGGAGCAGACCGGCCTCCTGATGTACGACGAACTCGTCCTCACCGACCTCCGCGACGCGGGCGCCGAGGTCGAACTCCTCCCCTGCGGCGCCCTCAGCCCCCGCATCCTGGCTCCCACCTAGGGGCCCCGACGGGTGGCCGGATGGGGTCGCCGGGCGCGGTCGCCGGGTGGGGCAACCGCCTGCGGCAGGGGCCCTTCGGCCCGGTTATCCTGGAGTGTCCCCCGTCCGTACGACCCCTGGAGCCAGGCTGTGCGCATCGACCTGCACACCCACTCCACGGCCTCCGACGGGACGGACACCCCGGCCGAGCTGATGCGCAATGCCGCCGGCGCCGGGCTGGACGTGGTCGCGCTGACCGATCACGACACCGTCGGCGGTCACGGCGAGGCCCTCGCGGCCCTTCCCGCCGGGCTCACACTGGTCACCGGGGCCGAGCTGTCCTGCCGCCTCGACGGGGTCGGGGTGCACATGCTCGCGTACCTCTTCGATCCCGAGGAGCCCGAGTTCTACCGTGAGCGGGAGCTCGTCCGGGACGACCGCACCCCGCGCGCCCAGGCCATGGTCGGCAAGCTCCGGGCCCTGGGCGTGGACGTCAGCTGGGAGCAGGTGGCCCGGATCGCCGGCGCCGGTTCCGTGGGACGGCCGCACATCGCCACCGCGCTCGTCGAGCTGGGCGTCGTACCGACCGTCTCCGACGCCTTCACGCCCGCCTGGCTCGCCGACGGCGGCCGCGCCTACGCCGAGAAGCACGAGCTCGACCCCTTCGACGCCATCCGCCTGGTCAAGGCGGCTGGCGGTGTCACCGTCTTCGCGCACCCCGGCGCGGTCAAGCGCGGCGAGTGCGTGCCCGAGGCCGCTATAGCCGCACTGGCGGCCGCGGGCCTGGACGGCATCGAGGTGGACCACATGGACCACGACACCGCCACCCGCGCCCGTCTGCGCGCACTGGCGGCCGACCTGGGACTGCTGGCCACCGGGTCCAGCGACTACCACGGCAGCCGCAAGACGTGCGGCCTCGGGGACTTCACGACCGACCCCGAGATCTACGGCGAGATCACGCGCCGCGCGACCGGGGCCTTCCCCGTACCCGGCGCCGGAGGACGCGAGGGCTAGTCAGCCCTTCGCCCCACCCCGTTCCGACCCTTTTCTTCGCGCCACCCCTCTCTCCTGCAAGGCATCTCTGTGTTTGATTTCGCCGTCTTCGGATCCCTTTTTCTCACGCTTTTTGTGATTATGGACCCCCCGGGGATCACGCCGATCTTCCTCGCCCTGACCTCCGGCCGCCCCGCCAAGGTGCAGCGCCGCATGGCCTGGCAGGCCGTCTGCGTGGCCTTCGGCGTCATCGCCGTCTTCGGCCTCTGCGGCCAGCAGATCCTGGACTACCTGCACGTCTCCGTGCCGGCGCTGATGATCGCCGGTGGTCTGCTGCTCCTGCTGATCGCGCTCGACCTGCTCACCGGCAAGACCGACGAGCCGAAGCAGACGAAGGACGTGAACGTCGCCCTCGTCCCGCTCGGCATGCCGCTGCTGGCCGGGCCCGGCGCGATCGTGTCCGTCATCCTGGCCGTGCAGAAGGCCGACGGGGCGAGCGGGCAGATCTCCGTCTGGTCCGCGATCCTCGTGATGCACGTGGTGCTGTGGATCACCATGCGGTACTCGCTCGTCATCATCCGCGTCATCAAGGACGGCGGCGTCGTCCTGGTGACCCGCCTGGCCGGCATGATGCTCTCCGCGATCGCCGTGCAGCAGATCATCAACGGCGTGCTCCAGGTCGTACGAGGCGCGTGATCCCGTACGCATGCGAACGCCCCCGCACCGGAATCGGTGCGGGGGCGTCGACGTCTGTGGATGCGTGAGGCGTCAGGAGGACGCTCTCCCGGCCGGTCGGATCAGAATGCGCTGGCCGACGGCCGCGGCCTGCTGCACGATCCGGTTGACGGAGGCCACGTCCACGACGGTGCTGTCCACGGCGGATCCGTCGACATCGTCCAGGCGCAGAATCTCGAAGCGCACGGGCTTCTCCCTTCGTCAGTGTTCTCCTTGCAGAGGTATTAACAGAAGTGTAGGGCGCAAACATTCCCTACGCTAACGAAATCTTTTCCCTTGCTAACTACCAGCTGGTACGGAGACCCCAGAACGAGACCAGTGCACTGGCCGTGACCTGCGGATTCTCCGCATTGGGGGAGTGCTCCGCGGCCGGGACGACCACCCGCTCGGCGCTCAGTCGACGGGCCATGTCGTCCAGCAGGGGGATGGGCCAGGCGTAGTCGACCGTTCCCGACAGGACCAGCTTCGGCAGCGGGACCGCCGCCAGCTCGGCCACCCGGTCGGGTTCGGAGATCAGCGTCCGGCCCGTCGCGATCAACTGCTCGGGGACGGTGGCCAGCCACCGCTCACGCAGGAACCGGGCCAGCTCGACGGAGTCCGGGACGGCGTCCTGCGGGTCCTGGGCGCGCATCGCCGCCCACACCCCGGCCATGTCGTCGCGCATCGCCTCCAGAGCCGCGACCAGCAGCTTCGTACGGGCCTGCTGGCCCTCCTCGATCGCGGCGGGCCCACTGCTCATCAAGGTGAGGGAGGCGAAGGGGGACGCGTCGCGCAGGACGGCGGCGCGCGCGATCAGCCCGCCCAGCGAGTGTCCGACCAGGTGGACCGGGCCGCTGCCCACGGCCGCGGCCTGGGCGAGGACGTCCCGGGCCAGCTCCTCCACGGCGTACGAGGCTTCCGTGCGCGGGCCGGGAGTCTCGTACTGGCCGCGCCCGTCGACGGCGATCACCCGGTAGCCCTCGGCGGCCAGCGGCTCCAGCAGCGCGATGAAGTCCTCCTTGCTGCCCGTGAAGCCGGGGATCAGCAGGGCGGTGCCGCGGGAGGGCTCACCGGCCTCGTGCACGGCGAACTCGCCGCGGGCGGTGGTGAGCCGGTGGGCGCGGGCGCGGGACGGCAGGGAGAGGCGCGGCGGCTTGCTCATGCGGCTCAGGTTACTGGCCGGTCCGGGTCCGGACATGCCGATGGCCCGGCCCCCTGGACGGGGAGCCGGGCCATCGAAGCGGTACTTACGCCTCCGGCGCGGCCGCGGCCTTGCGGGTGCGCGTGCGCTTCGGCTTGGCGGGGGCCTCCTCGGCCACCGCGCCGGCCTCGGCGGCCGGAGCGGCCTCCGTGGCGACGGCCTTGCGGGCCCGGGTCCGCTTGACCGGGGCCTCCTCGGCGACGGCCTCGGCGGCCGGAGCGGCCTCCGTGGCGGCGGCCTTGCGGGTCCGGGTGCGCTTCGGCTTGACCGGAGCCTCCTCGGCGACGGCGACCGGAGCCTCGACCACAGCGGCCTCGGCGACGGCCTCGGCGGCCGGGGCTGCCTCCGTGGCGACGGCCTTGCGGGTCCGGGTACGGCGGGCCTTGACCGGAGCCTCCTCGGCCACGGCAGGCGCCTCGACGACGGCCGGGGCCTCGGCCAGAGCGGCCCGGGCGGCGGCCACGGCGACCGTCTCGAACGCAGGAGCGGCAGCCTGAGGCGCGATCCGGGTCCGGCGGCGGCGCGGCTTGCGCGGCTCGTCGGCGGCGGGTACCTCGGGTACCTCGGGAGCCTCGGCGACCGGAGCCACCTCGGCCACGGGGGTCACCGCGGTCACGCCGGCGACCTCGGCACCCAGCTCCGACCCGCTCCGCGTACGGCGACGCTGGCGCGGCGTACGGGTCCGGGCCGGACGCTCCTCGACCGGCGCGGCAGCGACGGCGGGGGCGGGGGCGCCGCGACCGCCACGGCCACCGCGGCCGCCGGTCTCGCCCAGGTCTTCCAGGTTCTCGGCCTTCAGGCCGGCCCGCGTGCGCTCACCGCGCGGCAGGACACCCTTGGTGCCCGCCGGGATGTTCATTTCCTCGAACAGGTGCGGCGACGTGGAGTACGTCTCGACCGGGTCGTGGAAGTCCAGCTCCAGCGCCTTGTTGATCAGCTGCCAGCGCGGGATGTCGTCCCAGTCGACCAGGGTGACGGCGATGCCCTTCTTGCCCGCGCGGCCGGTACGGCCCACACGGTGCAGGAAGGTCTTCTCGTCCTCCGGCGTCTGGTAGTTGATGACGTGGGTGACACCCTCGACGTCGATGCCGCGGGCGGCGACGTCGGTGCACACCAGCACGTCGACCTTGCCGTTGCGGAACGCGCGCAGCGCCTGCTCGCGCGCGCCCTGGCCCAGGTCGCCGTGGACGGCGCCGGACGCGAAGCCGCGCTTCTCCAGCTGCTCGGCGATGTCGGCCGCCGTGCGCTTGGTACGGCAGAAGATCATGGCCAGCCCGCGGCCCTCGGCCTGCAGGATGCGGGAGACGAGCTCCGGCTTGTCCATGTTGTGCGCACGGAAGACGTGCTGCGTGGTGTTGGCGACGGTAGCGCCCTCACCGTCCTCCGAGACGGCGCGGATGTGCGTCGGCTGCGTCATGTACCGGCGGGCCAGGCCGATGACCGCGCCCGGCATGGTCGCCGAGAAGAGCATGGTCTGACGCTTCGGCGGCAGGTAGCTCATGATCCTCTCGACGTCGGGCAGGAAGCCCAGGTCGAGCATCTCGTCGGCCTCGTCCAGGACCAGGGCCCGGACGTGCGACAGGTCGAGCTTCTTCTGACCGGCCAGGTCGAGCAGGCGGCCCGGGGTGCCGACGATGATGTCGACGCCCTTCTTGAGCGCCTCGACCTGCGGCTCGTACGCGCGGCCGCCGTATATGGCGAGGACGCGGACGTTGCGGACCTTGCCCGCGGTGAGGAGGTCGTTGGTGACCTGGGTGCACAGCTCCCGGGTCGGAACCACCACGAGGGCCTGCGGGGCGTCGGTCAGCTGCTCGGGCTTGGCCCGGCCCGCCTCGACGTCCGCGGGGACGGTGACCCGCTCCAGCAGGGGCAGGCCGAAGCCCAGCGTCTTGCCGGTGCCGGTCTTGGCCTGGCCGATGACGTCCGAGCCGGAAAGGGCTACGGGGAGGGTCATCTCCTGGATCGGGAAGGGGGACACGATGCCGACGGCCTCAAGGGCTTCGGCGGTCTCGGAAAGAATCCCGAGGTCTCGGAACGTAGTCAGGGTGCTGCCTCTTCTGTGAGACGCGGCGCGAGGCGGCGAGGGGGGTCGTACCGTGCCGGGCTTGCAGTACTGCGCCCACCCAAAAATCGGGCGAGTCGTACAAAGCTGCGCGGGACCACTAAGCCTTCGCTCAAGCGCTTCTGCCGCTGAGGGGGCCCCTCATGGGCGGCCGTACGCACGAGCGCACGCACCGCAACGAGGGCGGGTCGGTTGGAGCCGATCGGGCCACCGACCGGGCATCCTCATTCGGATGGCCCGCCGAGTTTCCGGCAGGCGCATTACCACTGTACCCCGGAATCGCGCAGCTGTGTCGGGTGAATTCACCGGGTAGACGCGTTTACCCGGCCTGACAGTGAGTCGATCTGGTGACTTGGCCGTCCTTTCGGCGAGCTATTGTGCGGAGCATGTCGACCGTAGAAAACGCCTCGCCCGCCGACGACAGCGCCCCCGGACAAGCGGCGGGCATCGCCGCCCAGGACTGGGCGACCGCCTCTGCCTCGCCCCAGTACCGGGCCGCCGTCGTGGACCTGCTCGGTGCGCTCGCGTACGGAGAGCTCGCGGCCTTCGAGCGCCTGGCGGAGGACGCGAAGCTCGCGCCCACCCTCGACGACAAGGCCGAGCTTGCCGCCATGGCCTCCGCGGAATTCCACCACTTCGAGCGCCTGCGCGACCGGCTCGCGGCGATCGACGCCGAGCCCACCGCCGCCATGCAGCCCTTCGCGAAGGGCGTCGACGACTTCCACCGCCAGACCGCGCCCTCGGACTGGCTGGAGGGCCTGGTCAAGGCCTATGTCGGCGACTCGATCGCCAGCGACTTCTACCGCGAGGTCGCCACCCACCTGGACACCGACACCCGCGCGCTCGTCGTCGGCGTGCTGGACGACACCGGCCACGGCAACTTCGCCGTCGAGAAGGTGCGGGCCGCGATCGAGGCGGACCCGCGCTGCGGCGGCCGGCTCGCGCTGTGGGCCCGCCGGCTGATGGGCGAGGCGCTCTCGCAGGCCCAGCGCGTGGTCGCCGAGCGCGACGCGCTCTCCACCATGCTGGTCGGAGGCGTCGACGGCATGGCCGCGGGCTTCGACCTGGCGGCCGTCGGCGAGATGTTCACCCGGATCACCAAGGCGCACACGAAGCGGATGGCGGCCCTGGGCCTCGCGGCCTGATCACCCGGCTCTCCGCTCCACCTGTTCCACTGTTCCACCCGCACGTCGGCCCCGGCGCGGAATCATCCGCGCCGGGGCCGACGTATGCGAAGGGGACGGCGCCGGGGGCGCCGGAGCTGCTCAGCCCCGGGACGGGACCGAAAACGGAGCCCCGTGGGATGACCGGCGGGCACCGGATCCGGGACGCAGCAGCAGCGACAGGACGACCGCGGACACCAGCACGCCGCCGACGAGGGTCGCGGTCAGGGTGTTGTGCCCGGGGCCCAGCGCGAAGTGGGTGAGATACGCCCCGAACAAGGCGCCCAGCACACCGCTGACCAGCACCACTCTCGGGGACGGCAGCCGCTGCGCGAGCAGCCGCACGGCCGCTCCGGAGAGGGCGAGGCCCAGCAGAGCAGAGCCGAGCGCTTCCATCAGCAGCATGAGGTCCCTCCCATACGTCAAGGCAAACCGGGTCACAGCCGTCCTACCCGAAGCGGAAGAAAGGGAAACGGCCCGGTGGGATCAACCACCGGGCCGTTTCGCTCAGTTCTCAGTTCGTCAGGTGCCGGTGCGTCAGAGAGCGCCGAAACCGACCTTGCGCGCGCTCGGCTCGCCCAGGTCGACGTACGACAGGCGGTCGGACGGCACCAGGACCTTGCGGCCCTTGATGTCGGTGAGGCTGAGCAGCGGTGCCTTGCCGGACAGCGCGGCGGCGACGATGCTCTCCAGCTCCTCGGCGCTCAGGTCGCTCTCCAGCACGATCTCCCGGGGTGCGTGCTGCACGCCGATCTTGACCTCCACGGCCTTGTCCCTCCGACGATCCGGTTCGCGCGATCAGCCGCGCCGTACGCGGTCCACATTAGCCCGGAGAGGGGACGGGGACCGCCCACGGCGGACACGCTCGCAGCGAACAGAGAGCGCGCCGAAACGCCCGTACCGCACCGGTCAGCGCCGGACCGGCACCCCGACGGCAGGGTCAGGCGCCGTCCGTGCCGTGCAGCGGGAAGCCGGCGATACCGCGCCAGGCGAGGGAGGTCAGCAGGCCGACCGCGGTGTCGCGGGCGACGGGGCTTTCACTGGACAGCCAGTACCGGGCCACGACCTGCGAGACCCCGCCCAGGCCGACGGCCAGCAGCATCGACTCGTCCTTGGACAGGCCGGTGTCCTCGGCGATGACATCGGAGATGGCCTCGGCGCACTGGAGCGACACGCGGTCGACGCGCTCGCGCACCGCCGGCTCGTTCGTGAGGTCGGACTCGAAGACCAGCCGGAAGGCGCCGCCCTCTTCCTCCACGTACGCGAAGTAGGCGTCCATCGTGGCGGCCACGCGCAGCTTGTTGTCGGTCGTCGACGCGAGCGCGGTGCGCACGGCGAGCAGCAGGGCCTCGCAGTGCTGGTCCAGCAGGGCCAGATAGAGGTCGAGCTTGCCCGGGAAGTGCTGGTACAGAACCGGCTTGCTCACTCCGGCGCGCTCGGCGATGTCGTCCATCGCCGCAGCGTGGTAACCCTGCGCGACGAAAACCTCCTGGGCCGCACCCAGGAGCTGATTGCGTCGGGCTCGGCGCGGCAGTCGCGTGCCCCGCGGACGCGCTGCCTCGGTCTGCTCGATGGCTGTCACGCCGCCTCCCACTTTCTCTAAGAACACAGTGCGCTCTGCGCCGCGCCGCCATCGTACTTTTCGGTAACCGAATCTGGAGGGTTCAGGCCGAGTTTTCTCGCGGTACGGACGTGCCGGAGGCGCTGGTCAGCGGTCGGTCAGCGGTAGTCGTCCTCGTCGAGGGGCACCACCCGGGCCTGCTCCGCGGCGTCGCCGTCGGTGGCCTCGCCCCGCTCCGGACCGGTCACCGGGTCGTCGTCATCGGGCCGCAGCTCGGCCAACTGCTCCGCCACGTCCGCCTCGGGTGCCTCCGCGTCCAGATCCTCCGGCTGCTGCTCCCGGAAGGTGTCCGGCTCCGCAGGGTCGACAGTCATACCGCTCCCCTCGCTTCCTTGGTTGTCACTACGAGCCTAGGAGGAAGGCGGATACCCCGCTAGGCGGATCGGCATGCGCCTGTGACCGCGAACACAAGAAGAGGCGCGTGATCGTCTCGTAACATTGGCCGCATGTCTTCGACCGAGCTGCCGGGTGTACGGTCCACCGCCGAGCCGTCCTCCCTGGCGGGAGCCGTCCGGTTGGCCGAGGGGGAGCAGCTGCGCACCGTCACGCTGCCCGGCCTGGAAATGGCCGTCCGGGTACGCCCGCCGGTCCGTACGGGGCTGCCGCCCGCGCTGTTCGTGCACGGCCTCGGCGGTTCCTCGCAGAACTGGTCGGCGCTCATGGCGGAGCTGGCCGACACGGTCGACGGCGAGGCCGTGGACCTCCCCGGCTTCGGCTGGTCCCCGCCCCCCGCCGACCGCGACTACTCCGTCAGGGCGCTCACCCGCGCGGTCATCCGGCACCTCGACGCCGCCGGGCGCGGGCCGGTCCACCTGTTGGGCAACTCCCTGGGCGGCGCCATCTCCACCCGGGTCGCCGCCGTCCGGCCCGACCTGGTGCACACACTGACGCTGGTCTCGCCCGCCCTGCCCGAACTGCGGGTGCAGCGGACGGCCGTGCCGACGGCTCTGCTCGCCCTCCCGGGCGTCGCCGCCCTGTTCGGCCGGCTGAGCCGGGGCATGACCGCCGAGCAGCGCACCCGCGGGGTGATGGGCCTCTGTTACGGAGACCCCGCCCGGGTGACACAGGACAGCTTCCGCCACGCCGTGGAGGAGATGGAGCGGCGGATGGCCCTGCCGTACTTCTGGGACGCGATGACCCGCTCCTCGCGCGGCATCGTCGACGCCTACACCCTGGGCGGCCAGCACGGACTGTGGCGCCAGGCGCAGCGGGTGCTCGCCCCCTCCCTGCTCATCTACGGCGGCCGGGACCAGCTCGTCTCGTACCGTATGGCGCGCAGGGCGGCCGCCGCCTTCCGCGGTTCGCGGCTGCTGTGCCTGCCCGAGGCCGGGCACGTGGCGATGATGGAGTACCCGGAGGTGGTGGCCGCCGCCTTCCGGGAGCTGCTGCGTGACACCGCCGCGCACGGCAAGGACCGAGATACCGAAGACGGCAGAGGCTGAGGACCGTGGGTCGACATAGTCGCAGGGCCCCCGCCCCCGCTGCCCCTGCCCCGTACGCCGCTGCCGCAGGGTCCTCCGCGGGTCCGGCGCCCCAGGAGCCCGGACCGTACGGGGAACCGCGCGGGCCGCGCCGGGCCGAACCCACCGTCACCCACCGCGGATACGTACCCCCGGCCCGGTCCGGCTCCGGCGCGCGGGCCGGCGGTCACCCCGAGCAGCGCGAACCCGGCGGAGCCTGGGGAGCCGGTCCCGAAGCCCTGTACGGGGACTGGCGCGGGGTGCCGCGCGAGCAGACCCCCGTCGTCGTCCCCGCCGCCTCCGTCCCGTGGCCCACTCTGGACACCGACACCCCGGCCTTCGGCACCCCCGCGGTGGGCTTCCCGCAGGTCACCCTCGAACCGCCGCCGCCCGCGCCGTCCCCCCGGCCCTCGCCGTCGCCCCGGCCCTCGCCCCTGCCCTCGCAGCGCGCCGCCGAGCCCGACGCCTTCACCTCCACCGGCTCGCACCGCCGGGTGCCCGGCCCGCGCAAGCCCGACGACCAGGTCCGGGAGCGGCCCGCCTCCGGCCGCGGCCTGAAGGCCCGCACGTACACGGGCATGGCCGCCGCGGCCGTCACCACCCTGGTCGCCGTCGTCGTCGCCGGCCAGCTGCTCTCCCAGCGCGACAGCGGCGCGTCGGGCACGGCCGCCGCCCGCGACGACGGCAGGCCGCGCGCCGCCGGCGATCCCTCCGTCGCTTCCCGTTCCGACGGCCGCCCCACGCCGGAGGTGTCCGTCCCGGCGCCCGCCACGACGGCCGCGCCGGAGCTGACGTACGAGCAGAAGATGGCCCAGCAGCTGCCGATCGACGCGAAGCTCACCGGTCCCGGAACCTTCGACACCGTGCCCGGCGTGGCCGCCGGGCCGGGCAAGGGGAAGATCGTGCGTTACCGGGTCGACGTCGAACAGGGGCTGGGCTTGGACCCGATGCTGTTCGCCGAGGCCGTCCACCGCACCCTCAACGACCCGCGCAGCTGGGGCCACGGCGGCAGCAAGACCTTCGAGCGGGTGCCGGGCGGAGAAACCGACTTCGTGATCACCCTCGCCAGTCCGGGGACCACCGGGGCATGGTGCGCCAAGTCAGGGCTGGACACCACCATCGACAACGTCTCCTGCGATTCCGCGGCCACCGACCGGGTGATGATCAACGCCTTCCGGTGGGCGCAGGGCTCGGCGACCTACGGCCCCGGCCAGATGCTCGCCTACCGGCAGATGCTCATCAACCACGAGGTCGGCCACCGGCTCGGAAACGGGCACGTGAACTGCCGTACGCCGGGCGCGCTCGCGCCGATCATGCAGCAGCAGACGAAGTCCCTCGACATCGACGGCATCCAGTGCAGACCCAACCCCTGGGTGTATCCCGGCGGCTGACGGACCGACGGGACAACCCCGGCGCTTCGCCTCTCGTGGCGCGCCTCCTCGTGCCGCCTTCTCGCGTAGCGCCTTCTTAGCGCGCTCGAACGCGAACCGTACGGGAAAGTTACGACTCTTCACCCCTTCCGGTGGTGCGACGGACAACCGTCCGTCGCGCCTTCGGCATATCCGCTTGAGTTCTTCCGCGGCGGGTCGCCGGACCTACGGCGACCGCCTGAACGGGAGATCGGGGGTGCCACTCGTGCGGATCGGACTGGTCACGGAAGGTGGTTATCCGTATGCGGAGGGAGAGGCGGGGCTGTGGTGCGACCGGCTCGTGCGCGGGCTCCCGCAGCACGAGTTCGAGCTGTACGCGCTGAGCCGCAGCGCCGAGCAGGAGCGCACCCGGGTCCTTCTGCCCGAGCACGTCACCCGGGTCCGGACGGCGCCGCTGTGGGCCCCGGCGGACGACGGGCGGACGTACTCCCGGCGGGAGCGGCGGCGGTTCGCCGCCTGCTTCCGGGAACTGGTCCGGGGAATCTGCGCGGATGAGGCCGGACCGTTCGCGGACGGACTGTACGGACTCGCCGAACTGGCCTCGGAGCGGGGCGGGTTGTACTCGGCGCTGCGGTCCGAATCCGCCGTCCGGGCGCTGGAGTCCGCCTGCCGGGCCCCGGGCGCGAGCCGCACCGTACAGGCAGCGCGGGTGGCGGACCTGCTGGAGTTCGCGGACGAACTGGAGCGCATGCTGCGGCCGCTGTCCCTCGACTGGTACGAGGAGCCCGGCAGTCTCGGCGCGGTCGACGTCTGCCACGCCGCGGCGGGCGGGGTGGCGGCGCTCCCCGGACTGCTGGCCAAACGCTTCTTCGGGGTGCCGCTGCTGGTCACCGAGTACGGGGTGCGGTTGCGGGCCCACTACCTCGCCCATCTCGATGCGCGGCCCGAGGCGGACGTACGGCCTGCCGTACGGGCCCTGCTCGCGGCCTTCCACAACCGGCTGGCCGGCGAGATCTACGACCGGGCCGACCTCCTGACCCCCGGGAACGCGCACGCCCGGCGCTGGCAGGAGCGGTGCGGGGCCACGCGGGAGCGGCTTCGGACCGTCCACCCCGGGATGGAGGCGGACCGATTCGCCACTGTCGGGGAAGCCGAGGACTGCGGGGACCCCGACACCCTGGTGTGGGTCGGCCGGATAGAGCCCGGCAAGGACCTCATCGGCCTGCTGCACGCCTTCGCCGAGGTCCGCAGGGCCGCGCCGCAGACGAGGTTGCGGATCTTCGCGAAGGAAGCCGCGTCGCCGCGGTACCTCGCCGACTGCCGCTCCCTGGCCGCGCAGCTCTTCCCGGACGAGGCCGCCGACGCCGTCACGGCCGGGGAGAACCCGGTCGCTTTCGAGGCGATCGGCGGACCCGACGCCCCGTCCCCGGCCGAGGCCTACGGCGCCGGGCGGATCGTCGTGCTGTCCTCCGTGATCGAGGGCTTCCCGCTCTCCCTGGCCGAGGCGATGTTCTGCGGCCGGGCCACCGTCTCCACCGACGTCGGCGCGGTGTGCGAAGTCATCGGCGGCACCGGGCTGGTCGTCCCGCCCCGCAACCCGCGGGCGCTGGCCGACGCCTGCCTGTCGCTGCTGCGCGACCCCGAACGCGCCCAGCGTCTCGGAGCGGCCGCCCGGGCGCGGGCCCTGGAGCTGTTCACCGTCGAGCAGAACATCGCCGCCTTCCGGGAGATCTACCTCCAGCTGCTCGCCCGCGGCTCCGCCCGGCCCGACGGGGAGGTCCCCTTCGCCCAGCCCGCGGAGGCCCGGGTCCCGGGCCATTGGACCACCCCGACCTGGGCCCCCGTCCCCACCTCGGAGGCATCGGTATGACCGTCGACGAAGCCGCGCCCGCGGCCAGCGCGCGCCTAGCCGCGCCCCCGGCCGGCGCCACCGAAGCCGCGCCCAGAGCACCGGCGGCACCCGCCGCGTCCGGCAGCGCATCCGCGGGACCCGCCGCCGACGGCGCACCCGCCGCGTCGGCACCTGCCGGACCCGGCGTACCGGCGGGACCCGCCCGAGCCGCGGCGCCCGGGGCACCGGCCGCACTCCGCCGCCGAGCCGGCGGGGATCCCGTCAAGGCACTGCTCCACCGCCACCGGGACCTGTGCGCCCGCGCCGTGGACCCGCTGGAGATCGCCGCCGGGCTGGAGGCGCACGGCCTCACCGACCGCACGGCCGCGCGCTTCAGGCACCGGGACGTCTTCTCGCTCGCCGAGGAGCTCTACGCGCGGACCCCGCGCGGGGAGACCCCGGCCGCCCCACCCGCGGGACTGCTCCGGGGGGATGCGGCCTCCAGCCGCCGGGCCCTGCGCGGTTTCGGCTGCGCGCTGCTGCCCGGAGCCCTCGCGCTCGGCGGGACCGCCGCCGGGATCCCGTACGCGGGACCCGTCGCCGCGCTCGTCACCGTCGCCGCCCTGGTGTGGCCAGGGCGAGCCGCCGGAAGCCGCTTCCCCTGGCTCGCGCACCTGCTCGCCGCGGCCGCCGTCGGCTGGGCCGTCCACCGGCACGGAGCCGCCCTCGGGGCCGGCCTCGCGCTGGCCGCGGCCCCCGGGCACCTGCTCGCGGCCGCCTTCGCCGCCCGGGCGCGGCGCGGGCTCGCCAGGAGCCGGGCACTGGCGGACTTCGCGGAGCGGGCCCGGCCGCTGCTGCTCGGGGCCGCCGCCCTGTTCACGGCGTCCGCCGCGGGGGCCGCGGCCATCGCCGGAGCGCCGCTCACGGTGGCCGTACCGCTCGCCGTGGTGCTGTTCCTGACCCGGCTGCTGCTGCGGCACGGCGCCCGGCGCGGGCCCGCCGCTGTGGCCCTCGCACTCGCCCTGGTCCCGGTCCCGGCGGTGGTCCTCGCCACCGCGGCGGGACTCCTCGTACACGCCGTCCTCGCGCTGTCGCGCGCCTCCGCGCACGCGCGGCCCTGAGACGGGGGCCGCTCCGCCGGCCCTTCGGAGCCGACGCCGCAGCGCCGTACCCGTACCCGTACCCCGCCCCAACCACCCACCCGCAAGGAGAAACAGGACATGACCGGCCAGCCAACCGACCAAGGGGCCACGCGATGAGGGTGCTGCTGATCGGAGCCAACGGATACCTCGGCCGCTACGTCGCCGACCGACTGCTCGCCGACCCCGCGGTCCAGCTCACCGCGCTCGGCCGCGGCGACGACGCCGACGTCCGCTTCGACCTCGCCACCGGCAGCCCCGGCGCGCTCACCCGGTTCCTGGACGCCGTCCATCCCGGCGTCGTCATCAACTGCGCCGGCGCCACCCGCGGCGGGGCCCGGGACCTCACCCGGCACAACACCGTCGCCGTGGCCACCATCTGCGAATCCCTGCGCCGCAGCGGCTGCGGCGCCCGGCTGGTGCAGCTCGGCTGCGCCGCCGAGTACGGGCCCAGCCAGCCCGGATCGTCGACGGCCGAGGACGCCGTGCCGAGACCCGGCGGGCCGTACGGGGTGAGCAAGCTGGCCGCCACCGAGCTCGTGCTCGGCTCGGGGCTCGACGCCGTCGTGCTGCGGATCTTCTCGCCCGTCGGCCCCGGCACGCCCGCCGGCTCCCCCCTCGGACGGCTCGCCGAGGCCATGCGCCGCGCGATGCAGTCCGGGGACGGCGAGCTCAAGCTCAGCGGTCTCGGCGTCCAGCGCGACTTCGTGGACGTACGGGACGTGGCGCGGGCCGTGCACGCCGCGTCCCTCTCCGCCGCTCAGGGCGTCGTCAACATCGGCACCGGCCGCGCGGTCCGGCTGCGCGAGGCCGCCGCCGTCCTGGCCCGGGTCGCCGGGTACGGAGGCTCCCTCCACGAGCTCGACCTGCCCCAGCAGCCGCACGCCCACCCGGGCCGCCCGCCCGGCCTCGCCGCCATCGGCTCGCCCCGCTCCGAGGCGACGGCCGAACAGATCGCCGCCGCGGCCCCGCAGCCGTACCCCTACCCCGACGGCTGCGGCGCCTGGCAGCAGGCCGACGTCCGCACCGCCCGCGACCGGCTCGGCTGGCGGCCCCGCATCAACCTGGAGGAATCCCTCGCGGACATCTGGATGGAGGCGGCGTGTCGTATCTGACCACCCCGCCGGAGGTCACGGCGGCCACCGAGGCCGGCCGCCTCGGCCTCGGCATCCCGGGCTACGCGCATCCGCTGCTCGCGCCGGTCGAGTGGGCCGAGCTCACCCGCCCCGGCACCCCGCTGCACTGGGCCGTGCTCAATGTCACGGACGGCCCGGGCGGGCGCCCCGACCCGCACTGCACGGAGGCGGCCGCGAGGCTGCGGGGCGCGGGCGGCACCGTCCTCGGCCATCTCGCGATGCGAGACGGCTCGCGCTCCTTCGGTGAACTGGTCTCCGACGCCCACCGCTTCCGCGACTGGTACGGGGTGGGCGGCTTCTACCTGGCGGACGCCCCGGCCGACCAGGCGGATCTGGCCGAGGTACGGCGGATCGTGGAGACCCTGCGCGGCCTCGGCGACGGTCTGCGGATCGTGCTCGGCCACGGCACCCACCCGTACGAGGGCTACGTCGAGATCGCCGACCAGCTGGTCACCTTCTCCGGGGCCTGGGCCGACTACCGTTGGTCGCAGGTGGCGGAGTGGACCGCCGATCACCCGGCGGAGCGCTTCTGCCACCTCGTCCACGGAGTGCCGCGCACGCACCTGGAGGAAGCGGTCCGGATCGCCCGCTGGCAGGGCGCCGACACCATCTGGTTCACGGACCGGCGCGGAGCCGGCGACCGCGACCCGTGGGCGTCGATGCCCGGCTACTGGGACGAAATCGTCTCGCGGATCGGACCGGGTGTCTCGGAATGAAGAGGGGCGTGGCAGTGTTACGCGGAGAACCACCGTTTAGACGTCACCATCTACGGAGTCCCCGTGTCGCTGCCACCCCTGGTAGAGCCAGCTGCTGAGCTCACCGTTGACGAGGTCCGTCGGTACTCCCGCCACCTGATCATCCCGGATGTCGGGATGGACGGCCAGAAGCGCCTGAAGAACGCCAAGGTGCTGGCCGTGGGCGCGGGCGGCCTCGGCTCGCCCGCCCTCATGTACCTGGCCGCGGCCGGCGTCGGCACGCTGGGCATCGTGGAGTTCGACGAGGTCGACGAGTCGAACCTGCAGCGCCAGATCATCCACAGCCAGGCGGACATCGGCCGTTCCAAGGCCGAGTCGGCCCGCGACAGCGTGCTGGGCATCAACCCGTACGTGAACGTGGTCCTTCACGAAGAGCGGCTCGAAGCCGAGAACGTGATGGAGATCTTCAGCCAGTACGACCTCATCGTCGACGGCACGGACAACTTCGCCACGCGCTACCTGGTCAACGACGCCTGCGTACTGCTGAACAAGCCGTACGTGTGGGGCTCGATCTACCGCTTCGACGGCCAGGCCTCGGTCTTCTGGTCCGAGCACGGCCCGTGCTACCGCTGCCTCTACCCGGAGCCCCCGCCGCCGGGCATGGTCCCGAGCTGCGCCGAGGGCGGCGTGCTGGGCGTGCTCTGCGCCTCCATCGGGTCCATCCAGGTCACCGAGGCCATCAAGGTCCTCACGGGCGTCGGCGAGTCGCTGGTCGGCCGTCTGATGATCTACGACGCCCTGGAGATGCAGTACCGCCAGGTCAAGGTCCGCAAGGACCCCGACTGCGCGGTCTGCGGTCCGAACGCGACCGTCACCGAGCTCATCGACTACGAGGCCTTCTGCGGTGTCGTGTCGGAGGAGGCCCAGGAGGCGGCAGCCGGTTCGACGATCACTCCCAAGCAGCTCAAGGAGTGGATCGACGACGGTGAGAACATCGAGATCATCGACGTCCGCGAGATCAACGAGTACGAGATCGTCTCGATCCCCGGCGCGAAGCTGATCCCCAAGGGCGAGTTCCTGATGGGCACCGCCCTCCAGGACCTGCCGCAGGACAAGCGGATCGTCTTGCACTGCAAGACGGGTGTCCGCAGTGCGGAAGTCCTCGCGGTCCTGAAGTCCGCGGGCTTCTCGGACGCGGTGCACGTCGGCGGCGGCGTGATCGGCTGGGTCCACCAGATCGAGCCCGGCAAGCCGGTCTACTAGCAGCAGGACATTGACCCGAAGGGGCCGTACCGCGCGAGCGGTACGGCCCCTTCGGCGTCAGCGGGTCCGCGGGGTCTACGGTGCCGGACGGGCCTGCGGTGCCGGACGGGCCTGCGGTGCGGGCGGGGTCAGGCCGCCGTGCAGACGGTGCCCCCGCCGGGAACCTTCCCGTCCAGCAGGTACGCGTTCACCGCCTGCTGCACGCACGGGTCGCCGCTGTTGTAGGCGCCGTGCCCCTCGCCCTTGTACGTGAGCTCCACACCGACGCCGGGGCCGAGCCGCTCCACCATCCTGCGGGCGCCCTCGTACGGGGTGGCCGGGTCACCGGTGTTGCCGATCACCAGGATCGGAGCGGCTCCCGGGGCGGACACGTCCGGGGTCTCCCACGCGCCCGGGACCGGCCAGTCGGTGCAGCTCATCATCGCCCACCCGAGGAAGTCCCCGAAGACGGGCGAGGCCGAACGGAACGTGCCGAGCTCAGACTTGGTTTCCTGCAGGGTGTAACGCTCCTTGGAGTCGGCGCAGTTGATGGCCGTGTTGGCGGCGCCGATGTTGCTGTACCGGCCGTTCTGGTCCCGGCCGTTGAGCGCGTCGGAGAGCGCGAGCAGCAGCTGCCCCTGCCCGCCCTCCGCCTCGTCGAGCCCCTGCTCCAGCAGCGGCCACAGCTCCTGCGAGTACAGCGCCTGGGCGATGCCGTTGGTCGCGGCGGTCTCGGTGAGCTGCCGGGGTCCGATACCGGCGATGGGCTTCGCGGCCAGCTCCTTCTGGAGCTTGATGATGTTCGCCTCGATCTCCTTGGCGGTACTGCCCTGGAGCTGGCAGGCGTCGCCGCGGTCCACGCAGTCCTGCGCGAAGTTGCCGAGCGCGAGCTGGAAGCCCTTGGCCTGGCCGAGAGCGCCCTGTTCGGCGTTCTTGGTCGGGTCCACGACGGCGTCGAAGACGGCCCGGCCGACGCTCTTCGGGAAGAGGTGGGCGTAGACCCCGCCGAGCTCGGTGCCGTAGGAGATCCCGAAGTAGTGCAGCTTCTCGTCGCCCAGGGCCTGGCGGATGCGGTCCAGGTCCCGGGCGGCGTTGGCGGTGCCGACGTGGGGGAGGAGCTTGCCGGAGTTCCTCCGGCAGGCCTGCTGGTAGTCCTTGATGTTCTCGATGAACGCCTTCTCCTGCTCCGGCGTCGTCGGGGTCGCGTCCTGCGCGTAGTACGCGTCGAGCTCCTTGTCGCTCTCGCAGCGGACGGGCGCGCTGCGGCCCACCCCGCGCGGATCGAAGCTGACCAGGTCGTACCGGGCGCGCAGGGCCTCGTACTCCTTGGCGGCCCCGGGCAGGGTGGTGATGCCGGAGCCGCCGGGGCCGCCGAAGTTGAAGACGAGGGAGCCGATGCGCGCGTCCTGGTTCCGGGCCCGCGCGCGGATCAGGGCGAGCGGGAGGGTCTCGCCCTCCGGCTTCGCGTAGTCGAGCGGGACGTCGAGGGTGGCGCACTGCCAGTCCTTGCCCGGCGCCTGTCCGCCGCCCTCCAGCGGCGTGGGCGCCGGACACTCGCCCCACTTGAGGGGCTTGACGCTGACGGATTCGCCGGCCTTCGGCTTCTTCTCGTCGCCGCCGTCGGAGCAGGCGCTCGTGGACAGCAGCGCGGCGGCGAGTGCGGCGGCAGCGGTGACCCGCAGGGCGTTTCTCGGCATACATCCCATCCTGTGCGTGGTTCGGCCGGGCCGCCCGCGCGATGACCCGAACGGGGGTTGCGCATGCCGCGGCGTCCCGTGTTCACCTGGTCTCATGAACGAGCGATCTGTCACGATCGGGGCGGCGGCCGCCCTGACCGGAACCACCCCGCGCACCCTTCGCCACTACCACCAGGTCGGACTGCTGCCCGAGCCTGAGCGGGGCCCGGACGGCCGGCGTCGCTACGAGTACGACGACATCGTGCGGATCCTGTGGGTACGGCGGATGGCGGAACTGGGGATGACGCTGGACGACGTAAGGGAGGCGCTCGCGGGCAAGGCCGACCGGGAGGCGCTGCTCGCGGAGCTGGAGGCGTCGCTGCTGCGGCAGGAGGTCGAGGTACGGGCACGGCGCCATGCGGTGCGGCGGTTGCGGGAGGCGGGCGGGGACCTGGGGCTGCTCCCCCCGGAGGTCACGCAGGCGCTCGGGCCGGCCGCGCCGGGGCGGCGCGAGCTCGACTCCCTGCTGGTCACGCAGCACCTGCTGGGCACGGAGGCGGCCCGGCACGAGGCCGTCGGCCACCATGTGCTGGCGCTGCACCCGCGGCTACTGGCGGAGCAGGAGCGGCTGGACCTGGAGATGGAGGCGCTGGCGGGCGTGGCGCCGGAGGATCCGCGGGTGGAGCGGCTGGCCCACGCGTACTTCGTCCACGTCCGGGCGATGGAGGCGGCGGAGCGGGCCGCCGGTTTCCCGGAGCCGGACTTCGACGAGTCGGCCGCGGCCGAGCCGCCCGGTGCTTCGCAGGCGGAGATGGAGGCCTATGCGCGCCTCCCGGGGGACATTTCCCCGGCGCAGGCCCGCTGCGCCGCGCTGCTGGGGGAGATGTTCGCCGCGCGATGGCACGAGGAGAACGCCTCGCCCCCTCCGCCGACGGCCTGAGCCCCCACCGCCCCGGCGAGGCTGAGGGGTGACCCCGCGGGACGGGACGAGCCCGGCGGGACCGGGGCCGTGCCGACGGTGCGGGCGGCGCCCGGAGCGCCCAACCCCGGGCCGCCCCCGGAGGCTAGATCGCTTCCTTGCGGGTCAGGAAGTTGAACGAGATCCAGCCCGGCAGTACTGGCAGCCAGAACGTCATCAGGCGGAACAGCAGCACCGCCGAGATCGCGACCTCCTTCTCCAGGCCGGCCGCGATCAGGCCCAGCGTCAGGGTGGTCTCCACCGCGCCCATGCCGCCCGGCGTCGGCGCCGCCGATCCGAGCGCGTTGCCCGCGAGGAACACCACCGCGATGCTCGCGTAGCTGATGGCCTCGCCGCCCCCGAACGCCCGGATCGACGCGTCCAGGCACATCACGAAGCAGCCCGTCAGCAGCAGCATCCCGCCGATGCCGGTCACCAGCTTCTGCGGTCGCTGGAGCACGTCCAGCATGCGCGGCACCACGCCCGCGAACAGCGCCCGTACCCGCGTCACCACGAACTTCCGCATGAACGGGACCGCGGTCACCACCAGCACCAGGACCGCCACCGTCAGCAGACCGGCGATGACGGTCCTGGACGGGGTCATCTCCGGGGTCTTCTCGGTTCCGGTCAGGTAGCCGAAGGACAGCAGCAGCAGGATGTGACAGGCCAGCCCGAACAGCTGCGAGGCACCGACGCTCGCGACGGCGAGCCCCGGCCGGACCCCCGCCCGCTGGAGGAACCGGGTGTTCAGCGCGACACCGCCGACCGCTGCCGGAGCCACCAGCTTCACGAAGGAGCCGGCCACCTGCGCGCACACGGTCCGCAGGAACGGCACCCGCTCGGGTACGAAGCCCAGCAGGCTCATCGCCGCCGCGAAGTAGCTGAGCGCCGAGAAGGCGAGGGCCGCGCCGACCCAGCCCCACTGCGCCTCCGCGACGATGGTCCCGAAGTCCACGTGGGCGAGCTGCGTGAGCAGGAAGTACGCGCCGAACGCGCCGGCGATGAACGAGACCAGGGTGCGCGGCCGGATCCGCTCCAGCCGGGCCGGTTCCACCGGCGCCTGCGGGCGGATCAGCAGCACCTGCTGGCGGATCTGGCTCAGCAGGTCCTCCTCGCGGGCCCCCTCCAGGGCGTCGTCCAGGGCCTTCTTCTCGGCCTTCCGCTCGGCGGCGGTGACGGGGCTCGTCACGGGCGCGCCCACGTCGGCCGAATCCGCCTCCCGTGCCGCCTTCGCCGACCGCGAGGACTCCAGTACGGCTTCCCGCTGCCGATCGGCCCGCTCCCGGGCCAGCTTGCGCAGCGTCGCCCGCGTGGAACGGCTCAGCGCGATCGGCTGGAGCAGCGGCAGGCAGTCCGCCACCGCGTCCGGCCCGAGCACCGACACCGCCGAGGCGACCGCCCGCTGGGCGCCGACCCGCAGACCGAGCGTGGTCAGCAGCTGCGCGATGTCCATCCGCAGGACCAGGTCGCCCGCGGCGATCTCGCCGCCGCGCAGGTCGGTGAGGATGACGTTGCCGTAACGATCCACCACCAGGGCGTCCCCGGTGAGGCGGCGGTGCGCGATCCGCCGCGACTGCAGGGCGCGTACCTGCTCCCACGCGTTGCGGGTCAGCCGGTCGGTGATCTCCTCGTCGGACAGGGAGTCCAGGGTCCGGCCGCCCAGGTGCTCGTACACCAGCATCACGGCGTCCGGTCCGAGCTCGGAGGTGGCGATCAGCTTCGGCGCGTTGGCCCCGGCCGCGATGGCGGCGTACGCGAGGAGCGCCTCCTGCTCCAGCGCCTGGCGCAGGGACTGCAGGCTGCGCCGGGTCGTGATGCCGCGCAGGGTGAGCCGGCGCCAGACCCGGTAGAAGAAGCCCTGCGCCTGCTGCTCGCGGTCGACGACGGTGACGTCGAGCGCTGGGCCGTCCTCCAGGGTGACGTGGTAGCGCCGCCCCCGGTCGCTCACGTCGGGCGCCTCGGGGCTCTCGGGGCCTTCGGCGCGCCGCGCGCCGACCGGCTGGAAGCCGACCCGGCGCAGTCCGGCGAGGAGGTTCTGCACGGTGGGGCGCACATTGGGCGAGCCGACGGCGTACAGGGTGCCGTAGGCGACGCTCCATCCGAGCAGCACGGTCAGGATGATCGAGAAGGGGGTGGTGTAGCCGCCGACCAGCATGGTGAAGGCGTCGAGCAGCAGGACCACCCAGAGGGCGACCCGCCAGCGCGGTCTGCGGGTCATCCCGACGGCGGTCATGTACGCGATGACCGGCGCGAGGTAGCCGTGCACGGGGTCGGTGAGGGCCCCGCCGGCGCCGGTGGGGCGGGTGAGCGCCTCCTGGATGGTCTGCGGCGCGGCCTGGGAGACCCACAGGTCGGTGGCGAGGGTCACGCCGTGCGCGAGGACGGCGGCGAGCACGCCGTCGGCGATGCGCAGCCCGTCGCGTTTGATCAGACGCTCGATGGCGAAGGCGACGGGAAGCAGCAGCACGGCGATGCTGGACACCAGCGCGGCGACCTTGATCAGCAGGTCCGGCGCCTGGCCGGTGCCCTTGCTGATGTCGGACTGCAGACCCACGGTGGTGCCGTGGGCGAAGGCGGCGATGCCGAGCACGACGGCGATGCCGAGCATGCCGACGAGGAGGCGTACGAGGTCGGACGGCCGGTGCACGCGGGCGGCGAGGAGCGGTTCGTCGGCTTCGACCTGGTCGGCGGCCGTGGGGGTGTGACCCTGCGTGCCTTGCGGGCCTTGCGGGCCTTGTGCGCTGTCGTCGTTGCCGTGGCCCGTGCCGCCGGTGTCACCGTCCGGACGCCGATGGTCCGGGAGCGGGGCGGGGTCGCGGTCCGGGCGGGGGGCGGGGCCGTCGTCTGGGCGCGCACCGTCGTCGGCGGCCGCGCCTTCCGGAGGGCTCACACCCTGCTCCTTCGTCGTCACTTCCGTCTCTTCTTGATCACGTATCACCAGTCACCGCCCGGAAGATGGTGGCACGGACTGGCGGGCGGAGAGGGCAGCAGGGTGCGCGCCGGTGCGGAACACAGGCTTCCGTCGACCGGCGGCCGACGTGCTGCACCATGTCCTGAATGAGCGAAGAGCTGCCCGCCTACGCGGAGCGCGTGCTGGAGGTGGCCGAGCGTATTCCGCCCGGCCGGGTGATGACGTACGGGGACGTGGCCGAATGGCTCGGCGAAGGCGGACCGCGCCAAGTCGGCCGTGTCATGGCCCTGTACGGAGCCGCCGTGCCCTGGTGGCGCGTGGTGCGGGCGGACGGCGTACCGCTGCCCGGAAGCGAGCCGCGCGCCCTCGCGCACTACCGGGCCGAGGCCACCCCGCTGCGGCTGACCGGCGGCGGCGAGCCGCGGCTGAACATGCGGCGGGCGCGCTGGGACGGGGCCGGGGGCGGGGACGGGGACCCCGGACAGGACGATGCGCGCGACGAGGCTCACACCTGACAGCTTCCGCCATGCGCGGCTTGAACGGGCGGTCGAGCGCCCGTGCGAAGGCCCGTACGGGGGACCCGGGGGAACTGCGCGGGGGCGTCCGGTTGCCGTAGCGTTGCGTCTTCGGCCTCGCCCTCCCCGGCCGCGGCCTCCCTGTCGGCTCCGGTCGACGCAGCACGATCCGCACCACCGGCACCAACCGCACACCTCGCACCAACCGCACACCTCGCAGACCCACCAGGACCGGCATTCCACGTGATCACCTCTTCCTCCGACCGCTCCGAGCGGCGGCGTACGCGGACCCCTGACGCGTACCGCCTCGTACGCGGCGGACCGGAACGGGTGGATCCCCCTGTTCTGGACGCAGCGCAGCAGGCCGTGGTTGACCACACCGCCGGACCCCTGCTGGTCCTGGCCGGGCCGGGCACCGGAAAGACGACCACGCTGGTCGAAGCCGCCGCCGCGCGCGTCGAGGCGGGCACCGACCCCGCCCGGATCCTCATCCTCACCTTCAGCCGCAAGGCGGCGGTGGAACTCCGCGACCGGACCGCCCTGCGCCTCGGCGGCGCACGGGCTCCGCAGGCCACCACCTTCCACTCCTTCTGCTACGGGCTGGTCCGCGCCCACCAGGACGCCGACCTGTTCGCCGACCCGCTGCGGCTGCTGTCCGGGCCGGAGCAGGACGTGATGGTCCGCACCCTCCTGGAGGGGCAGCGCCGGCTGCGCTCCATCCGCTGGCCCGACGACCTGCGGGCCGCGCTGACCACGCGCGGCTTCGCGGACGAGGTCCGGGCGGTGCTCGCCCGCGCCCGGGAACTGGGCCTGGGCCCGCAGGCCCTGGCGGACTTCGCCGCGCGCATCGGCCGCCCGGACTGGAAGGCGGCGGCGGCCTTCCTCTCCGAGTACCTGGACGTCCTGGACATGCAGGGCACGCTGGACTACGCGGAGCTCGTCCACCGCGCGGTGCTGCTGGCGGAGCGCACCCCGTCCCTCGCCGCCACGTACGACGCGATCTTCGTGGACGAGTACCAGGACACGGACGCCTCGCAGCTGCGGCTGCTGCGGGCGCTGACCGGCCCGGGCGGCACCCTCGTCGCCTTCGGCGACCCGGACCAGTCGATCTACGCCTTCCGCGGCGCCGACATCAACAACATCCTGGACTTCGAGTCGTCCTTTCCGGGGGCGGAGGTGCGGGCGCTGACGGTCGGCCGCCGCTCCGGCTCCGCCCTGCTGGCCGCGACCCGCCTCCTCACGACCCGGATGCCGGTGCCGCGCCTGCCCGCGGCGGCGGTACGCGCCCACCGCGACCTCAGCGCCACCCGACGGGGAGGCAGCCTGGAGGTCTTCACGTACCCGACGGCGGGCACGGAGCTCGACAACATCGCGGACATCCTGCGGCGGGCGCACCTGGAGGACGGGGTGCCCTGGCAGGACATGGCCGTCCTGGTCCGCTCCGGCGGCCGCACCCTTCCGGCGATGCGCCGCGCCCTGATCGCGGCGGGCGTCCCGGCGGAAACGGACGCCGCGGTCATCCCGCTCCGCCACGAACCGGCGGTGGCCCCCCTCCTGACGGCCCTCCGCACGACGGCCACAGCCGCGGCCGGCCTCCCGCCCGCCCCGACCCCCGCAGCCTTGGCCGAGGCCACCCCGGGCCCCGACTCCGTGGTCGCGCCGATCCCGGCCGGCCTCGGCTCGGGATTCGCCGCGGGCACCGAGGTGGGCCCCGGCGCAGCCGACCTGGCCGTCCTGGCGGAGCCTGGCGCAGCCGACCCGACCGACCCGGCCGACCCCGGCGCAGCCGCCTCCGCTGACCCCGGCGCAGCCGACCCGGCCGTCCTGGCGGAGCCTGGCGCAGCCGCCTCCGCTGGCCCCGGCGCAGCCAACCTGGCCGAGCCCGCTCAGCCTGGCGCAGCCGACGCGACCGACCTGGCCGACCCTGCTGGGCCCGGCGCAGCCGCCGACCTCGCCGACCCGGTCGAGCCTGGCGCAGCCGCCCCGGGTGACCCCGCTGAGCCCAGCGCAGCCGAGACGGCCGAGACGGCCGGAGGTGACGGGTGGATCGGGGTCGAGGCCGCTCTCGTGCTGCTCGCCTCGCCGCTCGGCGGGATGGATTCCGCCGATCTGCGGCGGCTCGGCCGGGCGCTCCGGGACGAGGAGCGCGCTGCCGGCGTCAAGGTGCCCGCGCCCTCTGACGTCCTGCTCGCCCGCGCCCTCGCCGAGCCGGAGCGGCTCGTCGCGCACGATCCCGCCTACGCCCGCGGCGCGCAGCGCCTCGGCCTGCTCCTGCGCAAGGCCCGCGAGCTGCTCCAGGGCGGCGGCACCGCCGAGGAAGCCCTGTGGACGCTGTGGGACGGCACGCCCTGGCCGCAGCGGCTGGAGCGCAACGCCCGCCGCGGCGGCACGGCCGGCCGTAACGCCGACCGTGATCTCGACGCCGTCTGCGCCCTCTTCGACACCGCCGCCCGCGCCGAGGAACGTACCGGCGGCCGTGGCGCGCTGAACTTCCTCGAACAACTGGAGGCGGAGGACATCGCCGCCGACACGTTGACGACCCGGGCCGTCCGCACCGACGCCGTCCGGCTCATGACCGCCCACCGCTCCAAGGGCCTGGAGTGGTCCCTCGTCGTCGTCGCCGGGGTCCAGGAGGGCCTCTGGCCCGACCTGCGCCGCCGCGGCTCCCTCCTGGAGGCCGACCGGATCGGCCGTGACGGCCTCGCCGAGCCCCTCACCCCCGGCGCGCTCCTGGCCGAGGAGCGCCGCCTCTTCTACGTCGCCGCCACCCGCGCCCGCGACCGCCTCGTCGTCACCGCCGTCAAGGCTCCCGCCGAGGACGGCGACCAGCCTTCCCGCTTCCTCACCGAGCTCGGCGTCCCCCCGCGCGACGTCACCGGCCGCCCCCGCCGTCCCCTCGCCGTCCCGGCGCTGGTGGCCGAGCTGCGCGCCACGACCGTCGACCCGGACGCCTCGCCGGCGCTGCGCGACGCCGCCGCCCGCCGCCTCGCCCGCCTCGCCGCGCTCACCGACGACGAGGACCGGCCGCTGGTCCCCGCCGCGCATCCGCAGCGCTGGTGGGGCCTGTACGAGCCCACCCGCAGCAGCGTCCCGCTCCGCGACCGCGACCGGCCCGTCGCGCTCTCCGGCAGCGCCTTGGAGCAGCTCGCCAACACCTGCTCCCTCCAGTGGTTCCTGGGCCGTGAGGTCAAGGCCGACGCCCCCTCCACCGCGGCCCAGGGCTTCGGCAACGTCGTCCACGTCCTGGCCGACGAGGTCGCCTCCGGCCGTACCCCCGCCGACCTGGCCGTCCTCATGGAGCGCCTCGACTCCGTCTGGGACGCCCTCGCCTTCGACGCGCCCTGGAAGTCCCGCCAGGAGAAGGACAACGCCCGCGCCGCCCTGGAACGCTTCCTGCGCTGGCACACCACCGACCGCGGTGGCCGGGCGGCCGTGGCCACGGAGCACGCCTTCGACGTCACGCTCGAAGCGGGCGAGTACGCCGTCCGGATCCGGGGCTCCATGGACCGGGTCGAGGCGGACCCGCAGGGGCGTGCGTACGTCGTCGACTTCAAGACCGGCAAGGCCGCGCCCACGAGGGACGAGGTCGCACGCCACCCCCAGCTCGCCGTGTACCAGCTCGCCGTGCGCGAAGGCGCCGTCGACGAGGTCTTCGACGGGCTGCGCCCCGAGGCCGGCGGCGCCGAGCTCGTGCAGCTCCGCCAGGGCGCCGCGCAGCGCGACGGCGGCGATGTCGTCCCCAAGGTCCAGGCGCAGCAGCCGCTCGACGGGGAGTGGGTCGGCGACCTGCTCGCGACCGCCGCCGGCCGGGTCCTGGACGAGCGGTTCGCGCCCGCCGCGGGCAAGCACTGCGACCACTGCTCCTTCCGCAGCTCGTGCAGCGCCCGCCCGGAGGGCCGCCAGACCGTGCAGTAAGCGGGGGAACGGGGGAGCGGGCGGGAACGCGAGAGCGGGCGGGAACGCGGGAGCGGGAAGCGTCACCGGGCGGCCGGGCCCCGGTCGGCGGGGACTGTCAGCGGGGGCGGCTAGCCTCTTCACGTGTCCGCGCGTCCGTCCGTCCTCACCGACCCCGAGCAGCTCAAAGAGCTCCTCGGTATCCCCTTCACGCCCGAACAGATGGCCTGCGTCACCGCGCCGCCCGCCCCGCAGGTCATCGTCGCCGGCGCCGGCTCCGGCAAGACCACGGTCATGGCCGCCCGCGTCGTGTGGCTCGTCGGCACCGGAGCGGTCGCGCCCGAACAGGTCCTCGGTCTGACCTTCACCAACAAGGCCGCCGGGGAGCTGTCCGAGCGCGTACGCAAGGCCCTCGCGCGGGCCGGCATCACCGACCCGGACCCCTCCCCGGCCGAGGCCGACGCGGCCGGCGGCGAGCCGCGCATCTCGACGTACCACGCCTTCGCGGGCCAGCTCCTGAAGGACCACGGCCTGCGCATCGGCCTCGAACCCAGCTCGCGCCTCCTCGCCGACGCCACCCGCTTCCAGCTCGCCGCGAAGGTGCTGCGGGAGGCCCCCGGCCCCTATCCGGCGCTCACCAAGTCGATCCCCGCCCTGGTCAGCGACCTCCTCGCGCTCGACGGGGAGCTCTCGGAGCACCTGGTCGATCCGGCCGAGCTGCGTCGGTACGACACCGCCCTGCTGGACGTCCTCGCCGGCACCAGGCTCACCAACGACGATCTGCGCAAGGTCCCCGAAGCCGTGCGCGGCCGCCTCGAACTGCTGGAGCTGGTCGACCGCTACCGCGCCGCCAAACGCTCCCGCGACCTGCTCGACTTCAGCGACCAGATAGCCCTCTCGGCCCAGCTCGCCACCACCCGGCCCGAGGTGGGGGCGCTGCTGCGCGAGGAGTTCCGGGTGGTCCTGCTCGACGAGTACCAGGACACCTCCGTCGCGCAGCGGCAGCTGCTGTCCGGTCTCTTCGGCGCGGGCACCGGGCACGCCGTCACGGCCGTCGGCGACCCCTGCCAGGCGATCTACGGCTGGCGCGGCGCGTCCGTGGCCAACCTCGACGACTTCCCCGAGCACTTCCCGTACGCCGACGGACGCCCGGCCACCCGCTACTCGCTCAGCGAGAACCGGCGCAGCGGCGGCCGCCTCCTGGACCTGGCCAACGGGCTCGCCGCCCCGCTGCGCGCCCTGCACGAGGGGGTGGAGGCGCTGCGTCCGGCGCCCGGCGAGGAGCACGCCGGCTCGGTCCGGTGCGCCCTGCTGCCGACGCACGCCGAGGAACTGGAGTGGCTCGCCGACTCCGTCGCCCACCTGGTCCGCACCGGGACCGAGCCGCGGGAGATCGCGGTGCTGTGCCGCTCCGTCGCGGACTTCGCACAGATCCAGGCCGTTCTGGTGGCCCGGGACGTGCCGGTGGAGGTCGTCGGCCTCTCGGGGCTGCTGCACCTGCCGGAGGTCGCGGACCTGGTCGCCGTCTGCGAGGTGCTCCAGGACCCCGGGGCCAACGCCTCCCTCGTCCGGCTCCTCATCGGCCCGCGCTGGCGCATCGGGGCGCGCGACCTGGCGCTGCTTGGCCGTCGCGCGCGGATGATGGTCGGCCGTACCGCGGGTGCGGCGGACGACCCGGACGAGCGGCTCGCGGCGGCGGTCGAAGGGGTCGACCCGGCGGAGATCGTCTCGCTGGCCGACGCCCTGGAGACCTTCCTCGACGGGGCCGGGCACTCCCAGGCCCCGGACGACCTCCCCTTCTCCGCGGAGGCCCGGGTCCGCTTCGCACACCTCGCCCAGGAGCTGCGCGACCTGCGGCGCTCTCTCGCCGACCCCTTGATGGACGTCCTGCACCGCGTCCTGGCGACGACCGGGCTGGAGGTGGAACTGTCGGCGTCCCCGCACGCGCTGGCGGCCCGCCGCCGGGAGACGCTGTCCGCCTTCATGGACGTGGCCGCCGGCTTCGCGGCGCTCGACGGCGAGGCCTCGCTGCTGGCCTTCCTGGCCTTCCTGCGCACCGCCGCCCAGTACGAGAAGGGCCTCGACCACGCCCTGCCGGGCGGGGAGAACACGGTCAAGGTGCTCACGGCCCACAAGTCCAAGGGGCTGGAGTGGGACGTGGTGGTGGTCCCGGACCTGTGCGCGGGTGCCTTCCCGAAGGAGAAGGCGCCGGAGGCCTGGACCTCGTACGCGAAGGTGCTCCCGTACGCGCTGCGCGGCGATGCGCCCACCCTCCCGGCGGACCCGGCCTGGACCTCGGCCGGCCTGAAGTCCTTCAAGGCGGCCCTGAAGGACCACAAGGCCACGGAGGAACTGCGTCTGGGGTACGTCACCTTCACGCGCCCCCGTTCGCTCCTCCTGGGCTCGGGCCACTGGTGGGGTCCGAGCCAGAAGAAGCGCCGCGGCCCGTCCGAGTTCCTGACCGCCCTGTACGAGCACTGCGCGGCCGGGTCCGGCGAGATCGAGGCCTGGGCGGCCGAACCGGACCCGTCCGCCGAGAATCCGGCCCTGTCGACGGCGGAGGGCGCCCCCGACCACTCCTGGCCCCTCCCGCTGGATCTGGAATCCCTCACCCTGCGCCGGGCGGCGGCGGCCCTGGTGGAGTCCTACGTCGCGACCCCTCCGCCGCCGCCCCCGACTCCGGCTTCGGAGGAGGACGACTCCTACCTCTGGCCCCCGCACTGCGAGGAGCCGTCCTCCGCCTATGAGCCTTGGCCGTACGACGACCCGTCGGCGCGGGACCTCTCCGGCGCCGATGAGCCGTGGCCGTACGACGACCCGCCGGCCCCCGGCGCCCCCCGCCCCGACGGCGCGGCCCCGTCCCTCCCGAAGCCCCGGCCCGCCGCTGCCCCGCAGGGTGGCGACCCCGGCGCGGGCCCGGCGCCGCAGGACCCGTACCCCGGCGACCTCTGGCCGGAGGACCTCTGGGCCCCCGACGGGCCCGGCTCCGGCGACGGCCCGGCCGGGCCCGCGGCGCCCCGCCCGGGCAACGGCGCGGCCGACCCCGCAGCCGACTCCGCAGCCGACCCCACAGCCGACCCCGCAGCCGACCCCGCGGGCCGCCCCGCAGGCAGCCCCGGCAGTGGCCCCCTCACCCCCGAAGAGGCGCGGGCCGTCGCCTCCTGGGACCGGGACCTTGAGGCCCTGGAGGGGGAGCTGCGCCGTGCCCGCGCGGCCGTCCGCGACGTCGAGCTCCCCGCCTCCCTCTCCGCCAGCCAGCTGCTCCGGCTCGCCGCCGACGAGCAGGGCTTCGTACGGGACCTCGCCCGCCCCATGCCCAAGCCCCCCCAGCCCGCGGCGCGCCAGGGCACCCGGTTCCACGCCTGGGTCGAGTCCCGTTTCGACGAGCTCCCGCTCCCGCTGCTCGACGTCCTCGACCCCGCCACCGAGCTGCCCGGCTCCGACCAGGAGATCGCCGACGAGGCCGATCTCGACTCCCTCAAGGCGGCCTTCGAGCGCAGCCCGTACGCCGAGCGGACCCCGTACCGCATGGAGGCCCCGGTACAGCTCACCCTCGCCGGCCGGGTCGTCCGCGGACGGATCGACGCCGTGTACAAGAACGACGACGGCTCGTACGAGGTCGTCGACTGGAAGACCGGCCGTACGACCGACGCCGACCCCCTCCAGCTCGGTGTCTACCGCCTGGCCTGGGCGGAAGCCACCGGCACCCCCTTGGACCGGGTCACCGCCGCCTTCCTGCACGTCCGCAGCGGCCGCGTGATCCGCCCCCGCGACCTCCCCGACCGTGCCCGTCTTGAGCGGATCCTCCAAGGGGAAACGGGCGGGGAGAGTGCCCGACAGGCGGACGGCTAGGCTCGTGGGCATGAGCGACAGCCAGCCGGACAGCGTCGTCCGCACGTACATCGACACCCACCGCGCCGCCTTCCTCGACGACCTCGCCGAGTGGCTGCGGATCCCCTCCGTCTCGGCGCAGCCCGAGCACGCGGGCGACGTACGCCGCAGCGCCGAATGGCTGGCCGCGAAGCTCAAGGAGACCGGCTTCCCGGTGGCGGAGGTGTGGGAGACGCCCGGCGCGCCCGCCGTCTTCGCACACTGGCCGAGCGACGACCCGGCCGCTCCCACCGTTCTCGTGTACGGGCACCACGACGTGCAGCCCGCCGCCGTGGCCGACGGCTGGCACACCGACCCGTTCGAGCCGGTCGTCAAGGACGGCCGGATGTACGCGCGGGGCGCCGCCGACGACAAGGGGCAGGTGTTCTTCCACACCCTCGGTGTACGGGCCCACCTGGCGGCCACCGGCGCCGCCGCCCCCGCCGTGAACCTCAAGCTCCTCATCGAGGGCGAGGAGGAGTCGGGTTCCACCCACTTCCGCCCCCTGGTCGAGGCGCGCGCCGACGAGCTCGCGGCCGATGTCGTGATCGTCTCCGACACCGGCATGTGGTCGCCGACCACCCCCACCGTCTGCACCGGCATGCGCGGGGTCGCCGACTGCGAGATCGACTTCCACGGTCCGGACCAGGACATCCACTCCGGTGCCTTCGGCGGGGCCGTGCCCAATCCGGTCGCCGTCGCCGCGCGCCTGGTCGCGGACCTGCACGACGCCGAGGGGCGGGTCACCGTCCCCGGCTTCTACGACGGCGTCGCCGAGCTCACGGACGCGGAGCGGGCGCTGATCGCCGAGCTCCCCTTCGACGAGGACGAGTGGCTGCGTACGGCGAAGTCCCACGCGGTTTCCGGCGAGGCCGGCTACTCCACGCTGGAGCGGGTCTGGGCCCGCCCGACGGCCGAGGTCAACGGCATCGGCGGCGGTTACCAGGGACCCGGCGGCAAGACCATCGTGCCCTCCTCCGCCCACCTGAAGCTGTCGTTCCGCCTCGTGTCCGGGCAGGATCCGTACGAGGTGGAGGCAGCCGTCAGGGAGTGGGTCACCGCGCGGATCCCGGCCGGAATCCGGCACTCCATCACCTTCGGCGCCCCGACCCGGCCGTGCCTGACGCCGCTGGACCACCCGGCCCTGCAGTCCGTCGTACGAGCCATGGGCCGCGCCTTCGGCCAGAAGATCCGCTTCACCCGTGAGGGCGGCTCCGGACCCGCGGCGGACCTCCAGGACGTCCTGGGGGCGCCCGTCCTGTTCCTCGGCATCTCCGTCCCGTCCGACGGCTGGCACGCGCCGAACGAGAAGGTCGAGCTGGACCTCCTCCTCAAGGGCGTCGAGGCCACCGCCTACCTCTGGGGCGACCTGGCCGCCACCCACGGGAAGCCCGCCTGACCCGTCCGTCCCTTCCCGTCCCGCAGCGGCACCAGCACCAGCACCACGCCACGCCACGCCGCGAGCCATTGAGCAACCTGCCTTGTCCCACCACCGGGGGAGTTGGAAGTACCTGTGAGCACCCATACCGAGCGCCCTGTCTCGCTCACCGCGCCCAGCGGAATCGACCGCGCCGCGCACCACCGCCTGGACGAGGCGTGGCTCGCCGCCGCCTGGAGCCACCCGACGACCCGCGTCTTCGTCGTCTCCGGCGGTCAGGTCCTGATCGACGACACCCCCGACGGAGGCACCGGGATCGTGATGACCCCGGCCTTCGAGGCCCCGGTCACCGAGACGCACCGCTACTTCCTGGGCACCGACGAGGACGGCGTACGGTACTTCGCCCTGCAGAAGGACTCGCTGCCGGGCCGGATGGACCAGTCGGCCCGAGCGGCCGGCCTGCGCGAGGCCGGACTGCTGCTGCCCCCGCGCGACGCCGGGCTGATGGTGCACGCCGTGGCGCTGGAGAACTGGCAGCGGATGCACCGTTTCTGCTCCCGCTGCGGCGAGCGCACGGTGGTCGCGGCCGCCGGGCACATCCGCCGCTGCCCCGGCTGCGGCGCCGAGCACTACCCGCGTACCGACCCGGCCGTGATCATGCTGGTCACGGACGAGCAGGACCGCGCGCTGCTCGGCCGCCAGGTGCACTGGCCGGAGGGGCGCTTCTCGACGCTGGCCGGGTTCGTGGAGCCGGGCGAGTCGATCGAGCAGTCCGTCATCCGCGAGGTGTGGGAGGAGGCGGGCGTCAAGGTCGGCGAGGTCGAGTACGTCGCCAGCCAGCCGTGGCCCTTCCCGTACAGCCTGATGCTGGGCTTCACGGCCCGTGCCGTCACCTCCGAGATCACGGTGGACGGCGAGGAGATCGAGGAGGCCCGCTGGTTCTCGCGCGAGGATCTGCGCGCGGCGATCGAGGCGGGCGAGGTGCTGCCGCCGTCGGGCGGGATCTCCATCGCGGCCCGGCTGGTCGAGCGCTGGTACGGACAGCCCCTGCCGCGGCCGAATGCGTGACGCGTCACACGTAAGCCCGGTCACACGCCCGGTCACAGCAGAAGGCCCCCGCCGAGGCGGGGGCCCTTCTGTACGCGCAGCCGTCGCGTCCCGCGTCCGGGGACGTCCCGGATCAGACGGCGAGGGCCTGCTTGACCTGGGCCAGGCTCGGGTTCGTCATGACCGACTCGCTGCCGGCGGGGGAGACCACGAGGACGGTCGGGACCGTCTGGTTGCCGCCGTTCGCCTTCTCGACGAACGCCGCGGACTCGGGGTCCAGCTCGATGTTGATCTCGTTGTAGGCGATGCCTTCCCGGTCCAGCTGGGACTTCAGCCGGCGGCAGTAACCGCACCAGGTCGTGCTGTACATCGTCACGGAACCCGTGTCCTGCATGCTGCGCTCTCCTCTGTGGGGTCTCGAGTGAGGTCTCGTTCGTCCGAGTACACGAACGTACGGGACGGCGCCGCCATTCCCGTACGGCCGGTGCGGCGGGTCCATCAGGTGCGGTGTGACAAGTACGACGGACAGGTGCGGCCTGTGGACAAGTTTCCCGGCCGACCCACCAGACCTGGCAGCATGGCGGGGTGACAGCAGCAACGCACTCCTCATCCTTCCCCGCCGCCGCCGACTCGGCCGACGCGGTGCTCCTGGGCCTCGACCCGGAGCAGCGCGAGGTCGCGACGACCCTGCGCGGGCCGGTGTGCGTGCTGGCGGGCGCCGGCACCGGCAAGACCCGCGCGATCACCCACCGCATCGCCTACGGCGTGCAGTCCGGCCAGCTCATGCCGGCCAGCGTGCTGGCCGTGACCTTCACCAACCGCGCCGCCGGAGAGATGCGCGGCCGCCTGCGCACCCTCGGCGCGGGCGGGGTCCAGGCCCGGACCTTCCACTCCGCCGCCCTGCGCCAGCTCCAGTACTTCTGGCCCAAGGCGGTCGGCGGGGACGTGCCCCGGCTGCTGGAGCGCAAGATCCAGTTCGTCGCCGAGGCAGGCGCGCGCTGCCGCGTCCGCCTCGACCGCAATGAGCTGCGCGATGTCACCGGCGAGATCGAGTGGGCCAAGGTCACCCAGACCGTGCCCGCCGACTATCCGGCGGCCGCCCTCAAGTCGGGCCGCGAAGCCCCCCGTGACCTGGCGGAGATCGCCCAGATCTACGGCACGTACGAGCAGCTCAAGCGCGACCGCGGCATGATCGACTTCGAGGACGTGCTGCTCCTCACCGTCGGCATCCTCCAGGACCGACACGACATCGCCGAGCAGATCCGCTCCCAGTACCAGCACTTCGTGGTGGACGAGTACCAGGACGTCAGCCCGCTCCAGCAGCGGCTGCTGGACCTGTGGCTCGGCGAGCGCGACAGCCTCTGCGTCGTCGGCGACGCCAGCCAGACCATCTACTCCTTCACCGGCGCCACCCCCGACCACCTGCTGAACTTCCGCGTCCGCTACCCGCAGGCCACCGTGGTCAAGCTGGTCCGCGACTACCGCTCCACCCCCCAGGTCGTGCACCTGGCCAACGGCCTCCTGAACCAGGCCAAGGGCCGGGCCGCCGAGCACCGGCTGGAGCTGATCTCCCAGCGCGAGACCGGTCCCGACCCGGTCTACGCCGAGTACCCGGACGAGCCCGCCGAGGCCGAGGGCGTCGCCGGCCGGATCCGCGACCTGATCGCCGCGGGTGTACCGGCCGGTGAGATCGCCGTGCTCTACCGCATCAACGCCCAGTCCGAGGTCTACGAGCAGGCGCTCGCCGACGCCGGGGTCCCGTACCAGCTGCGCGGAGCCGAGCGGTTCTTCGAGCGCCAGGAGGTGCAGAAGGCGATCCTCGCGCTGCGCGGAGCCGCCCGATCCGGCGGGAACGACCCGCTGCTCGACGATGTGGTCGAGCTCGGCTCCCAGGTCCGGGCCGTGCTCAGCTCCCTCGGCTGGACCAGCGAGCCGCCTGCCGGCTCCGGCGCCGTTCGCGACCAGTGGGAATCGCTGGCCGCGCTGGTCCGCCTCGCCGAGGACTTCGCCCGGACCCGGCCCGGTGCCACCCTGGCGGACCTCACGGTCGAGCTGGAGGAGCGCAAGGCCGCGCAGCACGCCCCGACCGTCCAGGGCGTCACCCTCGCCTCCCTGCACGCGGCGAAGGGCCTGGAGTGGGACGCGGTCTTCCTCGTCGGCCTCACCGACGGCATGATGCCGATCACATACGCCAAGACCGACGAGCAGGTCGAGGAGGAGCGCCGGCTGCTCTATGTCGGGGTCACCCGTGCGCGACTTCACCTGACGCTCTCCTGGGCGCTCTCCCGCGCCCCGGGCGGGCGGGCCTCCCGGCGCCCCAGCCGCTTCCTGAACGGCCTGCGGCCGGGCTCCGCGGCCCCGGGCAGCGCGGCGGGCGGCGCGGCCGAGCGAGGGGCCCGCAAGCGCGGCCGCCGCGGACCGGTGCTGTGCCGCGTCTGCGGCAAGACCCTGACCGAGGCCGGCGAGCTGAAGCTGATGCGCTGCGAGGACTGCCCGTCCGACATGGACGAAGGGCTGTACGAGCGGCTGCGCGAGTGGCGCTCGGCCCAGTCGAAGGAGCAGGGCCTGCCGGCGTACTGCGTCTTCACGGACAAGACGCTGATGGCGATCGCGGAGGCCGCGCCGTCCGAGGAGGGCGAGCTCTCGATGATCTCGGGCGTGGGCGGTCGTAAGCTTGAGCGGTACGGAGCCGAGGTCCTGGCCATCTGCGCAGGTCAAGAGCCGGGGACGGAAGATCCTGACGACGCGTAGAAACTCGTCGGAAAAATAGTTTGCGCATGCCCAGCGAATCCCCATAGGTTCTTAGCAACGGAAACGGTGGCTTCTCCGAAGCCCTGGATCCGTGCTGTACTGATCCGAATACGCATGGGACAGGCCCCCGGGCCCGGTCCCCGAGACGCCGAGAGGAGGCGAGACCCCGTGACCAGCTCCATGACCATCACCAAAATGACCGATCACTCGGTTGCCGCCTCCTGCCCGCTCGGCTCCTCCTCGCTCCTCCCGATTCTGGGTACCGGTCTGTCCGCGATGCGCGCTGACAGCCCCGCCCTGCTTGCTGCTCTCCCCGTGAGCGAGCGGAATGAGCGACCGACCCAGGCACCGGTGGCAGTACTGGAAGCCCAGGCGCATGGCGCCTATGGCTTCGCGGCCGCAGCCGGTGCCGGATCCCAGAAGCAGACGAAGAAGCAGACGAAGCAGCAGCACCACCTGATGTGGGCCTTCCGCGGGCTCGAACCCTGGAGTGATCCAGCCTGATCGCATGATCAGGCCGGCGCCTTCAGGGCCGCGGAACCCCACCCGGGATCCGCGGCCCTTCTGTTTGTCCCCGAACGGGGACGACAGCGCGAAGGGGCCTCGGGACTGGCAGAACCAGTCGGTGTGTAACGCAGCCCAGCCGAACCCGGCCGACCGGCCGGAACGACTAGCCGACCAGACGAGGAAGAAAACACCGTGCAACTCGAAGCGCACGCCCCGTCCGTACCGCAGACCCAAACGATCTCCCCGCCCGCAGTCCCGGAGGACTCCACCTTGACTCCGCTCACCGCGCTCACCGCGCTCGACGACGCCATCGAGAACCTCGGCGTACCCGTCCCCTGCCGCACCTTCGACCCCGAGGTCTTCTTCGCCGAGTCCCCGGCGGACGTCGAGTACGCCAAGTCGCTCTGCCGCACCTGCCCGCTGGTCGAGGCCTGCCTCGCCGGGGCGATCGAGCGCCGCGAGCCCTGGGGCGTCTGGGGTGGCGAGCTCTTCGTCCAGGGTGTGGTCGTCGCCCGCAAGCGGCCGCGTGGCCGTCCGCGCAAGAACCCGGTCACGGCATGAACGCCATCGGAACCATCGACCGTCCCCTCACGCGCGACCCCCTGAAGCAGGCCCTCATGACCCCGCACACCACGAGCGAGCAGCCGCACGGCGCCGCCACCGCAGACTTCATCACCGCCGGCGCGATCACCTCGCGTCAGAACAGGACCCGCGAAATGCAACTCATCCCAGAAGCCCTGGCTCGTGCCCATATGGACGACCGCATGCGTGAGGCCGACGCCGAGCGTCAGGCCCTGCGCCTGGTCGCCGCCCGCCGCATGCAGCGGCGAGCCGAGCGCGTCTCGCTGCGCGCCCGGCGTGCGCTGGCCATGGCCGTCATGCAGTAAGGACTGACGGCCGCCGAAGAAACACCGTCCCGTGGGGACCGGTCCGAACGGACCGGTCCCCACGGTGCGTTGCCGAGCGCTGTCCAGCCCCGCGGCGATATCGTCGGGAGGTGGACCAGCCGACCCCCCACCCCGCCCACCCGCCGGGAAACGAGGCCCAGCCCGTCGTCTGCGCGCGCTGCGGCGCCCAGTCCCCGGACGGCGCCCCGCCCACCTGGACCTGCTCCATGGAGAACGGCAGGAGGCAATACTTCTGCCACGACTGCGCCCGGGCCAACATCCGGGCGATCGAGGGCAGGCTCGACTCCTCCTGGTGGTGACCGGCCCAGCGCCTGGGGCCGTTACTCCGAGGGCAGGAACCCCGGTAGCCAGGACTCCAGTTCATCCCGCAGCCGCACCGTCGCACCCAGCTGGCACAGCACGCCGATGGTGCTCAGCGTCACCCGGTGGATCAGCAGGTACGAGGGCGGCAGATTGATCTGCCGGCCCAACTGGTGCGCGGGCGACCGAGGATCGGCGATCCGGGCCGCCTGGCCGCGCAGCCAGGGCCGGGTGAAGGTGAACTCCTCCGCCTCGGCTGGCTCGATGATGGGCTTCAGGTACTCCAGCACGGCCTCGGGGTCCAGTTCGATGGATTCCTTCACGAATCCCTCGGCGCACAGGTGCCCGTAGACCCCCTCGGCGTCACTGTCCAGCGTCAGCCGCAGTGACCTGCCGATGGGCTCGGGCCAGCCGCCCGGCAGCCGGTCGACCGTGCCGAAGTCGAGTACGCCCAGCCGCACCCGGCCGTCCGGCCCGGATATCAGCCTGAAGTTGCCCGGATGCGGATCCGCGTGCAGCAGCCCGGTGCGGGCCGGTCCGGAGAAGAGGAACCGGGCCAGCAACTGCCCGGCGCGGTCGCGCTCCTCCTGGCTGCCGTCGGCTATCACCTCCGACAGCGGCGTCCCGTCCATCCACTCGGTCACCAGCACCTGGTCACCCTGGTGCACGACATCCGGTACGACGACATCCACATCGCCCTCGAACGCGTCCGCGTGCGTCCGCTGCGCCTCGGCCTCCAGCTCGTAGTCGAGCTCCTCCGAGACCCGGTCGCGCAGCTCCTTGATCAGCGGCTTGATGTCCATGCCGGGGATCAGCGGTCCCAGCAGTCCCGCGAACCGGCCCAGCTGCTTGAGGTCCGACAGCAGCGCCTCACCGGCCCCCGGGTACTGGACCTTGACCGCCACCTGCCGGCCGTCGTGCCACACCGCCCGGTGCACCTGCCCGATGGAGGCTGCCGCAGCCGGCTTGTCCTCGAACTCCTCGAACAGGTCCCGCCAGTCCGCGCCCAGCCGCTCCGCCAGCACCTGGTGCACTGTCGCCGCCGGCAGCGGCGGTGCCGCCTCCTGAAGCTTGGTCAGCGCCGCCCGGTAGGGGCCGGCGACTTCCTCGGGCAGGGCGGACTCGAAGACCGACAGGGCCTGCCCGAACTTCATGGCCCCGCCCTTCAACTCGCCCAGGGTGCGGAAGAGCTGCTCGGCGGTGCGCTGTTGGAGCTCGCGCGCCACTATCTCCGCCGACCTGCCGCCGATCCGTTTGCCCAGCCCCCAGGTGGCCCGGCCCGCGATGCCGAGCGGCAGCGCGGCCAGCTTGACGGTACGGGTGACCGCCTTCCGGGGAAGATCAGACATACGCCCCTCCATTTCCCAGACAGCTGCGCCGCAAGCGGCGGTTCAAGGTGGCCTCTCGGACGAAACGCATCCTGTCATGGCCCTTCTCCGCCCTCGGAGCCCGATCCTCCCCCCGCCCGCTCCAGTACCGCTCGACGGGCCCCTTTTCGGCCGGTCGCGCAGTCGGCGTCGGAGTCCGCCTCCGCGAGGACGGCCGCGCCGCACGGGCAGTCGGGGTGCGGGCGGACCGCGGAGGGCTCCCAGCGGAGTGTGGGCAGGGCCGCCTCCCAGCGGGAGCCGGTCGAAGCGGGCAGCTCCCCGTCGAGGAAGGACAGCGCGTGAGCCGCGGCCAGGCCGGCCACCGCCGCGGACAGGCCGAGGTCGCAGGCCGCGCTCGAGCGACGGCGGTGGGCCGAGCGCCACTGGACCAGCATCCTCGGCCAGGCCGGGTCCCGGTCCACCCGCTCGCGCTCCATGCATCCCGCGCACGCGGTGGCACCCGGCAGCACCATCGGCCCCACCAGCCCGGTACCCTCCAGCACCCCCGCATACAGGTGGGGGACGCCCGTGGCGACCCAGTCGGCAGCCGTGTCCGGATCGGGCGCCCACGCCTGCAGCCCGTCCCGCGGAGCGACGACCACCAGGGCCAGCCCCGGCTCCGGCCCCTCGCCCTCCCCGGCCCGCGGAGCCCGGACGGGGGCCGACTCGCGCACCAGCCTGCCCGCGGCCTCGGCGCGCAGCCGGCCCACACTCCCGGGTCCCAGCCCGCCCGGCGCCACATCCGCCGGCTCCACCCGGCCGCCGTCGAGCACTTCGACCCGGCCGATCCCCGCTCCCGCCAGGACCGCCGCGATCACCCCGCCCACCCGGCCACTGCCGCGCACTTGGACCCGTATCGCCCGGCGCGCGGCGACAGCCCGTAAGTCCCCGCCCGGTTCCCGGCGGACGAGGGAGAGCGAGCTCAGATCGGGCCCCAGCCGCTCCAGGGTCTCCGGGCGTCTGCGCACCGCCTGGGCTCGCGGCCCGCCCGCCGTGGCGTCGTCGAGCAGGCCGGCCGCGGCCAGCCGCCGGACCAGTTCGTCCGCCCGGCCGGCCTGCAGCCCCATCCCGGCAGCCTCGGCCCGCAACAGGTCCATCCCCCTCGTCCCGTCGATCCGGTCGATGAGCGAACCGGTCGCCGTGTCCACCGGGCCGAGCACCACCGCGTGGGCGGGGGTCACCCCGAACTGCACGGTCTGCAGATTCCGCCAGGCCCGTGCCAGCGCGGGCTTCACCTTCGGATACATCGCCAGTCCCCCTCGATCCCCGTGTCGCTTCCTCCCTGCTTCCGCAACATTGCCCGCCCGTCGGAATCCGTGCCAAATTTTGTCCACAGGCGGGGTGTATAAGGCATATGAGATGAAGAGTTCGCGTGCGCCGGAGACCGGCCGTGAATCGATCACGTTCGAGGCGTGGAGGGGCGCGACGTCGGCCACGGCTTGCGGGTACCGTCGTCGCGTGTCCGCCGACCCATCGCAACGCGCCGTCGAAGTCCGCCGGAGCGCGCGCCGCCGCAGGACCGTATCCGCCTACCGCGAGGGTGAGCGTACGGTCGTGCTCATCCCTGCCCGGATGTCCGAGGCCGAGGAGCAGCGCTGGGTGGGGGTCATGCTCGACAAACTGGCCGCGCAGGAGAGCAGACGCACCCTCGGGGACGCGGAACTCACCGAGCGCGCCGAGCGTTTGTCCGAGCAGTACTTCAGCGGCAGCGCCCGCCCCCGCTCCGTCCGCTGGGTCACCAACCAGAACACCCGCTGGGGCTCCTGCACCCCGGCCGAGGGCAGCATCCGGCTCTCGCACCGCCTCCAGGGGATGCCGGAGTACGTCGTCGACTACGTGCTCCTGCACGAGCTGGCCCACCTCCTCGTGCCCGGCCACGGTCCCCGTTTCTGGCAGTTGCTGGAGGCGTACCCCCGGACCGAGCGGGCCCGCGGCTATCTGGAGGGAGTGGTCGCCGCCGAGCGCCTCCCGAAGGTTCCCGCCGCCCGCGAAGAATGACCGCGACGCATGACCGCGACGAGACCTCGTCCCATGACCGTGAGATCACGAACCGAGATATGTACCGGCTCGGTACCGACTTGGCCGGATGTCGGCAGTTGCCGTTAGCCTGAGCGGCACGGATTCACAGTCGGGATGGGGGACGGTCGTTACGTATGGCCAGGGAATTCCAACGCGGCCACAAGGCCAAGATCAGTGATCTGACGGCGGGCACCGATCTGTACGTGGGCGTCCAGATCGCCGGGCCCGGACTCGCCTTCGACATCAGCTGCTTCGGCCTCGACGCGAACGAGCAGCTGTCTGACGACCGCTACTTCGTCTTCTTCAACCAGCCGAAATCGCCGGAAGAGTCCATTCAGCAACTCGGTGCGCAAGCCGGTGACACTGAATCCTTCCGGGTGACCCTGGACCGCATTCCGGCGGGCATCCACAAGCTGTCCTTCACCGCCACCATCGACGGCGCCGGACAGATGTCGCAGATCGGTCCGGGCTACATCCGGATCGTGGCGGGAGGCGAGGAGGTCGTCCGGTACGCGTTCACGGGTGCGGAGTTCAGCACCGAGCGCGCGGTGATGCTCGGCGACTTCTACCTCAAGGACGTATGGCGCTTCGCCGCCGTCGGCCAGGGCTTCGACGGCGGACTCGCCGCCCTGCTGAAGAACTTCGGCGGCGAGGTCGCCGAGGAATCCCAGCCGGAGCAGCAGCCTGCGGCCCAGGGCGGCGCCGCGCCCGGGTTCGCCCCGCCGCCCCAGGCCGCCGCCCCGGCGCCGTCCTTCGGCGCCCCGGCGCCCGCGCCGCACGTCCCCGCCCCGCAGGCTCCGGCGCCCGCGCCGTCCTTCGGCGCACCGGCACCGGTACCCGCACCGGCACCGGTACCCGCACCGGCACCGGCACCAGCACCCGTACCCGCGCCGGCCCCGCAGCCCCAGCCGCAGGCGTACCGGCAGCCCGCCGCGGCCGCGCCGGTGCACGCCGCGCCCACCATGGCCGCGCCGCTCGCCCCACCGGCCCCCGCGCCCTACGGCCAGCCGCAGCCTCCGCAGCAGCCCTCGTACGGCCAGATCCCCGGCCAGTACCCGGCCCAGGTCCCCCCGCACGCCCCCGCCCCGTACGGGCAGCAGCCGGCCTACGGTCAGACGCCCGGCCAGCCTCCCGGCCAGCAGCCCGGTTACGCCCCGCAGGCGGCCGCCGCCGCGCCCGGTCTCGCCGCCGCGCTCCAGCCGTACAAGGAAGCACCCACCGGCGCCCGCTGGACCCCTCAGAACCAGCAGCTCATGCGGGTCGACCTCGCCATGGGCGGCCAGGCCGTCCTCGCCCGCCAGGGCAGCATGGTCCTCTACCAGGGCAAGGTCGACTTCAGCTACAAGGGCGCGGGCTTCGCCGGACGCATCGTCGGCAACGCCACCGGCCAGGAGATGCAGCTCATGCGCTGCACCGGCCGCGGCCAGGTCTTCCTCGCGGAGAACAACGCCCACCTGCACGCCATCGAGCTCCAGGGCGACGGAATCTGCGTCTCCGCCGAGGCGGTCCTCGCCTTCGACGAGACGCTCCAGCACGAGGTCCGCCGCATCGAGGGCCACGGCATCCCCGGCGGCGCCCTGTTCACCATGCAGTTCCAGGGCTCCGGCACGGTGATCGTCAAGACGCGCGGCGTCCCGGTCGTCCTGCCCGTCACCCCGACCACCTTCGCGGACAGCAACGCCATCGTCGCGTGGTCGTCCGCCTCACAGGTGATCCTTTCCAGCCAGGTCCGGCTCCGGCGCAACGCCTACCCCGGTCACAGCGGGGAGACCGTGAACCTCCAGTTCCGCGGCGCTCCCGGCAACTTCATCGTCGTCCAGCCGTACGAGGTCTGAGGGAGCCCGACATGAACGCAATGAACCAGCAGCTCGCGGGCTACGCCCCGACCCCCGTCACGGCCCGCATGGAGAACCACGGCCGGGCCATGCTCAAGGTCGCCATGCAGAGCGGCCAGGACCTCTTCGCGCGCACGGGCTCGATGGTCGCCTACGAGGGCTTCGTGCAGTACGAGCCCAACCCGCCGGCCGTCCGCCAGATGGCCTCGCAGTGGATCACCGGCGAAGGCGCACCGCTGATGAAGTGCACCGGCGACGGCCTGCTCTACCTCGCCGACTACGGCGCCGACGTCGTCGTCATCAACCTCAACAACGACGCGCTCTCGGTCAACGGCACCAACCTGCTCGCCTTCGACGCGCACCTCCAGTGGGGCGTCGAGCGGGTCAAGGGCCTCGCCAAGTTCGCGGGCCAAGGCCTGTTCAACGTCCAGATCTCGGGCACCGGCTGGGTGGCCCTGACCTCCCGCGGCACCCCGATCGTGGTCGACTGCGGCCGCGGCGAGGACGAGACGTACGTCGACCCCGACGCGCTCGTCGCCTGGTCGCCGAACCTGAAGGTCAAGGGGAAGCGCAGTTTCAAGGCCTCGTCGATGATCGGCCGGGGCAGCGGGGAGGCCTACCAGATGGCCTTCTCCGGCCAGGGCATCGTCGTCGTACAGCCCAGCGAGGACAGCACCGACCGGCTCCGGGCCCGGGGCTGAGGGGGAGCGGACACATCATGCAGAGCGCACTTTTCGCCCACACCGAGGCGCAGTCCCAGGACCGGTACACCGTGCAGAACCCGCAGCTGCTGCGGGTCTCGCTGACCGGCACCGACGACGTACTCGCACGCAAGGGCGCGATGGTCGCCTACCAGGGGCTCATCGACTTCGACGGCGAATACCAGACCAGCAGCCAGCGGGGCGCCCGCCGCAACACCGGCGAGGGCCTGGACCTCATGCGCTGTTCCGGGCAGGGCACGGTCTACCTGGCCAACCTCGCCCAGTACGTCCACGTCGTGGACGTGGACCAAGAGGGCCTCACGGTCGACAGCAGCTACGTCCTGGCCCTGGACTCCACCCTGCACACCGAGGTCATCGCGGTGGACAGCCAGTACGGAATCTCAGGGTCCGGCAAGTACCAGCTCAACATCACCGGTCGCGGCAAGGTCGCGCTCATGACCTCCGGGCAGCCGCTGATGATGCACGTCACGCCCGACAAGTACGTCAACGCCGACGCGGACGCGATCGTCGCCTGGTCGACCTCGCTGCGGGTGCAGATGCAGGCACAGACGCACTCCACCGGCGTGTGGCGCCGCCGCGGAAACACCGGCGAGGGCTGGGAGCTGAGCTTCCTCGGCACCGGCTTCGCGCTGGTGCAGCCCAGCGAGGTGCTGCCGCCGCAGAACGCGCAGCTCGGGCAGGGCGTCGCGGCGCAGTTCGGCATGGGCCAGCAGGGCGCCCACTCCCAGAACCAGAACAACGCCTGGAACTGACAGCGGACAGCGGGACAGCGGGACACCGTCACCCCAGCACCCCGGCACCCCGGGGCACAGGCCGCAAGGCCGAGAACCACGAAGGCACAAGGCGAAGGGCGGCTCCGCACGCTGCGGGGCCGCCCTTCGCCGTACCGGTACGGTCAGATCCGCGCCCGGGCCGCCTCCATCAGCCGCACGACCGAGGTGTCGGCCACCGCCGCCACCTCCTCGTACGGGAACCAGCGCAGGTCGAGCGACTCCTCGCTGATCTCCGCCACGGCATCGGCCGGCGCCAGCGCCGCGTACTGCACGTCCAGGTGCCAGTTGCACGGCGCCGGGATCGGATGCCGGTCCAGCCGCACCGGACCACCGGGCAGCAGCGTCAGCCCGGCGGCGATGCCCGACTCCTCCCCGGCCTCGCGCAGCGCAGCCTGCGCGAGCGTGGCGTCACCCGGCTCGCAGTGGCCGCCCATCTGCAGCCACATGCCGAGCTTCTTGTGCAGGGTCAGCAGCACGCGCCCGCGCTCCGGGTCGACCACCAGCGCGCTGGCGGTGATGTGCCCGGCCGCGCAGGGCTTGTAGACCCCGTCCGGATGCTCCGCCAGGTGCTCCAGGTAAAGATCGCCCAGCTCGGTCTGGCCCGCCTCGCCGTTCCCCTCGTAGCCCTTCAGTACGAGGACCGCATCGTCGTACAGGGTCACTTCGCCTCGTCGCCGTCCTGGTCGTCCCGCTTGCGGGCGGCCTCGCCGAGCATCTTGTCGATCTCGGAGAAGTCCAGGTGCTCGCGGTGTACGAAGCCGTCCGGGTCGTCCAGGTCGGAGGCGGTCGGAAGCATGTCCGGGTGCTCCCACAGCCCGTCGCGGCCGTCCACACCGCGCGCGTCGGTCAGCGAGGCCCACAGCCGCGAGGCGTCGCGCAGCCGGCGCGGGCGCAGCTCCAGGCCGATCAGCGTCGCGAAGGTCTGCTCCGCGGGGCCGCCCGAGGCACGGCGCCGGCGCATGGTCTCGCGCATCGCGTCGGCCGAGGTCAGCCGGGGCTTGGCCGCCTCGTGCACCACCGCGTCGACCCAGCCCTCGACCAGAGCGAGCGCCGTCTCCAGGCGGGCCAGGGCCGCCTTCTGCTCAGGGGTGTCCTGCGGCTGGAACATCCCGCCCTGCAGAGCCTCCTGCAACTGCTCCGGATGGGACGGGTCGAGCTGGCCGACGACGTCCTCCAGCTTGGAGGTGTCCACCTTGATGCCGCGGGCGTAGCCCTCGACCGCACCGAACAGGTGCGAGCGGAGCCACGGCACGTGTGCGAAGAGCCGGGCGTGAGCCGCTTCGCGCAGCGCCAGGTACAGCCGGACCTCGTCCGCGGGGACGCTCAGGTCCTTGCCGAAGCTCTCGACGTTCAGCGGCAGCAGGGCGGCCTTGCCGACCGGGCCCAGCGGCAGCCCGATGTCGGTCGAACCGACGACCTCGCCCGCGAGCACGCCCACGGCCTGGCCGATCTGCTGGCCGAACATGGCCCCGCCCATCGAGCGCATCATCCCGAGCAGCGGGCCCGCCATGGCCTGCATCTCCTCGGGCAGGACGCCGCCCATGGCCGCGCCGACGCGCTCGGCGACCGGGTCCACGAGCTCCTTCCACACCGGAAGGGTCGCCTCGACCCACTCGGCGCGGCTCCAAGCCACCGCGGTGGCCGCGCCGGAGGGCAGCGAGGTGGCGCCGTCCAGCCACAGGTCGGCGAGGCGCAGCGCCTCCTCGACGGCGGACTTCTCCGCGACGCCGACGCTGGTGTCCTTCACGCCGTCCGCCGTGCCCTGGGCGACGGTCTGACGGGCGATGTCCTTGGCCATGTCCCAGTTCACGGGACCGCCCTCGTAGCTGAGCATCTGCCCGAGCTGCTGGAAGGCCGCGCCGAGGTCGCCCGGGTTCATCGAGCCGAACATCGCGGCGAACGGATTGTCCGCGCCGCCCTGGCCGCCGGCGCCGCCCGGCAGACCCATGCCGGAGAACCCGAACGGATTCGCCGGGCCGCCCTGACCGCCCTGACCGCCCTGATTGCCCTTCTTCTTGCCTTCGTCGCCGTCTTCCGGCTCCTCCGGCGGAAGGCCGAATCCGAATGGGGTGTCGCTCACGGGTTTCCTCGGCTCGTAGGGCCGCCGGCGGGAGCCGACGGGCAATGGTCCGACAACACCTCTCAGCGTAGACACCACACCCGCTTACGGGCTCGGTGCTCCGCTGACTCCTGGGCTGCGGCAGGATGGACATCACCTGGTAGGTACGCGTCACGGCGCGCCCCTACTGAAGACAACCGCTGGAGACGCCTGGTGAGTTCCCCAGATCCGCAGTTTTCGGATAAGCACGGCCGCCCGACGCCCGACCCCGAAAACCGCCCTGAGTACGGTGACAGCGACGGCGTTCGCCGGCCGCGAAACCCGGCAGGCCCCCGACGACACAGCCCGGTGATCGCCGTGACCGGCGCCGCCTCGGGTGTCGGCGCGGCCCTGGTGAGCCGCCTGGCCGCCTCCGACGAGGTCAAGCAGGTCGTCGCGATCGACGAGCGGCGCGGGGACTGCGCGGCCGCCCAATGGCACGTCCTGGACGTACGGGACCCCGCGATCGCCGAGAAACTGCGCGGCGCCGACGTGGTGGTCCACCTCGCGCTGGACCTCGATCTGGAGACGGACCCGGCGGCCCGTACGGCGTACAACGTGCGCGGGACCCAGACTGTACTGACGGCCGCCGCGGCGGCGGGCGTCCACCGGGTCGTGCTGTGCACCTCGGCGATGGTCTACGGGGCCCTGCCGGACAACGACATCCCGCTGTCGGAGGACTCCGAGCTGCGGGCCACGGCGGAGGCGACCGGCGTCGGCGACCTGCTGGAGATCGAGCGCCTCGGCCGCCGCGCCCCCCGCGCCCACCCCGGCCTGAACGTGACGGTGGTCCGCCCCGCCGTCCTCGTCGGCGGCACGGACACCGCGCTGACCAGGTACTTCGAGTCCCCGCGGCTCCTCGTCGTGGCGGGATCCCGCCCCACCTGGCAGTTCTGTCACGTGGAGGACCTCGTCAGCGCGCTGGAGTACGCGGCGCTCGAGAAGGTCGAGGGAGAGCTGGCCGTGGGCTGCGAGGGCTGGCTGGAACAGGAGGAGGTCGAGGAGCTGAGCGGCATCCGCCGCATGGAGCTCCCGTCGGCCGTGGCGCTGGGCGCGGCGGCCCGCCTGCACCGGATCGGCCTGACGCCGTCCCCGGCGGGGGACCTCGCCTACACGATGCACCCCTGGGTGGTCAGCGTCAGCGGGCTGCACGCGGCGGGTTGGCGGCCCCGCTGGACCAATGAGGAGGTGCTGGCCGAGCTGCTCCAGGAGGTCGCCGGACGGCACACCGTCGCGGGCCGCCGGCTGGGCCGCAAGGACGCGGCCACGGCCGCCGGAGCCGCGGGTGCGACGGTGGCCCTGCTGGGCGCCGCCGCCGCGGTCCGCCGCGCCCGCAAGCGTCGCGGCATCTGACCCGTCCGGCCCGTGTCGGGGGCCCCGGCCCCGGGCGGCCCCCGACCCCGGGCCGGATACCGGCCACCAGCGGTTTTCTGTAGGAGGATCCCAACGGCAACGCCGGTGCCCGGGCGTTTCGGCTATTCCGCCGCGTCGGCGGCTAGGGCACGATGGACGGTATGGCACCGCACTTCGACCACCCCGGCGAGCAGGCCGCTCCGGACCCGATCCGGCTGCTCGAGATCCGTGAGACGCCGCTGTCGATCGACGAGGTCTTCCAGGCCGTCGGCGATGACGCGACGGGCGGCACGACGCTGTTCGTCGGCACGGTGCGCAACCACGACAGCGGGGCGGACGTCGACTCGCTCGGCTACTCCTGCCACCCGACGGCCGAGGCGGAGATGCGCCGCGTGGCCGAGCGCGTCGTGGCGAAGTATCCGGTCCGCGCCCTGGCCGCCGTACACCGCGTGGGCGACCTGTCCGTCGGTGACCTGGCCGTCGTCGTCGCCGTGTCCTGTCCGCACCGGGGCGAGGCCTTCGAGGCCTGCCGCATGCTGATCGACGACCTCAAGCACGAGGTTCCCATCTGGAAGCACCAGACCTTCGCGGACGGCTCGGAGGAGTGGGTCGGCGCCTGCTGAGGCGCGGGTCGGCGCCTGCTCGGAAGCGGGTGGGCGCCGGTTGAACCCCCCGGTCGGACAGTCCCCCCGAAAGGGGGTAGCCTCGCACCCGTTCGGCCGCGCAACACGCCCTCGATTTGCGTAACCCCCTCCCGGGCATGAGCGTTGAAGCCACCAACGACACGTACATATCGGGGTAGGGAGGCAGGCCCATGGCGTCTCTGGCGTGGTTGCTGATTCCACTGTGCGCGGCGATCGGAGCGGCGATATGGGGCAGCTGGGCGGCGCGCGACCGCACGCAAGGTGACATATCCGAACTCGCGGGCTACGCGAGATTCCGTGAAGCCATGGGCAGGGCCGACGAGGCCAAGATGAAGGCAGAGGCGCACTCCGGTTCCGACGCCGTCTGAGGCGTCCCGTGAGAACCCCCTGAGACTTCCGCGTACGGGCCCGTACGGAGCGGCCCAGGGGGCCGCCCGCCGAGGCCGTCACGTACTGTCGGATCCATGCCACGCCGCACTGCGACGATGCTCGCTTCCACCCTCGTGCTGTTCACGTTGCTCATCGCAGGGCTCTTCCTCCCGGTCCCGTATTCCGAGATGAGCCCGGGTCCGACGGTGAACACCCTCGGGGACTCGCGCGGCGAGCCCGTTCTCAGCATCTCGGGTCGCAAGACGTACCCGACCAGCGGTCATCTCAACATGACGACGGTGCGGGTCACGAGCGCGGACTACGACATGAACCTGCTGGAAGCCGTGTACGGGTGGCTGGCGGACGACAACATCGTCGTGCCGCACGAGAACCTCTACCCGGACGGCAAGACGGAAGAGCAGTCCACCCAGGAGAACGCCGAGGAGTTCAGCCAGTCGCAGGAGAGCGCCAAGGTGGCGGCGCTCAAGCAGCTCGGCATCCCGGTCTCCGCCCGCGTGATCGTCTCCTCCGTCGTGAAGGCCAGCCCCGCCGACGGCAAGCTGCACGCCGGTGACGTCATCCGGGCCGTGGACGGCTCCCCCGTGACCGCTCCCGAGGACGTGGCCAAGCTCGTCACCCGGCACAAGCCCGGCGAGCCCGTCGAATTCACCGTCGTGCCGGCCGCGGAGGCGGCCGAGGCGGAGAAGGCGCAGCGCGAGCCCACCGGCTCCACCAAGGTCACGATCACCACGGGCAAGGCGGAGGGCGGCGGTCACGCCATCGTCGGCATCCGGGCCGGCACCGACCACACCTTCCCGTTCACGATCGACATCAAGCTCGCCGATGTCGGCGGCCCCAGCGCCGGGCTGATGTTCGCCCTCGGCATCGTCGACAAGCTCACCCCGCAGGACCTGACCGGCGGCAAGTTCGTCGCGGGCACCGGCACCATCGACGACGCGGGCAAGGTGGGCCCGATCGGCGGCATCCAGATGAAGACCATCGCCGCCCGCGAGGCGGGCGCCCAGTACTTCCTGACGCCCGCCGAGAACTGCGCCGCCGCGGCCGCCGACGTGCCCGACGGGCTGACCCTGGTGAAGGTCTCCACCATGGACGACGCCACGAAGGCGCTGGAGAAGATCAGCAAGGGGGACACGGCCGGGCTGCCGCAGTGCGCCGCGAAGCCCTGACCGGTCCGCCTCCGGGCCGCCCGCCGTCTCCTACGAGAAGGTCGCGGCCAGCGCCTCCGCGAGCCCGGGCACCAGGCCCCCGCCGGTGAGGACCTCGGTCGAGGAGTCCTTCTCCCGCAGCCGTACGGCCGACTCGCGCGAGCCGTCGCGCAGTACGGCCACGGTCAGCCGGACCTCCTGGCGCTCGGGGTGTCCGGCGACCCACTTCGACAGCTGCTTGTCGCTGAGTCCCTCCGGTACGGAGGCCTCCGCGGACGGCGGCAGCATCAGCCGCTCCACCGTCAGCGCGCATCCGACGACCGAGTCGGGCCAGGCGATGGTGCCCAGGAACTTGTCGAGGGCGGTCCCGGCCGGCAGCTCGTCCTGCTCGATCGGGGTGAGGGAGGTCTTGCCGGCGTCGTCCTGGTCGAGGCCGAGCTGGCCGGCGAGGCGCGGCTCCTGCTTCTTGAGCCTGGCGGTGTCGACGAGGGCGAACAGCCGGGCGGGCTGGTCCCAGCCGAGGCCGGCCGCGTACTCGTCGATCTCAAGGCAGGCACGGGTCAACGGGCTGGCCGCCATCGGCCCCGCCGACGGAGTCGGCTTGTCGGGCGGCGTGGGGGAAGGCGAAAGGTTGGACATGGACAACATCCTGCCTCCTTTCCCCCCGATACCGGGAACTGACTAAAGCCTCAGTAAGTTGCATGAGTGGGCTCTACGATCGGGGGCCCCGTTCGATACCAGACTCAGCGACTTTCGAGGTGCGCCTTGGCTTTCCAGATGCCGGACCGCGGCGGAGGCCCTTCCGGGCCACGGATGAGAGTCGGCCGCCCGTCCCGGCGGGCCCGCACTCTCCTTATGACCTTGGGCGTGCTGGCCGTCCTGGCCATGCTCTTCATCATGTTCGCGGGCTTCTGGACCGACTGGCTCTGGTTCCGCTCCGTGAAGTACTCGTCCGTCTTCACCACCACCCTGTGGACCAAGATCGGCCTCTTCGCCGTCTTCGGTCTGCTGATGGCGGGCGCCGTCGGGCTGAACATCTGGCTGGCGCACCGGCTGCGGCCGCCGCTCAGCGCCATGTCGATGGAGCAGCAGAGCCTCGACCGGTACCGGATGAGCATCGCCCCGTACAAGAAGTGGCTGCTTCTGGGCATCGCCGTGCTCGTCGGCCTCATCGCGGGCGCCTCGGCGGCGGGCCAGTGGAAGACCTGGCTGATGTATGTGAACGGGGTGGCCTTCGGACAGAAGGACCCCCAGTTCAACCTGGACGTGTCGTTCTACACCTTCGACCTGCCCTGGTACCGCTTCCTGCTCGGCTTCGGCTTCGCCGCGGTCGTGCTGTCGGTGATCGCCGCGGCCGTCGTGCACTACCTGTACGGCGGACTGCGCGTGACCAGCCCGGGTGCCCGGGCCACCGCCGCGGCGACCGGGCACCTGTCGGTGCTGCTCGGTCTGTTCGTGACGCTCAAGGCCGTCGCGTACTGGCTCGACCGGTACGGCCTCGCCGTGAAGTCCAGCGACTTCAAGGCGGCGGACAACTGGACCGGCCTGCGGTACGTCGACGCGAACGCGTACCTGCCGGCGAAGACGATCCTCGTCGCCATCGCCGCGATCTGCGCCCTGCTCTTCTTCGCGACGCTGTGGCGCCGCACCTGGCAGCTGCCGGTCATCGGCTTCGGCCTGATGGTGCTCTCGGCGATCCTGATCGGCGGGCTGTATCCGGCGATCGTGCAGAAGTTCCAGGTCCAGCCGAATGAGCAGGCCAAGGAATCGCCGTACGTCCAGAAGAACATCAAGGCGACGCGCGACGCCTACGGGATCGCCAACACCGACGTCAAGGACTACCCGGGCGCCCCGCAGACGGAGGACCGGACCAAGCTGCGGTCGGCGGCCGACACCACCGCCAGCGTCCGGCTGCTCGACCCGAACATCGTCTCGCCGGCGTTCCAGCAGCTCCAGCAGGTCAAGGGCTACTACGCCTTCCCGTCGACGCTCGCCGTGGACCGGTACGACGGCCAGGACACCGTCATCGGGCTCCGCGAGCTGAACATCGGCGGCATCCCGAAGAACAACTGGATCAACGACCACTTCAAGTACACCCACGGTTACGGCGTCGTCGCGGCCAAGGGCACCACGGTCGGCGATCAGGGCGCTCCGGACTTCACCCAGTCCGACCTCCCCTCCAAGGGGATGTTCGGCACGGACTTCGAGCAGCGCATCTACTACGGCGAGCAGACGAAGCAGTACTCGATCGTCGGCGGGCCGCAGAAGGAGCTCGACTACTCGGACGACAAGGGCGAGAAGGAGACCAGCTACGAGGGCGACTCCGGCGTCAATCTCGACAGTCCGATCAACCGGGCGGCGTACGCGCTGTCCTTCAGCGAGCCGCAGATCCTCTACTCCGGTGCCATCGGCGACGGTTCGCGGATCCTGTACAACCGCACCCCCAAGGAGCGCGTCGAAGCCGTCGCGCCCTGGCTGACCATCGACGGGGCCCCGTACCCGGCGGTCATCGACGGCCGGATCAAGTGGATCGTCGACGCGTACACGACGACCAACGGCTACCCCTACGCCTCGCGCACCACGCTGGGCCAGAGCACCGCGGACTCGCTGACCAATAGCCAGCGCGCGGTGGTGGCGCAGGAGAACCGGGTCAACTACATCCGCAACTCGGTGAAGGCCACCGTCGACGCGTACGACGGCACGGTCAGCCTGTACCAGTGGGACACCCAAGACCCGGTCCTGAAGACCTGGATGAAGGCGTTCCCGGGCACGGTGAAGTCCAAGAGCGAGATCTCCAAGCCGCTCATGGACCACCTGCGCTACCCGCAGGACCTCTTCAAGGTCCAGCGCGAGCTGCTGACCCGGTACCACGTCACGGACCCGCAGACCTTCCTCAGCGGCAGCGAGGCCTGGGCCGTCCCGGACGACCCGACGACCAAGGCCGGTACGGCGGTTCCGCCGTACTACCTGTCGATGAAGATGCCGGACCAGAAGGAGAAGGACCAGGTCTTCTCGCTCACGACGACCTTCACGCCGAACGAGCGGCCGAACCTGAGCGCCTTCATGGCGGTCAACGCGGATCCGGGCACCGCGGACTACGGCAAGATCAGCATCCTGAAGATGCCGACCAGCAAGCCGCCGGACGGTCCCGGACAGGTGCAGAGCAAGTTCCAGTCGGAGCCGAAGATCGCCGAGTCGATCCGGCTGCTGCGCGGTGGTGACTCCGAGATCGAGTACGGAAACCTGCTCGCCGTGCCGCTCGACGGCGGAATGCTCTACGTCGAGCCGGTGTACGTGCGCAGCTCCGGGCTCAAGTACCCGCTGTTGCGCAAGGTGCTCGTGACCTACGGCGGTCAGACCGCCTTCGAGGACACGCTGGAGAAGGCGTTGAACGTGGTCTTCGGAGCCGAGGCTCCGACCACGCCCGTCCCGCCGACCCAGCCGCCGGGTGACGGCACGACGCCGCCGCCCACCAGTCAGGACCCGACGGTGAAGGCGGCGCTCGCCGACGCGCAGAAGGCCGTCGACGACGCCGAGAAGGCCCGGCAGGCCGGCGACTGGGCGGCCTTCGGCAAGGCGCAGGAAGAGATCAAGGCGGCGCTGAAGCGGGCGATCGACGCGGAGGCGAAGCTGACCGCGCCCAAGCCCGGCGGCTAGCGCGGAGATCGTCGGTACGGCTCCGTCCCGCGTCCGTGATACTGTGGTTTCACCGACGCGGGGTGGAGCAGCTCGGTAGCTCGCTGGGCTCATAACCCAGAGGTCGCAGGTTCAAATCCTGTCCCCGCTACTGAAGTTGAAGGCCCGGATCCATGGGATCCGGGCCTTCGTCATGTCCGGCCGTGGACACGAGGTAGCTGGTACGGGTGAGTTGGGGTGGGAGCGTGTTTGACTTGTCTCCCTGTGGGCATGTCGACAAAACGCTGTAGTGACCTCACGGGCTGCGACATACCAGGTGTACGCGGGTAGCAGGTGATGCGACGATGGGATTTATGGGGGACGGGTCAACTCTGCTGGAGACAGGGCGGTTTGTGAGGGCGGAGGCCGAATCGGGCACCGAAGTCAAGGGGGCGGCTCCGGCCGTGAACGCGCAGACCGCATTGACCGATGCGGATTTCGCGGAGGAGATGTTCGCCGAGACCGACGCGGCGAGCGACGCCGAGCTGGAAGCGCGGCACCGGGCGGCCGCCGACAAGGGCGACCCGGGTGCCATGAGCGTGCTCGGGGCGCTGCTGCTGCGCCGCGGCGACCTCGACCGGGCCGAGCCGTACCTGCGGGGGGCGACCGGCGAGGGGGACCGCGCCGCCGCGAACAACCTCGGCGTGCTGCTGCACCAGCGGGGCTACCCGGAGGAGGCCGCCGGCTGGTGGCGGGTCGCCGCCGTGGCCGGATCCGCGCCCGCCGCGCACGCCCTGGGCCGCTACTTCCGCGAGCGCGGGGACGAACCCGCCGCCGAGTACTGGCTCCGGCAGGCGGCGGAATCCGGCCACGCCCTGGGCGCGTACGCCCTGGCCGACCTGTTGCAGCACCGCGGTGACAAGGGTGTGGAGCGGTGGCTGCGCGCTGCCGCGGAACAGGGCCACCGCGAAGCCGCGTACCGGCTGGCCCGGCACCTGAGGAAGGGCGACCCCGCCGAGGCCGAGCAGTGGTACCGCCAGGCCGCCGCGCGCGGTCACCGCCGCGCCGCGCTCCACCTGGGCGCGCTGCTGGAGGCGCGCGGGGAGCTCAAGGAAGCCGGGCGCTGGTACCTGACCTCCGCCAAGCAGGGGGAGGCCCGGGCCGCGTGCGCGCTGGGCTTCCTGCTGCGCGACGCCGGGGACGAGGACAGCGCGGCCGCGTGGTGGCACCGGGCCGCGCAGGACGGCGACGGCAACGCCGCGAACGCGCTGGGTGCGCTGCACGCCGCGCGGGGCGAGACCCAGACCGCGGAGCGCTGGTACCGGGCCGCCATGGACGCGGGCGATCAGAACGGGGCGTACAACCTCGCCCTGCTGTGCGTCGCACAGGACCGGACCGCGCAGGCCGAGCAGTGGTACCGCCGGGCGGCCTACGCCGGGCACCGCGAGGCGGCCAACGCCCTCGCCATCCTGCTGCTGCAGGGCGGCGACGCGGAGGGCGCCGAGCCGTGGTTCTCGAAGGCGGCGGAAGCGGGGAGCGTGGACGCCGCCTTCAACCTCGGGATCCTCTTCGCAAGCCGCGACGAGGACCGCACCGCACTGAAGTGGTACGAGCGGGCGGCCGCGGCCGGGCACACGGACGCGGCGCTCCAGGTCGGCATCGCCCTGGTGCGGGACGGCGAGGAGCGGGCAGCCGAGCGTCACCTGCGCTGCGCGGCAGGAGGCGGCAGCGCGGAGGCGGCGTTCCGGCTGGCCTCGCTGCTGGAGTCGCTGGCTCCGCCGCCGGAGCCGGTGGCGCTGGGCGAGCCGCTGGGCGGCGCCGAGCGGACCGAGAGCGAGGAGTGGTACGAACGGGCCGCCGAGCTGGGTCACCGGCGGGCGCAGGTGCGGGTCGGCATGCTGGCCGCGGCCCGCGGTGACATGGAGGTCGCCGCGCGGTGGTACCGGGAGGCGGCGGAGGCCGGGTCCCGCAACGGGGCCTTCAACCTCGGGCTGCTGCTGGCCCGCGAGGGCAGCGAGCCCGAGGCGGCGCTGTGGTGGACGCGGGCGGCGGTGGCCGGCCACGGTCGTGCGGCGCTGCGGCTGGGGCTGCTGGCGGCGCGCCACGGTGATCTCGCGGAGGGCCAGAAGTGGTGCGTGCGGGCCATGGAGCTGGGCCCGGCGGAGGTCTCCGAGCGGGCGGCCCGCCTGCGTGAGGCCCTGGCCGAGGAACTCTCGGCCTGAGGCCTCGGCGGGGCGGGCACCGGGTCGGTTAACGGATTTGCATCTGCCGGGCGCCTTCACGTAAAGTCAGGTTTACCGACGCGGGGTGGAGCAGCTCGGTAGCTCGCTGGGCTCATAACCCAGAGGTCGCAGGTTCAAATCCTGTCCCCGCTACTGAAGCCTCAGGGCCCGGATCTGATGGATTATCCATCGGTTCCGGGCCCTGAGTCGTTTCCAGCTGCCAAGCTGGCGCAATGGCACGAGCGGCGGACATGGCAGAAGGCCCGGGAGCGGGGCTCCCGGGCCTTCAAGCTGTCCGTATTCGTATTCGTATTCGTGTCCGTGTCCGTGTCCGCGGTATCCGGGTCCGCGCGCGTCTCCGCGTCCCCTTTCACCTCCGCCCGTCAGGCGCCGGCGCAGTTGGGGCACACGCCGCGGTACGTCACCTCGACCGCCGACACCTCGAAGCCGAAGCGCTCCGTGTCCGGCAGGTCGGCCAGCGGGTTGCCCGCCGGGTGGACGTCGCGGATCGCGCCGCACTGGGCGCAGACCAGGTGGTGGTGGGGACGGTGGGCGTTCGGGTCGTACCGCTTGGCGCGGCGGTCCGTCGAGACTTCCAGGATTTCGCCGAGCGTGACGAGCTCGCCCAGCGTGTTGTAGACGGTCGCCCGGGAAATCTCCGGCAGCTTGGCCACAGCACGCGCGTGCACCTCGTCGGCCGTCAGGTGAACGTGGTCACCGTCGAGCACCTCGGCCACGACACGCCGCTGCGCCGTCATGCGCCAGCCGCGTCCGCGAAGTCGTTCCAGCAGGTCACTCATAGACGCCAGCCTAACAGCGAGGGGATTCGGTGTAACTCCCGAATCAGTGTCGACTTGGATGCTTACTTGACTTAGACAAAGTCCATTGTAGGATCGAGTACGGCAAACGCCAAGGACAGGACATGCAGGAATGACGCAGGAGGCGCACGTGACGCAGGGACCGCTCACCACGGAGGCCGGGGCTCCGGTCGCCGACAACCAGAACAGCGAGACCGCTGGCGCCGGCGGTCCCGTGCTGGTCCAGGACCAGCTGCTCCTGGAGAAGCTCGCGCACTTCAACCGCGAGCGCATCCCGGAGCGCGTGGTCCACGCCCGCGGCGCCGGCGCGTACGGCACCTTCACGCTCACCCGTGACGTCTCTCAGTGGACCCGGGCCAAGTTCCTGTCCGAGGTCGGCAAGCAGACCGAGACCTTCCTGCGCTTCTCCACCGTGGCCGGCAACCTCGGCTCGGCGGACGCGGTCCGAGACCCCCGTGGCTGGGCGCTGAAGTTCTACACCGAAGAGGGCAACTACGACCTCGTCGGCAACAACACCCCGGTGTTCTTCATCAAGGACGCCATCAAGTTCCCCGACTTCATCCACACCCAGAAGCGCGACCCGTACACGGGCTCGCAGGAGGCGGACAACGTCTGGGACTTCTGGGGTCTGTCGCCCGAGTCGACCCACCAGGTGACCTGGCTGTTCGGTGACCGCGGTATCCCGGCGTCCTACCGCCACATGAACGGATACGGCTCCCACACGTTCCAGTGGAACAACGAGGCCGGCGAGGTCTTCTGGGTCAAGTACCACTTCAAGACCGACCAGGGGATCAAGAACCTCACCCAGGCCGAGGCCAACAAGCTCGCCGGTGAGGACCCCGACTCCCACCAGCGCGACCTGCGCGAGGCCATCGAGCGCGGCGACTTCCCGAGCTGGACCGTCCAGGTCCAGATCATGCCGGCGGCCGAGGCGGCCGAGTACCGCTTCAACCCGTTCGACCTCACCAAGGTGTGGCCGCACGACGACTACCCGCCGATCGAGATCGGCAAGCTGGAGCTCAACCGGAACCCGGAGAACGTCTTCGCGGAGGTTGAGCAGAGCATCTTCAGCCCGGCCCATTTCGTCCCCGGTATCGGTCCGTCCCCGGACAAGATGCTCCAGGGCCGTCTCTTCGGCTACGGCGACGCCCACCGCTACCGCGTCGGCATCAACGCCGACCACCTGCCGGTGAACCGCCCGCGCGCCACCGAGGCACGCACCAACTCCCGTGACGGCTACCTGTACGACGGCCGCCACAAGGGCGCGAAGAACTACGAGCCGAACAGCTTCGGCGGCCCGCACCAGACGGACCGCCCGCTGTGGCAGTCCACCCCGGTGACCGGGGGCACGGGCAACCACGCCGCGCCGATCCACCGCGAGGACAACGACTTCGTCCAGGCGGGCAACCTCTACCGCCTGTACTCCGAGGACGAGAAGGCCCGTCTGATCGAGAACCTGTCCGGCTTCATCGCCAAGGTCTCCCGTGACGACATCGTCGAGCGGGCGATCAACAACTTCCGCCAGGCGGACGGCGACTTCGGCAAGCGGCTGGAAGCCGCGGTCCAGGCCCTTCGCGGCTGACGGATCGCTTGTCGTGGCAAGACGACGGGCCGGCACCCCCACGGGGGCGCCGGCCCGTCGGCGTCGCGTGCCGCCGCGGGTGTTAGGCCCTGTCGTCAAAGTCCCGCCTGGCCCGCGCCGTCTGGCACCGCACCTCGCCGCACTGCGTTCGCTGCGCTCACTGCGTCTCGGCTCCTCTTCGAGGACCTTGGCGGCCGAGCTGTCGGAGCGCCCAAGTACGTCCAGTACTCGTGCGCTCCTCCGCCTTGCGATGCACGGCGCCAGACGACGCGGGCCTTACCGGCGCTACTTTGACGACAGGACCTAGGCCGGAACGGCGCTGCGCCGCGCCGGCACCCAGCAGCGGATGATGTCGCGTACGGAGACGATGCCCACCGGGCCGCCGTGCTCCAGCACGATCAGATGCCGGAACCCGCCGTTGGCCATGGCCTCGGCGGCTTCCTGCAAGGTGGCGTCCGGGGTGCAGAACACCACGTTGTTCGTGGTGTGCGCGCCCACGGACTCGCGGTCGGGATCCTGGCCCGCGCCGATCGCGTTGAGGATGTCGCGCTCGGTCAGGATGCCGATTCCGCTGTGGTCGGGGTCGAGGACGACGGCCGCGCCGATGCGCCGGGCGGACATCAGGCAGGCCGCCTGCCGCAAGGTGTGCGCGGGTCCGAGGGTGAGGATCACGGTGCTCATGGCGTCACGGACGAGCATGAAGAGAGCCACCTCCTGGGTGAGTCCCTCCGCTGGGCGGGTGCGCGCGCGGCCGGGCATTAGAGAACGGCTTCACAAGCGCACAAGCGGAGGAGTCTCAGATTCCCACGGGCACCCCGGGTGAGCAAGAGGGTACGCAGCGGCGCGATCCGCACGCGCCGCGCCGGGACGCGCCCGGGCCGGGCGTCAGGCGCGCGGGCGCAACCGGCCCAGCATCTCCTCGTGCAGCAGCCCGTTCGACGCCGCCGCGTTCCCGCCGTGCACCCCGTCGACCCCGTCCAGGCTGGTGAAGCGGCCGCCCGCCTCCTCGACCACGACGGCGATCGCCGCCATGTCCCAGAGGTTCAGCTCCGGCTCGGCGCACAGGTCCAGCGAGCCCTCCGCGACCATCATGTACGGCCAGAAGTCGCCGTAGCCCCGGGTACGCCAGCACGCGCGGGTCAGGTCCAGGAACCCGGGCAGGCGGCCCTGCTCCTCCCAGCCGCTCAGTGAGGAGTACGCGAAGGAGGCGTCGCCCAGCGCGCTCACCTTCGACACGCCGATCCGGGTGGTCTCGCCCAGCGCGCCGCCCGCGTACGCGCCACCGCCGCGCACCGCCCACCAGCGCCGGCCCAGCGCCGGCGCGGAGACCACGCCCACCACGGGCCGGAAGACGCCGTCCGCGTCCTGCGCCATCAGCGAGATCAGCGTCGCCCAGACGGGAACGCCGCGTACGTAGTTCTTCGTGCCGTCGATCGGGTCCACGACCCAGCGGCGCGGCCCGCTGCCCTTGAGCCCGTACTCCTCGCCCAGGATGGCGTCATCGGGCCGGGCGGCCTCGATGCCCGCCCGGATGATCTCCTCGGCGGCCTTGTCCGCCTCGCTCACCGGCGTCATGTCCGGCTTGGTCTCGACCACCAGGTCGAGGGCGCGGAACCGCTGCATGGTGGCGGCGTCCGCGGCGTCGGCGAGTTCGAGGGCAAGGCGCAGGTCATCGTCATACTCGGGCATGGCCGAACAGTATCGAGACTCCCGCACCCCGGCCAACGAGGTCCACAGTGCGGCCGGACGTGCCCTTGACCGAAGACGTGCCCTTGACAGGACCTGTCGGCCCGTCAACTCTGGCGGGGAAGCCCAGCCGGGACCCACAGGGGGAGGCGATGATGCCGGCAGCCCGGGAATCATTGCTGGAAGCGGCGGGAGCGGCGCTCGCGACGCGCCCCTGGCCCGCCGTGCGGATGGTCGAGGTGGCGGCCACCGCCGGAGTGTCCCGCCAGACCCTCTACAACGAGTTCGGCGGCAAGGAGGGGCTGGGCCACGCCCTGGTCCGGCGCGAGGCCGACTGGTACCTCGACGGCGTGGACCGGGCTCTGGGTCATCCGGCCGCGAGTGCCGAGCGCCTCGCCGCGGTCGCCGAGTGGACCGTACGGGCGGCCCGCGCGCACCCCCTCGTACGCGCCCTGCTCACCGGGTGCTGGGACGCGGCCCTGCCCGCTCCGGGGCCCACGCGGGGGCCGGGTTCCGGGCCGCCCGGGCCCGGCGCGCTGGCCCGAGCCGTCAGCGAGCGGGCGGCCGCCGCGCTCGCGCCGGACGAGGGCGCGCAACGGTGCGAGCTCGCCGTACGGCTCGCGCTCTCCTACGTGATCGCCCCGGCGGAAGGTCCGGCGCAGCCCGCACTCGCCGAGCTGCTGCGGCTGCTCAGTGCGCCGATCCGGACAGCTGCAGCCCGATGACCCCCAGGATCACCAGCGAGATCGAGACCAATTTGAGGGTGGAGACCAGGTCGCCGAGGAAGAGCATGCCGTAGATCGCCGTCCCGGCCGCCCCGATCCCCGTCCACACCGCATACGCCGGGCCCACGTCCAGCTTCTTGAGCGCCAGCGTCAGCAGACCGAAGCTGCCGAGCGCGAAGCACGCGAAGGCGACCGTCGGCCACAGCCGGGTGAACCCGTGGGACAGCTTCAGACAGACCGCGAAACCGGTCTCCAGTAGTCCCGCGACCACGACCAGCAGCCACGCCATCTCGAATGCCTCCCCGCGTCACGTGACACGGTCTGGGCCTGAGTCCCGGCCTGAACCTGCGCGCCACTCGGTGCGAGTATGCATTTATCCAGACAGGTCCCGCGGCAAACGCGGCCCGACGCGGCCGGACGATCAGTCTCCTTCGCGGCGCTCCCGCGTTTCCAGCAGGCGCCGCAGCGAATACAGGCGCGCCGGGTCCGCGTGACCGTCCTCCACCCACTTGTCGAGCGCGCAGTCCGGCTCGTCGTGGCTGCACGCGCGCGGGCACCCCTCGGTCCCGGGCACCAGGTCCGGGAAGGCCAGGATCACCCGGGACGGGTCCACGTGGTGCAGACCGAAGGAGCGCACGCCCGGGGTGTCGATGACCCAGCCGTCGCCCGAGGGCAGCGGTAGCGCGAGCGCCGAGGTGGTGGTGTGGCGGCCGCGGCCGGTGACCGCGTTGACATGCCCCACCGCACGCTGGCGGCCCTCCGCCACCAGCGAGTTCACCAGAGTGGTCTTGCCGACGCCGGAGTGGCCGACGAACGCGGTGATCCGGCCGTTCAGCCGCTCGCGCACCCGGTCGGCGGCGTCGCCCGTCGCCAGTTCCTCGCGGTTGGTCACGACGTAGTTCACGCCGAGCGTGGAGTAGATCTCCAGGATCTGGTCGGGCGAGGTGAGGTCGGACTTGGTGAGCACCAGCAGCGGCTCCAGCCCCGCGTCGTACGCGGCCACCAGGCAGCGGTCGATCATCCGGGGGCGGGGCTCCGGGTCGGCCAGGGCCGTGACGATGGCCAGTTGGTCGGCATTGGCGACGACCACGCGCTCGTACGGATCGTCGTCGTCGGCGGTGCGCCGCAGGACGGACTTGCGCTCCTCGATCCGCACGATCCGGGCGAGGGTGTCCTTCTTGCCGGACAGGTCGCCCACGATCCAGACCCGGTCGCCGACCACCGCCGCCTTGCGGCCCAGCTCCCTGGACTTCATGGCGTGCACCGAGCGGTCCCCGACCAGGCAGGTCAGCCGGCCGCGGTCGACCGTGAGGACGAAGCCCTCGGAGGCGTCCTCGTGCTTGGGCCGGATGTTCGTCCGCGGCCGGTTGCCCTTGGGGTTGGGGCGGGAGCGGATGTCGTCCTCATCGGTGTGCTTGCCGTACCTGCGCATGACGGCCCTACGCTCCCGCACCCGCTTCGGCTCCCGGAGTTCCGGAGCCCCCGGAGCCGCCCGATGCCCCGGAGAGCATGTCCGCCCACATCTTGGGGAAGTCCGGCAGGGTCTTCGCGGTCGTCGCCACGTTCTCGATCCGCACGCCCTCGACCGCCAGGCCGATCACCGCGCCCGCGGTGGCCATCCGGTGGTCGTCGTACGTGTGGAACACACCGCCGTGCAGCGGGCGCGGCCGGATGTGCAGGCCGTCCGCGGTCTCGGTGACGTCGCCGCCGAGGGCGTTGATCTCCGTGGTCAGCGCGGCCAGCCGGTCCGTCTCGTGCATCCGCAGGTGCTGGACGCCGCGCAGCACCGACTCGGAATCGGCCAGGGCCGCCACCGCGGCGATGCCCGGGGTCAGTTCGCCGACCTCGCCCAGGTCCACGTCGATGCCGTGGATCTTGCCGGTGCCGGTGAAGACCAGCCCCGCGTCGGTCAGTTCGCAGGAACCGCCCATCTCGGTGAAGATCCGCCGCAGCGCGTCACCGGGCTGCGTGGTGCGGCGCGGCCAGTCCGGGATGGTGACCGTGCCGCCGGTGATCAGGGCCGCGGCCAGGAAGGGCTGGGCGTTGGAGAGGTCCGGCTCCACGACCATGTCGCGGCCGAGCAGCGCGCCGGGGGAGACCCGCCACACGTTCTTCTCGCCGCCCGCCTCGGGGGTGTCGACCTGGGCGCCCGCCGCGCGCAGCATCTCCACGGTCATCCGGATGTGCGGCATCGACGGCAGGTTCGTGCCCACGTGCCGCACCTCGACACCCTGGTTGAAGCGGGGGGCGGAGAGCAGCAGCGCGGAGACGAACTGCGAGGAGTTCGTGGCGTCGATCTCGACGACGCCGCCCTCCAGCGCCCCGCCGCCCTGAACGGTCATGGGCAGCGCGCCCCGGCCGTCGTCGTCGATGCGGGCGCCGAGGGTGCGCAGGGCGCTGATGACCTGGCCGAGCGGGCGCTCGTAGGAGCGCGGATCGCCGTCGAAGCGGATGTCGCCGTCGGCGAGGGTCGCGACGGGCGGCAGGAAGCGCATGACCGTGCCCGCGTTGCCGACGTCGACGGTGGCCGGGCCGTGCAGGGCGGCCGGGATGATCCGCCAGGCCTCTCCGCTCTCGCCCTGCCCGGCGGAGCTGGAGGAGACGGTCTCCTCGATGCCCACGCCCAGTGCGCGCAGGGCGTCGGACATCAGCTGGGAGTCGCGCGAGCGCAGGGGGCGGCGTACCCAGCCCGGCTCGGCGGCGATCGCGGCGAGCACGAGGGCACGGTTGGTGACCGACTTGGACCCCGGCACGGTGACGGTGGCGTGGACGGTGCCGTCGGCGATCGGGGCGGGCCAGAGGGCGGGGAGCGCGGGGGTCTCGGTCATGGCCCCCACTTTAATGGCTTCCACCGGCCTCAGATCTTGATCGCGGCCCCAGTCTCAGAGGTCGAGCAGCCAGCGCGCGCCACCGGTGAGGGAGCACAGCGCGACCACGTGGAAGAGGACCAGCCACACCACCGGATGGACGTGGGTCAGCCGGCCCAGCTGGTCCGCGTCGGAATCCGGCGCCGCTCCGTGCCTGCGCTTGGCCCCCAGCTCGAAGACGGGCCGGACCCCGCCGAGGAGGAGGAACCACACCACGCCGTACGCGAAGACCGCCTGCACGTCGGCCGGGGACAGCCACGACACCAGCACGAACGTTCCGCCGGTCAGCACGACCGTCAGGGCCCCGTACGCGTTCCGGATCATCACCAGCATCGCCAGCAGCAGGGCGGTGGCCACCCACAGCAGGAGGGTGATCCGGTGCGCCGACAGCAGCACCGCCCCGCCGAGCCCGAGCAGCGAGGGCGCCGTGTATCCGGCGGCGGCGGTCAGGATCATCCCGAGGCCGGTCGGCCGGCCCCGGCTGACGGTCACGCCGCTGGTGTCGGAGTGCAGTCGTATCCCGTCGAGGCGCCGGCCGGTGAGCAGCGCCAGCAGGCCGTGACCGCCCTCGTGCGCGATGGTGACGGCGTTGCGCGACAGCCGCCACAGCGGGCGGGGCCCGACGGCGGCCAGCGCGACCAGGCCGGTCGCGATCACCAGCCACCGCTCGGGCGCGGTCTGTATGCCGGTGAGCCGGTCCCACAGGTCGGCCGTGGTGCTGCTGTCCATGAAGTGACGAACTCCTTGCGGTGATGGTCCGGGGGTACCTCCCAGCGGCAGCCGGGGGGAGCCATGGCAGTGTGGCAGCCATGTGCGGAAGGTATGCAGCGAGCCGTAGACCAGAGGACCTGGTGGAGGCGTTCGGGATCGAGAAGTGGGAGCCGGAGGAGTCCCTGGCACCCGACTGGAACGTCGCACCGACGAAGGAGGTCCACGTCGTCCTCGACCGTCCTCTGAAAGACGCCGCCCACCCGCGTCCGGTTCGCCAGCTGCGCGTCCTGAAGTGGGGCCTCGTCCCGTCCTGGGCCCAGAACCCCGACGGCGCCGCCCGGATGATCAACGCCCGGTCCGAGACCCTGCACGAGAAGCCGTCCTTCCGGCGGCCCTTCGCGCAGCGCCGCTGCATCATCCCCGCCGACGGCTACTACGAGTGGGTCACCGCCCACGACGAGCGGCAGCTGGAGGTCGAGGGGAAGAAGAAGCGGGCACGCAAGCAGCCGTACTTCGTTCTCCCCGCCGACGGCTCCTTCATGGCCATGGCCGGGATCTACGAGTTCTGGCGCGACCGGACGCTGCCCGACGGGCACCCGCTCGCCTGGTGGGCCACCTGCTCGGTGATCACCACGGAGGCCGAGGCCGGGCCGCTGGGCGTGGCTCCGGACGAGGGCCCGCGCTCGCTCGCCGACATCCATCCCCGGATGCCGCTCATGCTCACCCCGGACCGCTGGGACGCCTGGCTCGACCCGGCCCAGACCGATACCGAGGGCTCGCTGAGGGACCTGCTGGCGCCGCCGCCGGGCGGGCTGATGCGCGCCTACGCCGTGTCCACCGCGGTGAGCAGCGTGCGCAACAACGGGCCGGAGCTGCTGGAGGAGCTCGCCGCGCCGGAGGAGGCGACCCTCTTCTAGGCCGCGCCGGTCCTCCCCGGGCGCCCGGCCCGCCGCGCCCCGCGTGCGCTGCGTGCCCCGCGTGCACGATGGGGTCATGACCACGCGTACCGAGAGTGTCGACACCCCGGCGGGCGAGGCCCGCATCACCTGGCACCCCGCCCGCAAGGCGAAGCTCGTGCTGGCCCTCGGCCACGGCGCGGGCGGCGGCATCGAGGCCCGGGACCTCCAGGCGCTGGCCGCCGCCCTGCCCGCCCGCGGGACCACCGTGGCGCTGGTCGAACAGCCCTGGCGGGTCGCCGGGAAGAAGGTCGCCGCCGCGCCGAAGGTGCTGGACGAGGGCTGGCGCGGGCTCTGGCCGGCGCTCGCGAAGCCCGGGCTGCCGGTGGTCGCCGGCGGGCGCAGCGCCGGGGCCCGCGTGGCCTGCCGGACCGCGGCCGGGCTGGACGCCGCCGGGGTGCTCGCGCTGGCGTTCCCGCTGCACCCGCCGGGCCGACCGGAGAAGTCCCGCGCCGAGGAGCTCACCGGGGCCGGGCGGCCCACCCTGGTGGTGCAGGGCGCCCGGGACCCCTTCGGGCGTCCGGAGGAGTTCCCGCCGCCGGGCGCGGGGGACCCGTACGAGCTCGTGGAGGTCGCGTACGGGGATCACGGCTTCGCGGTGCCGAAGAAGGCGGGGCCGAGTCAGGACGAGACCCTCGTGCTGATCACGCGGGCGGTGGAGGAGTGGCTGGCGCGGCTCGCCGTATGACGGGCCGTACGGCATGACGGGCCGTACGGGTCCCCCCGTACGGCTCCCCGTACAGAGCTGCACGCGAGCGCGACCTGACAGAGTCCGCACGTGTTCCGGGGCCGGTCGCGAGCCCTGCTCCGCGGGAGCCGGGCCGCCGGGGGCCGCGCCCGGCCGGCCGGAGCCGAAAACCCCTCCCCGCCGGGGAATGTGCCGCACGGCCCTTCTGTTGTCCCGGATGTCGGAACGCACGGAACTTCGTCGGAGGAGAGGGAGCGCATGACCCAGGTCATCAGCCAGAACCGCCCGCAGGCCGCTGACCTGGAGTGGACGGTGCTGCCCGGGCCCAAGCGCGGCTCGCTTCGGGCGGCGGAGGGCCGGGAGGGTCGACTATTCTCCGATTCGAGCGGGTCCGCTTTCGGAGTCGCCACGCAGTCGGAGGAGGTGGGTCCTGTCGCTGGGACCGACGAAGGCCACGCGGAAGAGACGACCCCGGAGCGCAACGCGCGCTTCGAGAGGGACGCCCTCGGCTACCTCGACCAGATGTACTCGGCCGCGCTGCGCATGACGCGCAACCCGGCCGATGCCGAGGACCTGGTCCAGGAGACGTACGCGAAGGCATACGCGTCCTTCCACCAGTTCCGCGAGGGCACCAACCTGAAGGCGTGGCTGTACCGCATCCTGACCAACACCTTCATCAACTCCTACCGCAAGAAGCAGCGCGAGCCCCAGCGCAGCGCCGCGGAGGAGATCGAGGACTGGCAGCTGGCGCGCGCCGAGTCGCACATGTCGACCGGACTGCGGTCGGCCGAGTCGCAGGCGCTCGACCACCTGCCCGACTCGGATGTGAAGGAAGCGCTGCAGGCCATTCCGGAGGAGTTCCGCATCGCGGTCTACCTTGCCGACGTAGAGGGCTTTGCGTACAAGGAGATCGCGGACATCATGGGTACACCCATCGGTACGGTCATGTCGCGACTGCACCGTGGCCGCCGTCAACTCCGCGGAATGCTGGAGGACTATGCCCGTGAGCGCGGGCTGGTTCCCGCCGGCGCGGGAGAGTCGAACGACCGGAAAGGCTCGGGCTCATGAGTTGCGGAGAGCCGCACGAGACGGAGTGCTCTGAGGTCCTGGACCACCTTTACGAGTTCCTCGACCATGAGATGCCCGACAGTGACTGCACGAAGTTCGAGACCCACTTCGGCGAGTGCAGCCCCTGTCTGGAGAAGTACGGTCTGGAGCAGGCCGTGAAGAAGCTGGTGAAGCGGTGCTGCGGGTCGGACGACGTGCCGAGCGACCTGCGGTCGAAGGTGATGGGGCGGATCGAGCTGATCCGGTCGGGTCAGGCCGTGCCCGACCACGACGTCACCGCCGACAACCCGGCCCCCGGCTGACTCCCGGCGGAAACCGTTTGAACAGCCGCCCCCGGAAGGGCACTTCGTTCACCCGAAGGTGCTAATCCGGGGGCGTCGGCATGCCGCGATGTGAAAATGCGGCCCGCGTCGCCCGGGACCCCACTTATTCTCCCCCTTCGGTACTGGTTTCATTTGGTACCCGGCTTGCACAGCACAGGGAGGAGAGCGCCATGCGGGCACTTCCGCCGGTGGCGCGCGGATACATCCTGTGCGCCGTCCTCGCGGCCTTCGCGTGCGCCGCTCCGGCCTTCCGGGACCCGCACACGCCCTGGGCGGCCGTGGCGGTGCTCGCCCTCCTCTACCTCGGCTGCGAACTCCTGAAGACGTGCCCGCTGCTGGGCAGCCGGGTGCCCGAGGGCATCGGATCCTTCTTCCCCGTGCTGCTCGCCGCCGTGTTCCTGCTGCCTCCCGCCGCCGCCGCGCTCGTGGCGGTGCCCGGGGGGCTCGCCGGCACCGTGGTGCAGCGGCCCGCCGGGGTCCGCCGGGTCTGGCACGGCGCGCAGCAGGCGATAGCCGCCTGGGCCGCCGGGCAGGCGTACGCGGCTCTGCGCGGCCCGGCCGCCCTCGGCGGAGGAACCTCCGCGGGATCCGGGCCCCCCGGATGGGTGGCCGACTTCCCGTACGCACTGCTCCCCGCGGCCGTCGCGGCCACCGTCTTCTGCCTGGTGCTCACCGCCCTCGACGGGGGCGTCCTGGCCGCCGCCGAACGCCGGCCCGCCGCCACCGCCTGGCGCGGCCTGCTCACCCGGTCCCTCGCCCCGCACTGCCTGCACGGCCTCGCAGGCCTGATGATGGCCGTCATGTGGCGCAGCCCCTACGGGCTCCCGGCCGCAACTCTCGTCCTGCTGCCGATGTACATCTCCTGCTGGGTCTTCGCCCAGTACCACCGCGAGCGCGCCGCCCACCGGGCCACCATCCGCGCCCTCGTCCAGGCCGTCGACATCAAGGACCGCTACACGCGCGGCCACAGCGAACGCGTCGGACAGGCCTCCGCGATGATCGCCCGCGAGCTCGGCATGGCCGAGGACCGGCTGGAAGTCGTCCGCATCGCCGGGATCCTCCACGACGTGGGCAAACTCGGCGTCCCCACCCGGCTGCTGCGCAAGGACGGGCCGCTCACCCCCGAGGAGCGCCGGATCATCGAACTGCACCCCGAGTACGGGCACGAGATGGTCCGCGGCATCGGCTTCCTCGGGGAGGCCCGCTCCGCGATCCTGCACCACCACGAGCGGGTCGACGGCTTGGGCTACCCGTACGGGCTGACCGGCGAGCAGATCCCGGTACTGGCCCGGGTGGTGGCGGTGGCCGACGCCTTCGACGCGATGACCTCGACCCGCTCGTACAGCCGGGCGCGGCCGGTGGGGACGGCTCTCGCCGAGCTGGAGCGCTGCGCCGGGGCCCAGTTCGACCCGGGCATGGTCGACGCGCTGGTCCGGGCCATCGGACGGCACGGCTGGCACCCCGTGGTCACCTCCGACGAGGACCTCCAGGTGATCAGCGGTTCCGCTCCCGCCGGGGACGGGCCGAGGCCGCCCTCCCCGGCCGCGCTGCCGACGCAGGGCTCACGCCCGGCGGGGGCCGGCGCGGGTCCGCCGGCCGGGACGGCCGTACCGGCGCCCGGGCAGGCCCGGCCCGGCGGGGGCGCCACGGCATCGCCCGGCAACAGGGCGCCGAAGACCAGGGCGGAGGGAGGCGCGTGAGGGGCTGGGCCGTGTGGACGGTGCGGGGGGCCGCCGGGGTGATCACCGCGGCCGGGCTCGGGCACACCCTGTGGAACGGCCTCGTCGCGCCCGGCACCGCCCTGGTCTTCGGCGCCCTGATCGCCATCGGCGAGCTCGCCCGCCGCGACCACCGGGACGCCGCCGGCCACCTCCCGGCCGAGGACCGCCAGCCCGCGCCGCTGGGCTCCGCCGGAGCCCTCGCCTACGCCCTCCTCGGCCAGGACGCCGGACAGCCCACCCAGCACGGGGTGCTCCAGATCGTCGCCGTCGTCGTCGCGGCCGCCCTCGCCGGGATCGTCCCGCACATCGCTCGCGGCCGCGGGCCCGCCCTGGACCACCTCGCCCGCCGGGTCCTCACCGTCGCCTTCGCCGCCGTCTGCTTCCAGCCGCTCTACAACTCCGGCCGCCTGGAGCACTGGGTCGGCCAGGGCCCGTACCTCGTGCTCTTCCTGCTCTTCCTGCTCGGCCTGACCGCCCTGTGCGACGCCGTGCTCGCGGCCGCGCTCGCCGGGGCCCGGACCGGCTGGCCGTACGGTCCCCTGCTGCGCGACGAGCTGCGCGCCCAGGCCGGGATCGGCTCGGCGATCTGCGCCACCGGCGTCGTGATGGCCCTGGGCGTGGCCGTCGCCGGCCTGTGGGCCCTGCCCGTCTTCAGCGTGCCCCTGCTGCTGACCCAGATGTCCTTCCACCGGATCACCGCGATCCGCACCACCTACCGCCAGACCATCACCTCACTGGCCCGGGCCACGGAGATCGCCGGCTACACCCCGCCGGGCCACTCCCGCCGGGTGGCCGCCCTCAGCTGTTCGGTGGGGCGGGAGCTGGGTCTGTCGGAGCGGGAGCTCGCGGTGCTGGAGTACGCCGCCCTGATGCACGACATCGGCCAGCTCTCCCTGGTCGACCCGGTCCCGGCCGGGGCCACCGCCGAGCTGCCCGCCGCCGAAGCCCGCCGGATCGCCGAGCTGGGCGGGGAGGTGGCCCGGCAGACGGGGGTGCCCGCCGAGGTCGCCGTGGTGGTGGAGCGGCAGGCGGACCCGTACCGGGAGCAGCCCGTCGCCGCCCGCATCGTGCGCGCGGTGAACGCGTACGAGGACCTCGTCGGCGGGAGCCGTCACCCGGGCGGCTCACTGGCCGCTCTGGAACAGCTGCGCCTGGGAACCGGGCACGACTACCAGCCGGAGGTGGTGGAGTGCCTCGCGAGGGTTCTGGCCAGGGGCGGACGTGACAGAGTTGTTACCGCCCCACGTGGGTAACCCATGGGTAATGAGCGGCCGTCCGAGTGGACATGGTTGGATGCCAGTAAGAGTGTCCGCAAGGCTGCACCGTTGTCCCCCAGCTACCGCTGGGAGGTGCCCCCAGGCAGGCGGGAATCGTGAGGATCTTCGGGAAGGTACGGCATCGGCCCTCCGCCTCGTGGCGGCAGGCCACCGACCGCGCGTTCACGCTGATCGGCGACGGTCGGTACGAGGACGCGGGCGCGCTCCTGACCAGAGCCGCGGACCTGGAGCCATGGCTGTCCGAGTCCTGGTTCAACCTGGCCCTGCTGCACAAGTTCCGGCACGACTGGGAGCAGGCACGGGCCGCCGGGCTGCGTGCGGTGGCCCTGCTGGACCGGGAGACCGGCGCCCCGGACTGGTGGAACGTCGGGATCGCCGCCACCGCGCTGCAGGACTGGCCGCTGGCCCGGCGCGCCTGGCAGGCGTACGGGCTGAAGGTGCCCGGAGACCCCCACGGCGCGGGCGCCAACGGGAAGTCCAGCGGCGAGCCGGTCGGTATGGAACTCGGCAGCGCCGCCGTCCGGCTGTCGCCCGAGGGCGAGGCCGAGGTGGTCTGGGGCCGCCGGCTCGACCCGGCCCGCATGGAGGTCCTGTCCATCCCGCTGCCCTCCTCGGGGCGGCGCTGGGGCGAGGTCGTCCTGCACGACGGGGTTCCGCACGGCGAGCGGGTCACCGCGGCCGGGCCCTCGTACCCCGTCTTCGACGAGATCGAGCTGTGGGCGCCGTCGCCGGTGCCGACCTGGGTGGTGCTGCTGGAAGCGGCCACCGAGGCGGACCGCAACGCGCTGGAGCAGCTGGCCTCGGACGCGGGCTTCGCCGCCGAGGACTGGTCCTCTTCCGTGCGGCTGCTGTGCCGGACCTGCTCGGAGAGCGAAATGCCGAGCGACGAGGGCGACGGGGAGCACCTGGATCCGCACGACCACAGCGAACCGGGCCACCCGGGCCCGCTGGGGCACCGTACGGCCGGTTCCGGTTCCCTGTGGGTGCCCGAGCGTGAATGCGGCATCGCGGCGCCGGCGGGACTGGTGCGCGGGCTGCTCGACGGCTGGGTCGCCGACAGTCCGGACAGCCGCGAGTGGCGGGATCTCGAAGAAGTCTGCTGAGCCCGGGCCGTAGGCTGTACGGGCACATCGGTGGCCGTCGGCAGTCATCGGTGACCAGGACTTACGGAAGGCGTACGGCGGACATGGCGCAGCAGGAGAACGAGGTGGTCGAGGTCGAGGCCCGGACCGGGGTGACCGACGACGACGGGTACGTCGTGGACACCGAGGACTGTGCGGAGCGCGAGCTCGCCCACCGCGAGCGCGGCACCGCCCGCCCCATCACGGTGGTCGGCAACCCGGTCCTGCACCGGGAGTGCAAGGACGTCACCGAGTTCGGCGAAGAGCTGGCGCAGCTGATCGACGACATGTTCGCCAGCCAGAAGGCCGCCGAGGGCGTGGGCCTGGCCGCGAACCAGATCGGCGTGGACGCCAAGGTCTTCGTCTACGACTGCCCGGACGACGACGGCAAGCGGCACACGGGTGTCGTGGTCAATCCGAAGCTCGTGGAGCTGCCGGCGGCCGCGCGGGTGCTGGACGACTCGAACGAGGGCTGCCTGTCGGTCCCGACGGCGTACGCGTCACTCGCCCGCCCGGACTACGCCGAGGTCGAGGGCCAGGACGCGCAGGGCAACCCGATCAAGGTGCGCGGCACCGGCTACTTCGCGCGTTGCCTCCAGCACGAGACGGACCACCTGTACGGATACCTGTACATCGACCGGCTCTCGAAGCGGGACCGCAAGGACGCCCTGCGCCAGATGGAAGAGGGCACCCCGCGCTACGAGACGGTCCCGAACGCCTGACCCGGCCGGCCCCGCTCGACGCGGCGGCCCGGCCGGTCTCGCGCACCACGCGCACAGGCCCCGCTCCGGAACCGGAGCGGGGCCTGTCGTGTGCGCGGACGCTACGCCCGGCTGCCGTCGGCGTCGGCCGTAGCGGTGTCCCACTCGTTGCCGTCGATGGTGGCAGGAGCGGTGTTCCAGCCGTTGTCGGCCGGAGGGGCACCCCATCCGCTGTCCGCGGAAGCGGTGGCGGAGGCGCCGCCGACGAGCAGCGCGGCGAACGCGGCGGCGGTGATGATGCGGACGGTACGGGACATACAGGCTCCCCTGGGCTGGTGAGAGGTGCGCGGCCCGAGCGCTGTGCGGTGCGGCCGGGTCGGGCCCCATCACGGTACGACACCATCCGGTTACGCAGGTGGTTGGTTTGGGACAAGAGTTCTATGGTTCTCGGCCAACGACGGCACGGCCGGCCCGCGGGCCGGCTCACAGGTCAGGCCGCTGCCCGCGGCCCCCGGAACGCACGCCGGAACGCATTCGGCGTGGTGCCGAGCGTCCGCAGGAAGTGGTGGCGCAGGGCGGCCGCGTTGCCGAAGCCGCAGCGGCCCGCGATCGCGTCGACCGTGTCGTCGGTGCTCTCCAGTAGCTCCTGCGCCAGCAGGACCCGCTGGCGCAGCACCCACTGGTACGGGGTGGTGCCGGTCTCCTGGAGGAAGCGGCGGGCGAAGGTGCGCGGTGACATGTGCGCGCGCTCGGCCAGCTGCTCGACGGTGATCTCGTCCTCCAGATGGCGGGCCATCCACCCGATCACCTCGCCCACCGTGTCGCAGGCCGTGCGGGGCAGCGGCCGCCGGATGAACTGGGCCTGCCCGCCGTCCCGGTGCGGCGGTACGACCATCCGGCGCGCGATGATGTTGGCCACCTCCGCGCCCTGCTCCTGCCGGACGACGTGCAGGCAGGCGTCGATCCCGGAGGCGGTTCCGGCGGCGGTGATCACCGGGCCCTCGTCCACGTACAGCACGTCGGGGTCGACCAGCGCCCGCGGGAACCGCCGCGTCAGCGCTGGGGCGTGCAACCAGTGGGTGGTGCAGCGCCGGCCGTCGAGCAGCCCGGCCGCACCGAGCACGAACGCGCCGCTGCACACGCTCAGCACCCGCGCGCCACGGTCCACGGCCCGGCGCAGGGCGGCCAGCAGCGGCTCGGGGTAGTCGCGGTAAGGGGCCTCACGGTCGGCCGGCAGGCAGATCAGATCGGCCTCTTCCAGCCGTTGCGGGCCGTGGGGGAGCGAGAGGCCGAACAGGCCGCCGCCGGCCACCAGCGGGCCGTCCTCCGCCGCGCACACGGCGAACTCGTACCGCGGCACGCCCATATCACTGCGGTCGATCCCGAAGACCTCGCAGAAGATGCCGAGTTCGAAGGGGGCGACCCCGTTCACCACGGCCACGGCCACATTCTTCACAGGGCGCACGGTCAGCATGGCCCCAGTGTGGCAGTAATTCGGTGATCTGCGACAGTCCTGCCACTGGCCGGCTTTCGCCGCCCTGGCCAGAGTGGACGCATGAACATCAACACGCTCCTCGACTACCTGGTCGTCCTCGCCATCGCCGCCCTGCTGCTCGGCCCCTCCCTCCACGGCATCGCCCGCGACCGCCGCATCGACCGGCAGCTACGCCGCGCCCAGCACCGCGCGCGGATCATCCGGGACGGGCACCCGCGTGAACGGGCCCACTCGGGCCCGGCCCGCATCGCCCTGCGGAACGCGCCCTGTGAATGAGCCGGCCCCCGCCACCAGGATCCGTACGACCTGACCGGCCGACCTGGGCGTCCGCCGCCGGAGCCGCGGCGCAGCCGTGCGGTCCCCGCCCAGGTGGGTCTCCCCCGGGCGGGGACCGTGGCCGGACTTAGAAGTCCTCGTCCAGGTCGACCGTGCCCTCGACCGCGACCTGGTAGGCCGACGGGCGGCGCTCGAAGAAGTTGGTCAGCTCCTGGACACCCTGCAACTCCATGAAGGAGAACGGGTTCTGCGAGCCGTACACCGGCGGGAAGCCGAGGCGAACGAGGCGCTGGTCCGCGACGCACTCCAGGTACTCGCGCATCGACTCCGTGTTCATGCCGGGCAGGCCGTCACCGCACAGGTCGCGGCCGAACTGCAGCTCCGCCTCGACGGCCTCCTTCAGCATGTCCGTGACCTGCTGCTGCAGGGCGTCGTCGAAGAGCTCCGGCTCCTCCTTGCGGACCGTGTCCACGACCTCGAAGGCGAAGTTCATGTGCATGGTCTCGTCGCGGAAGACCCAGTTGGTGCCGGTGGCCAGGCCGTGCAGCAGGCCGCGGGAGCGGAACCAGTACACGTAGGCGAAGGCGCCGTAGAAGAACAGGCCCTCGATGCACGCGGCGAAGCAGATCAGGTTCAGCAGGAAGCGGCGGCGGTCGGCGGCCGTCTCCAGCCGGTCGATCTTCTCGACCCCCTCTCCGTCCAATGCGGCCATCCACTTGAAGCAGAACTGCGCCTTCTCACGGATGGAGGGGATCTCCTCGACGGCGTCGAAGGCGGCCGTGCGGTCGGCCGGGTCCGGCAGGTAGGTGTCGAGCAGCGTCAGATAGAACTGGACGTGCACGGCCTCCTCGAACAGCTGGCGCGACAGGTACAGGCGCGCCTCCGGGGAGTTGATGTGCTTGTAGAGGGTCAGCACCAGGTTGTTCGCGACGATCGAGTCGCCCGTCGCGAAGAACGCGACCAGCCGGCCGATCATGTGCTGCTCGGAGGGCGTCAGCTTCGCGAGGTCGGCCACGTCCGAGTGGAGGTCGACCTCCTCCACCGTCCAGGTGTTCTTGATCGCGTCCCGGTAGCGCTCGTAGAAGTCCGGGTAGCGCATGGGGCGGAGCGTGAGCTCGAAGCCCGGGTCCAGGAGGTTCTTGTTTTCGTTGGAGCTCATTACTGGCAGGCCTCGCAGGACTCGGGGTTCTCAAGGGAACAGGCGAGCGCGTCCGCGTCGGCGACAGCCTGCGGGAGCGCTACGGGGGTGGCGGTGGTGGCGCTGGCCTGCGCGGCGCGGGCGATCTTCGTCGCCGGGCGGGAGCGCAGGTAGTAGGTGGTCTTCAGGCCCTGCTTCCAGGCGTACGCGTACATCGAGCTCAGCTTGCCGATGGTGGGCGTCTCCAGGAACAGGTTCAGCGACTGCGACTGGTCGAGGTACGGCGTACGGGCAGCCGCCATGTCGATCAGTCCGCGCTGCGGGATCTCCCATGCCGTGCGGTACAGCTCGCGGACCTCGGCCGGGATCCAGCCGAAGCCCTGGACCGAGCCGCTGGCGTCGCGCAGCGCCTCGCGGGTCTGGGCGTCCCACACGCCGAGCTTCTTCAGCTCGTCCACCAGGTAGGCGTTGACCTGGAGGAACTCACCGCTCAGCGTCTCGCGCTTGAAGAGGTTGGAGACCTGCGGCTCGATGCACTCGTACACGCCCGCGATCGAGGCGATCGTCGCGGTCGGGGCGATGGCGAGGAGCAGCGAGTTGCGCATGCCGGTCTTCGCGATGCGGGCGCGCAGCGCGTCCCAGCGCTCGGGCCAGTGCTGCTCGACGCCCTCGTAGTGGTCGGGGTGCAGGACGCCGCGCGCTGTACGGGTCTCGGCCCAGGCCGGGAGCGGGCCGCTGCGCTCGGCGAGGTCCGCGGAGGCCTCGTAGGCGGCGAGCATGATGCGCTCGGCGATCTTCGTGGACAGGGCCTTCGCCTCGGCGGAGTCGAAGGGCAGCCGCAGCTTGAAGAAGACGTCCTGGAGGCCCATCGCGCCCAGGCCCACCGGGCGCCAGCGGGAGTTGGAGCGCCCGGCCTGCTCGGTCGGGTAGAAGTTGATGTCCACGACCCGGTCGAGGAAGGTCACGGCGGTACGGACGGTCTCGTCGAGGCGCTCCCAGTCCATCCCCTCCCGCCCGTCCCCGGCCCCTGTCAGCACGAAGGCCCCGAGGTTGACCGAGCCGAGGTTGCAGACGGCGGTCTCGCCGTCGTTGGTGACCTCCAGGATCTCGGTGCACAGGTTCGAGGAGTGCACGACCGTGCCCGGCTCGGCGGTCTGGTTAGCCGTGCGGTTGGAGGCGTCCTTGAAGGTCATCCAGCCCTGGCCGGTCTGCGCGAGGGTGCGCATCATCCGGCCGTACAGCTCGCGGGCGGGCATGGACTTGCGGGCCAGCCCGGCGGCCTCGGCCTTGCGGTAGGCGGCGTCGAACTCGTCGCCCCACAGGTCGACCAGCTCGGGCACGTCGGCCGGGGAGAACAGCGACCAGTCGGCGTCGGCGTTCACGCGGCGCATGAACTCGTCCGGCACCCAGTGGGCCAGGTTCAGGTTGTGCGTACGGCGCTGGTCCTCACCGGTGTTGTCGCGCAGTTCCAGGAACTCCTCGATGTCCGCGTGCCAGGTCTCCAGGTAGACGGCGGCGGCGCCCTTGCGGCGGCCGCCCTGGTTCACCGCGGCGACGGAGGCGTCGAGGGTCTTCAGGAACGGGACGATGCCGTTGGAGTGGCCGTTGGTGCCGCGGATCAGGGAACCGCGGGCGCGGATGCGGGAGTACGAGAGGCCGATGCCGCCGGCGTGCTTGGAGAGGCGTGCGACCTGGTGGTAGCGGTCGTAGATCGAGTCGAGCTCGTCCAGCGGGGAGTCCAGCAGGTAGCAGGAGGACATCTGCGGGTGCCGGGTGCCGGAGTTGAAGAGGGTGGGGGAGGAGGGCAGGTAGTCGAGGCGGCTCATCAGCCGGTACAGCGAGGCCACTTCCTCCACGGCGGCCACGCCGTCGTCCGCGGCGAGGCCACAGGCCACGCGCAGCATGAAGTACTGCGGGGTCTCGATGACCTGGCGGGTGAGGGGGTGGCGCAGCAGGTAGCGGCTGTGCAGGGTGCGCAGGCCGAAGAAGCCGAAGCGGTCGTCGGCGCCCTCGGCGAGCGTGTGCTCGACCAGCGCGTCGAGGCGGCCGGCGTGGGTCCGTACGAACGCGGCCGTGCGGTCGGCGATGAGCCCCTCGCGGTGGCCGACCTCCACGGAGGCGGAGAAGGAGGTGGCGCCCTGGCCGACGGCCTCGTCGGCGACGGCCAGCGTCAGCAGGCGGGCGGCGAGCCGGGAGTACGCCGGGTCCTCGGAGATCAGGCCGGCGGCCGCCTCGGTGGCCAGGCCGCGCAGTTCGGCCTCGTCGGCGACGGAGCTGCGGCCGCGCAGCGCGGCGGCGGCGACCCGGCCCGGGTCGGTGTCGGGGAGGTCGGCGGTCAGCTCGGTGAGGGTGCGCAGCAGCGAGGCCCCGGGACCTTGCGTTTCGGACGGGTCGGACGCGGCGCGCGGTGCGGTGGGCGCGATGGTCACGGGGGGAGCTCTCCCTCACTCGGCCCGGTCATCGGCGGGGCGGGGCGCGAGGCAGCGCATGCGGGCGTGGCAGGTACGCGTACACCGCATGGCGTCCACCGGCCCAACCGCGAGGCCCGGACGTATCGGCACCCGGTTCGGTCGAGCCGGGTGCGCTGTCGGCAGGTCCTCGGACTTGCGGATACACCCGTGGGTGCACTTCATACCGTTGCGGGACAGTTCCGGATTCGCACCGGATTCCCCTGCGGCGACAGCAGCCCTGAGCATACATGTGGGGGCGGCCCCCGGCGGTAGCCCCCACATGTTGTGTCGTGCGCGACGCGCCGTCCCTGTGGCGTACCTCTCCGCTATGTCGGAGACAGCACCGTCGAGGAAGGCGAGCGAGGCATGACCGCGATGACCGACCGGCCCCACATGACGATCGAAGAGTTCGAGCACCTGGCCCGCATAGCGGCCCGCGAGGCGGAGGGGCGCGAGGGGCGGGGCGAGGGACGGCGCGCGGGGCGGGCCGCGACTGGAATTCATCGGTGGGGTGCTGAGGAGCAAGGCCATGCCAGACGGGGACCACGGACGGATCATTCTGTGGCTGACGCGGATCTGCATGCAGCACCGCCCGGAGTTCTGGCTGCACCCAGGCCAGGGGATCAAGGCGGAACGGTACCGGGAGGGTCGCGCCATTCCGGACGGGTTCTGGCGCACGAGGACGCGTTCGTGGGGCAGGGCGACTGGGTGGATCCGAGCCCGATCCTGATGGCCGTCGAGGTGACCCCGTGGGACTCCGACACCGAGCGGCGCGACCGGATCGAGAAGCCGCGCGCTTATGCGCAGACCGGTATCCCCGTGTACCTGCTCATCGACCGGCTCAAGTGCCAGGTTCTCGTCCACAGCGACCCGGATGGCGAGCGCTACGAGACTGTGCGTACCGTCCCCTTCGGCAAGGAAGTCAAGCTTCCCGACCCCGTCGGCATCACGCTCCAGACCGAGGTCCTCAAGGACTGGGTGCGCTGAGCGCAGCGGAGGGACCCGCCGGATGTGGCGGGGCCCTCCGTGCAGGCAGGCGGGCTCAGCAGCAGCGGAAGCCCTTGCGGGGGTCCGCCTCGCGGGCGTCCGTACGCTCGCGTTCGAAGGCGCGGCGGGTCATGACCTCCGCGTCCGGGTCGTGGGAGCGGGCGTGGGCGACGTAGCGGTCGTAGGCCGCCTCGCCCGAGAACTCCCGTACGTAGAACCGGGCCCTCGCCAGCGCGCTGCGCAGGCTCATGACGCCGCGGGCTCCTTGACGCGGCCGCCGTTCGAGTCGAGCCCCGCGGCGGCGAGTTCCGCCTTCTCCTCGGCGGTCGGGATCAGCCCCGCCGGGGCCATGATCTTCGACTCGGTCCACGGGACCTCGGAGAGCTTCACGGACTCCGGAGCGCTGATGGCCTTGAAGCAGGTCCGGGCCGCCTCCACCAGCACGATGATGATCAGGACCGCGAACAGCACCGACAGCACACCGTCCACCGTGGCGTTGGTGACCACGGTGTGCATCTCGTCCATCGTCTTCGCCGGCGGCAGGACCTTGTCCGCCTCGATGCCCGCCTGGTACTTGTCGCGCTGCGCGAAGAAGCCGACCCGTACGTCCTGCGAGAAGATCTTCTGGTAGCTGGCGGTGAGGGTGACGGCCACGTCCCACGCCAGCGGAACACCGGTCACCCAGGCCCACTTCAGGCGCCCCGACTTGATCAGCAGGGTGGTGCAGACGGCCAGGGCGACCGCCGCGAGCAGCTGGTTCGCGATGCCGAACAGCGGGAAGAGCTGGTTGATGCCGCCCAGCGGGTCCTTGACGCCGACCCACAGGAAGTAGCCCCAGCCGCCGACGACTATGGCGCTCGCGAGCCACACGCCCGGCTTCCAGCTGACGTCCTTGAAGGACTTGTGCACGTTGCCCAGGGTGTCCTGGAGCATGAACCGGCCGACCCGGGTGCCCGCGTCGACCGTCGTCAGGATGAACAGGGCCTCGAACATGATGGCGAAGTGGTACCAGAAGGCCTTCATCCCGGCGCCGCCGATCACGGCCGAGAAGATCTCCGCCATTCCGAGTGCGAAGGTCGGCGCGCCGCCCGTACGGGAGAGCAGGCTGGTCTCCTCGACGTCCTTCGCGGCCTGTGCGAGGGCCTCCGGGCTGATGGCGAAGCCGAAGTTCGTCACCGCTTGCGAGGCGGTCTCGACGGTGGTGCCGATGACGCCGCCGGGGGAGTTGATCGCGAAGAACAGGCCGGGCTCGATGATGCAGGCCGCGATCATCGCCATGACGGCGACGAAGGACTCGGTCAGCATCGCGCCGTAGCCGATGACCCGGACCTGGGTCTCCTTCTGGATCATCTTCGGGGTGGTGCCCGAGGAGACCAGCGAGTGGAAGCCGGACAGGGCCCCGCACGCGATGGTGATGAAGACGAAGGGGAACATCGAGCCGGCGAAGACGGGACCGTCGCCGCGGGTCGCGAAGTCGGTGACCGCGGGCATCTTCAGCGTCGGCATCGCGACGACCACGCCCACCGCGAGCAGTGCGATGGTGCCGACCTTCATGAAGGTGGAGAGGTAGTCGCGGGGCGCGAGCAGCATCCACACCGGCAGCACCGACGCGACGAAGCCGTACACGATCATCCAGATGACCAGCGTCTCCTTCTCCAGGGTGAAGGTGTCGGCCAGTGAGGACTCGGCGACCCAGCCGCCCGCGACGATCGCGAAGAGCAGCAGCGCGACGCCGATGGCGGAGACCTCGGTGACTCGGCCGGGACGCAGCACGCGCAGGTAGACGCCCATGAAGAGGGCGATCGGGATGGTCATCGCGATGGAGAAGACACCCCAGGGGGAGTGCGCCAGCGCGTTGACGATGACCAGCGCCAGCACCGCCAGCAGGATGATCATGATGGCGAACACGGCGATCAGAGCGGCGGCTCCGCCGACGGGGCCGATCTCGTCACGGGCCATCTGGCCGAGCGAACGCCCGTCGCGGCGGGTGGAGAAGAAGAGCGTGACCATGTCCTGGACGGCGCCCGCGAAGATGACGCCCACGACGATCCAGATGGTGCCCGGCAGGTAGCCCATCTGCGCGGCGAGCACGGGACCGACGAGCGGGCCGGCGCCGGCGACGGCGGCGAAGTGGTGGCCGAAGAGCACTCGCCGGTCGGTCGGGTGGAAGTCGACACCGTTGTCGAGGCGTTCCGCGGGGGTGGCCCGGGTGCGGTCCACCTTCAGTACGCGGTGCGCGATGAAGCGCGCGTAGAAGCGGTAGCCGATCGCGTACGAGCCCAGCGCGGCGGCGAGCAGCCAGGCGGCCGAGACCTCCTCACCGCGCGAGAGGGCCAGCACGCCCCAGCCGACGGCGCCGATGAGCCCCACGAGCACCCACACGGCGATCGACTTCGGGGAGAGCTTTCCCGACGGGTGCGGGGAGGGCGAGTCCGGTGCCGTACCCGGACTCGCCGCGCCCCGTTCTGTTCCAGTTGCTTCCGGTTCCGGCATGATCCTCGTCCCCTCGTCGATCATCTGCGTAAGCGCAGGGAATCTACGGGGGGTTGCCCGCTGAACGTAAGCCCCCGTCCGTATACCGGTATGCGATTGCGATACGAGGTTCCGGTACGCGGACCGGCTACGGCCGGGGCGGGACGGGGCGGGGGCGTGGGCGGGGCCAGCCGGGGCGGGGCGAAGGCCGGGATCGGCTCAGACCGCGGGGCGCTTGAGGCGGGCGACGAACTTGTAGCGGTCCCCCCGGTACACCGAACGCACCCACTCGACCGGCTCCCCGTCGGCGTCCAGGGAGTGCCGCGAGAGCATCAGCATCGGCAGTCCGACGTCGGTGCCGAGCAGGCCGGCCTCGCGCGGTGTCGCCAGCGAGGTCTCGATGGTCTCCTCGGCCTCCGCGAGGTGGACGTTGTACACCTCGGCGAGAGCGGTGTAGAGAGAGGTGTACTTGACGAGCGAACGCCGCAGCGCCGGGAAGCGCTTAGCCGAGAGGTGGGTGGTCTCGATGGCCATCGGTTCACCGCTGGCCAGCCGCAGCCGTTCGATGCGCAGGACGCGCCCGCCCGTGGTGATCTTGAGCAGTCCGGCGAGGGTGTCGTCGGCCGTCACGTACCCGATGTCCAGGAGCTGGGACGTCGGTTCCAGTCCTTGGGCACGCATGTCCTCGGTGTAGGAGGTCAGTTGGAGCGCTTGGGAGACCTTGGGCTTGGCGACGAAGGTGCCTTTGCCCTGGATCCGTTCCAGCCGGCCCTCGACGACGAGTTCCTGGAGTGCCTGGCGGACGGTGGTCCGAGAGGTGTCGAATTCGGCCGCGAGCGTGCGCTCCGGGGGAACCGGCGTGCCGGGCGGCAGTGTCTCGGTCATGTCGAGCAAGTGCCGCTTGAGTCGGTAGTACTTGGGTACACGTGCCGTGCGGGTGGCTGGCCCGCCTTCCGGCTCCGTGATCGCCCCTTCGGTGGCCATCGCCGCCCGCCTTCCCGACTCCAGTTTCGCTGCCGTCACCGGCTCCTCCGATATGTGCGGTCACATCGTGACACGTATGGGGGGACAGGCCTTCTCTCTCCCCAGGTGTCGGTCCGATAACGGACCGATCACCCGCTCATTAGACCCTTGACACCCCTAAAGGTCTAGGCCAAGCTCCCGTTACTGGTCTAAACCAATATGGATCAGATCCCGGCCCACGGGCAGTACTTGGTACGTACGTCACCGCGGTGGGCGAGGGAAGTTGCAGGCAGCATCCCTGAGGAGGGTGGCGTGAAGCGCAAGCTCATCGCGGCGGTCAGTGTCGCGGGCATGATGGCCGGAGTCGCGGCATGCGGCAACGGCGGCGACGACAAGGGCAAGACCGACGCTGGCGGCGCCAAGGAGATCACCGTCTGGGTGATGGACGGTTCCGCCCCCAAGGCCTGGATCGACGAGGTCAACAAGGAGTTCTCGGCCAAGCACCCCGGTGTCACGGTCAAGGTCGAGGAGCAGAAGTGGACCGGCATCCAGGAGAAGGTCACCACGGCCCTCTCCGAGAACACTCCTCCGGACGTCCTTGAGCTCGGCAACACCCAGACCGCCGGTTACGCGGTCACCGGTGGTCTCGCCGACCTGACCGGCGACAAGGCCAAGCTCGGCGCCGACGCCTGGCAGAAGAGCATGCTCGCCTCGGCCGAGGTCGACGGCAAGCTCTACTCCGCCCCCTGGTACGCCGCCAACCGCGTCGTCATCTACGACAAGAAGGCCTTCGAGAAGGCCGGCGTCACCCCGCCGAAGACCCGCGACGAGTGGGTCGCCGGTCTGGAGAAGCTGAAGGCGGCCGACCCGGCCACGCAGCCGATCTACCTGCCCGGCCAGAGCTGGTACGTCCTGGCCGGTCTCATCTGGGACGAGGGCGGCGACCTGGCCGTCAAGGACGGCGGCAAGTGGAAGGGCGGGCTGGGCACGCCGCAGGCCGCCTCCGCGATGGAGTTCTACAAGAAGCTCCAGTCCTTCTCCACCGCCCCGAAGGACAAGGACGAGGCCAACCCGCAGCAGTCCACCGACATCGTCCCCAAGGGCGGCGTCGCCTCCTGGATCGGTCTCGGCTGGGAGGCCGGCGGTGCGGAGAAGGCTCTGAAGGACGCGGGCAAGGAAGCCGACTTCGGCTACTTCCCGATCCCGGGCAAGACCGCCGACAAGACCAGCACCGTCTTCCTCGGCGGCTCGAACCTCGCGGTCGCCGAGCGCTCCAAGAACAAGGAGCTCGCCAAGGAGTGGCTGGCCCTCGCCGCCGGCAAGGACCAGATGACCAAGTACGCCGCCGAGACCAAGGGCGCGCTGCTCCCGAACCAGGCGGGTGCCAACTTCACCCCCGCCGCGGGCTCCTTCGCCGAGGCCATGGGCAAGGCCGGCGTCAACGGCAGGATCACCCCCGTCACCGCGGGCTGGGCGAACGTCGAGACCGAGCCGAACCCCATCAAGGAGTTCATGACCAAGGTCCTGAAGGGTGAGGACGCCGCCAAGGCGGGCGCGGACGCGGACAAGGAAATCGCGAACCGCATCAACAAGTAACCGCACCCCGCAGTACCCGCACGACCCAGCAGTGTGAACGCACCGGGGGGTGCGGCAGGCGCCCGGACGCCTGCCGCGCCCCCGGTCGCGCATTTGACTCCACAGTCAACCGCGAGGAAGCCAAGCCATGACCGTGCACTCCCAGGGAGCGACGACCCGCGCTCCACAGGACGCACCACAGAAGTCCGCCGGACGACCCCCGGAGGTGCCCACCTCCGCAGCCGGTCCCGGCCGGGGCCGTACGTCTCCTCGCGGCGGCAGGAGGCCGCTCCCGTCGGGGTGGCTGCCCTACCTGCTGGTCGGGCCCGCGGTGCTCAGCCTCGCGGCCCTGCTGCTGTACCCGCTGATCAAGAACGTGATCCTGTCCTTCCAGGACATCAACAAGATCGAGTTCATCCAGCGGAAGTACCCCTTCGCGGGATTCGGCAACTACACCCAGCTGCTCGGTGACTCGAACTTCTGGACCGTCGTCGTCCGGAGCTTCGCCTTCACCTTGGCCAACGTCGCGCTGATCATGGTGCTCGGCAGCCTGATCGGCATCCTCCTGAACAAGCTCGGCAGGTGGATGCGCCTGGTCCTGTCGATGGCGCTGGTGATGGCCTGGGCCATGCCGATCGTCGCCTCCGTGCAGGTCTTCCACTGGCTGTTCGACGAGCAGTTCGGCGTCATGAACTGGGTGATGCGCACCGCCGGCTTCTCCGGCTACGACCAGCACAACTGGTTCGAGTCCGGCCTCTCCACCCTGACGATCGTCACGGTCCTGGTGACCTGGGGCTCCATCCCCTTCGTCGCCCTCAACATGTACGCCGGCCTGACCACGGTCAGTGCCGAGCTGTACGAGGCCGCCCGCATGGACGGGGCCAACGGCTGGCAGACCTTCTGGAAGGTCGTCTTCCCGAACCTCAAGCCCTTCTTCCTCATCACCACGTTCCTCGAGGTGATCTGGGTCTTCAAGGCCTTCACCCAGGTCTACGCGATGAACAAGGGCGGCCCGGACCGCGCCTCCGAGATCCTCCCGGTGTTCGCCTACGTCGAGGGCCAGAGCCAGGCCCACTACGGCCTCGCCGCCGCGATCTCCGTCCTGACGATCCTCATCCTCGTGATCGTCATGTCCTTCTACTTCCGCCTGATCCTGAAGCAGGAGGAGGAGCAGTGAGCACGAGCACCGCCCCGAAGCCCGCGCCGTCCGCGAAGGCCGCGCCGTCCGCGAAGCCCGCTCAGCGGCTCCGCACCCGCCGGCCCGTCCGCCCCGGAGCCGTCGCCAAGAACCTCGGCGCGCTCCTGCTGGCCGCCCTCTTCGTCTTCCCCGTGTACTGGATGTTCTCCTCGGCCCTCAAGCCGTCGAGCGAGATCCTCACCAAGGACCCCGTCTTCGTCTTCGCCCCGACGCTGGACAACTTCACCAAGGCCACCGGGGTCGACCACTTCTGGACGTACGTCACCAACAGCGTCCTGGTCACCGTCGGCGCCGTCCTGCTGGCCCTGCTCGTCGCCCTCGCCGCGAGCTTCGCCATCGCCCGCATGAAGTTCAAGGGCCGCAAGGGCCTCGTACTCGCCGTGATGATGGCCCAGATGGCCCCCTGGGAGGTCATGGTCATCGCGATGTACATGATCGCCCGCGACGGCGAGATGCTGAACAGTCTCCCGCTGCTCACCGCGATCTACTTCGCGATGGTCCTTCCCTTCACCATCTGGACCCTGCGCGGCTTCATCGCCGCCGTCCCGGTGACGCTGGAGGAGGCCGCACAGATCGACGGCTGCACCCGCGGCCAGGCCTTCCGCAAGGTGATCTTCCCCTTGCTGGCCCCCGGCCTGATGTCCACCTCGCTCTTCGGCTTCATCACCGCCTGGAACGAGTTCGCGATGGTCCTGATCCTGAACAAGGACAAGACCGCGCAGACCCTGCCGCTCTGGCTGACCGAGTTCATGTCGGCCTTCGGCAACGACTGGGGCGCCACCATGGCCGCGTCCTCGCTCTTCGCGCTCCCGGTCCTGCTGATCTTCATCTTCCTCCAGCGCAAGGCCGTCGGCGGCATGACCGCCGGCGCCGTGAAGGGATAACGGCCCCATGACTGTCCTTGCGCACCACACCGACACCCTCACCAGGGACGCCCTCGCGGTCCTCCAGCCCGGCTTCGAGGGCACCACCGCCCCCGCGTGGCTGCTCCGCCGGGTCGGCGAAGGCCTCACCGCGGTCGGCCTGTTCGGCCGCAACATCGCCTCGCCCGAGCAGCTCGCCGCGCTCACCGCGCAGCTGCGCGCCGAGCGGGACGACGTACTCGTCGCCATCGACGAGGAGGGCGGCGACGTCACCCGCCTGGAAGTACGGGGCGGCTCGTCCTTCCCCGGCAACCTCGCCCTGGGCGCCGTCGACGACACCGCCCTGACCCGGGACGTCGCCCGCGAGCTGGGCCGGCGCCTCGCCGAGTGCGGGGTCAACCTCAACTGGGCCCCGTCCGCGGACGTCAACTCCAACCCGGACAACCCGGTCATCGGCGTACGGTCCTTCGGCGCGGACACCCACCTCGCCGCCCGGCACACCGCCGCGTACGTCGAAGGCCTCCAGGCCGCCGGCGTCGCCGCGTGCACCAAGCACTTCCCGGGCCACGGCGACACCAACGTCGACTCGCACCACGCGATGCCGCGCATCGACGTGGACCTGGACACCCTCCAGGCCCGCGAGCTCGTCCCCTTCAAGGCGGCCATCGAGGCCGGCACGAAGGCCGTGATGAGCGCGCACATCCTGGTGCCCGCCCTCGACCCGACCCGGCCCGCCACACTCAGCCCGCAGATCCTGACCGGTCTGCTGCGCAAGGAGCTCGGCTACGAGGGACTGATCGTCACCGACGGCATGGAGATGAACGCCATCGCGGGGACGTACGGCATCGAGCGCGGCTCGGTCCTGGCCATCGCGGCCGGCGCCGACGCGATCTGCGTCGGCGGCGGACTCGCCGACGAGGCGACCGTGCTCCGGCTGCGCGACGCGCTCGTCGAGGCCGTACGGGAGGGGACGCTCCCGCAGGAGCGGCTCGCCGACGCCGCCGCCCGGGTGCGGGCGCTGGCCGATTGGACCCGGCAGACCCGTCAGGCCCGACGGCCGCTGCCGGACGCTTCGGCACAGGGGAGCGGCGCGTCCGGCATCGGGCTGGCGGCGGCCCGCCGCGCGGTGGTCGTCACCGGCACCGCCTCGCCGGTCTCCCACCCGTACGTGGCCACCCTGACCCCGGTCGCGAACATCGCGGTGGGCGACGAGACCCCCTGGGGCGTGGCCGGTGAACTGGCCGCGCTGGTACCGGGAACCACCGCGGGCGTCTACCCCGAGGGCGCCTCGGCGGGGGACATCCTGGCGGCCGCGGGGGACCGTACCGTCGTCGCCGTGGTACGCGACGCGCACCGGCACCCCTGGATGACGCGGGCCCTGGCGGCGCTGATCTCGGCCCGGCCGGACACGGTCGTGGTCGAGATGGGCCTGCCGCGCGCGGAGCCGCGCGGGGCGTTCCACGTCGCGACGCACGGGGCGTCCCGCGTGTGCGGTCGCGCGGCGGCGGAGGTCGTCGCGGGGGTGTGAACCTCCGCGGCCGCCGTCCACCGGCTCCGCCCGGAGTGGTCGCGGGCGGGCCGGGCGCGGCGGTCGGCGGGACATGCGAGAGGCCGGGCATCCCGTGACGGGAGCCCGGCCTCTCGCCGTACGGGTGGGGCCTACAGACCCTGCCAGGACGGCTTGTTCGCGTACGTGTGGCGGAAGTAGTCGGCCAGCTTCAGCTTCGAGGCGGCCGCCTCGTCCACGACCACGGTCGCGTGCCGGTGCAGCTGCAGCGCGGAAGCGGGGACCAGCGCGGACAGCGGACCCTCGACGGTCTGCGCGACGGCCTCGGCCTTGCCCTCGCCGGTGGCCAGCAGCACCAGGTGGCGGGCGTCGAGGATGGTGCCGATGCCCTGGGTGATGACGTGGTGCGGGACCTGGTCTATGTCGTTGTCGAAGAAGCGCGCGTTGTCCACGCGGGTCTGCTGCGTCAGCGTCTTGATGCGGGTGCGGGAGGCGAGGGAGGAGCACGGCTCGTTGAAGCCGATGTGACCGTCCGTGCCTATGCCCAGCAGCTGGAGGTCGACGCCGCCGGCCATGGCGAGGGCCTGGTCGTACGCCTCGCACGCGCCCACGATGTCCTCGGCGGAACCGTCGGGGCCGATGAAGGAGGCCTCCGACAGGCCGAGGGGCTCGACGACCTCGCGCAGCACGACGGCGCGGTAGGACTCGGGGTGGCCGGGCGGCAGGCCGACGTACTCGTCGAGCTGGCAGATGCGGGCCTTGGAGGCGTCCACCTGGCCGGACTTGACCTTGGCGGCGAGGGCCTCGTAGATGGGCAGCGGGGTAGAGCCGGTCGCCACGCCGAGCAGGGCGTCGGGCTTGCGGCGGACCAGGGCGGCCATGGCCTCCGCGATGAGCTCGCCGCCTGCCTTGGCGTCCGGGACGATGACAACTTCCACGCGGGGCCTGCCGATCTGAGAGAGGGGTCCGGGCATGTTGTGGTATAGACCAATCTAGCAGAGGCCCTTGCCTCCCGGCGGGGTCTCGCCGCTATCCATGGTGATCCGCATCCGGACGTCCGGCCTCTCGGGCCAACCCAGCCCCGCGCCGATGTGTGAGGCGGGGGGTCTGGGGCGGAGCCCCAGCAGCGGCGGCGCGGGACGGGCGGGGATTCCGGCCCCCGGCGGGGGCACGGCGGGACGGGCGCGGCCCCCCGGCCGGGGCACGGCGCGTGGGCGGGCGGGGAGCGCGGCCGCGGGGGAGACTGGAGGCGCGTCGCAGCCCTCGTCCGCGGAGGTATCGCCATGCCCGGCACGGAACGGCCCGGCAGCATCATGGCCGCCGAGATCGCGCAGCAGCCCGAGGTGTGGCGGCGGCTCCTGGCGGACGGCGCCGCGGCCATCGCCGAGACCGCCCGGGCCGTCGCCGCCCGGCGTCCCCGGTTCGTGCTGCTCGCCGCGCGCGGCAGCTCTGACCACGCCGCGCTCTACGCCAAGTACCTCCTGGAGGTCGGCCACGGCCTGCCCTGCGGGCTCAGCTCGATGTCCACGATCACCGCGTACGGCGCCAGGCCCCGCCTCGACGACGTCCTCGTCGTCACCGTCAGCCAGTCCGGCGGCTCGCCCGACCTCATCGCCTCCACCCTCGCCGCCCGCAGCGCGGGGGCGATCACCGTCGCCGTCACCAACAACCCCGACTCCGGGCTCGCCGCCGTCGCCGAGTACCACATCGACGTACTCGCGGGCCCGGAGAAGGCGCTGCCCGCCACCAAGACGTACACCGCCTCCCTGCTCGCGCTGTTCCTCTTCGCCGAGGCGCTGCGGGACGGCGACGGTACGGGTACGGCCGCCGCCGCGGCGCTGCCCGGCCTCGCCGAGGAGGTCCTCGACCGGCGCGCCGAGGTGCGCGGGCTGGCCGCGCGGTACCGGTTCGCCGAGCGGATGGTCGTCACCTCGCGCGGTTTCGGCTACCCCACCGCCCGCGAGGCGGCCCTCAAGTTCATGGAGACCAGCTACATCCCCGCGCTCGCCTACTCCGGCGCCGACCTGCTGCACGGCCCGCTGGCCATGGTCGACAACATCTCCCCGGTCATCGCCGTCGTCCCCGACGGCCGCGGCGGCGAGGCGCTCCAGCCCGTCCTCGACCGGCTCCGCGGCCGGGGCGCCGACCTGTGCATCGTCGGCTCCAGGGAGCGGGTCGAGACCGCCACGGCCGGTTTCGCCCTGCCCACGAGGGAGGTTCCCGAGGAGCTCCAGCCGCTGCTGGAGATCCTGCCGCTCCAGCTCCTCGCCTACGAGGTGACGGTCGCCCGGGGCCAGGACCCGGACGCGCCCCGCGCGCTCGCGAAGGTCACCGAGACCCACTGAAACCGCCCCGGACGGCCGGTACCGGCTACAGCAGCGCCAGCTGGAGGCCGCCCGTGGCGTCCAGGTGCTGGCCCGTCACCCAGCGGGAGTCCGCCGAGGCCAGGAAGGCCACCACGTCCGCGATCTCCTCCGTCGTGCCGATCCGGCCGAAGACGGAGCGGGAGGCCGCGTGGGCCCGCGCCGCCGGGTCGGACAGCCAGGCCGCGTTCAGGTCGGTCTCGGTGATGCCGGGGCCCACCGAGTTCACGGTGATCCCGCGCGGGGCGAGCGCGGCGGACAGCGACCGCGTCAGTGCGTTGACCGCGCCCTTCGCCATGATCGTGGCCAGGATCGCGGGCAGGGCGATGTCCGGGGTGCCGGTCACGTTCACGATCCGGCCGCCGTCGCGCAGCCGGGCCAGCCCGTGCTTGATCACGAAGAACGAGGCCTTCGCGTTGAGCGCGTGGATCTGGTCGTACGTCTCCTCGTCGGTCTCCTCGATGCCGGCGAAAGTGGCCGCCCCCGCGTTGTTGACGAGGATGTCGACGCCGTCCGTGTGCGCGGGATGGGCCTCGTACGCGGCCCAGAGGGCCTGCGCGTCACCCGGGACGCCGAGCCGCGCCCCGATGGCGAAGGCCTGCCCGCCCGCCGCCAGGATCCCGGCCACCGTCTCCCGCGCGGCCGCCTCGTGGTGCCCGTAATGCACGGCGACCAGCGCCCCGTCCCGTGCGAGCCGCTCCGCCACCGCCCGCCCGATGCCCCGGCTGCCGCCCGTGACCAGTGCCGTCTTCCCCTTGAGCACGCCCATGACGCGCCTCCCTCAGCAATTGCTAGTGGTCGCTACAGAAAGAGACCGTACCAGATTCACTAGCGACCGCTATAGAATGAGCGCATGGTGACCGGACAGCGCGGCAGGCCGCGCTCCTTCGACCGTGACGCCGCCCTCGACAAGGCCATGCTCGCCTTCTGGGAGCGCGGTTACGAGGCGACCTCGATCTCCGACCTGACCGCCTCCCTGGGGATCAGCGCGCCCAGCCTCTACGCGGCCTTCGGTGACAAGCGCACGCTCTTCGACGAGGTCGTGGTGGTGTACGGAAGCCGGTACGGGGACTTCGCGAGCGTGGCGCTCGCCGAGGAGCCCACCGCCCGCGCGGCCATGGAACGCATCCTGCGCGAGGCGGCCGAGGTCTACACCGATCCGGCCCACCCGCCGGGCTGCATGGTGATCAGTGCGGCCGTCAACACCACCTCGGAAGAGGTGGCGGAGGCTCTGCGCGAGCGGCGCAACGCCAATCTGGCGTTGCTCGAGAGCCGGATCCGGGCGGACGTCGCGACAGGCGTCCTGCCTGCGGACACGGATGCGCGGGCGCTCGCCCGCTACACCGGGGCCGTGCTTCAGGGGATGTCCCAGCAGTCGCGCGACGGGGCGACCCGGGAAGAGCTGGAGGCGGTGGCGGAACTGGCCGCACTGGCCTGGCCGGCATAACCGGACGGGAGGGCTCGCGCCCGGGAGGCGGCCACCCCGGGATCCGCCGGACGGCCCGCCCGCTTCCGGCCCGGAGGCTCCGCCCCAAAAATTCCGCCCCAAAAATTCCTCTGGGCCACGGTGCAGGACGGGACCCTCAGCCCGCCCGGCACCGTAGCCCGGAGTACTTACGGCCGACGGGTGTGCGGTTCCCGGCGGCCGGTGGGAGGGGCCTGCGCGGTCAGGGCAGAGCGCGCGGCTTCCTCGATCCGTCCTCCTGTGCGGGGAGGGCGGAAGCTTAATCCATTCTGGACTAGACCAATCTGTTCTGTCCATCCATGACGGGCACTGCGATCCCGTCACTTCCTCCAACAGTACGCGGCCTTCAGCCCTCCTGGATACTCCTGGGTATTCCGGCGGGGAAAGTGATGAGCCGTACCCGGGGTACGCTCGCCACGTGCCCTCCATGAACGACCTCGTACGCCAGCACACCGCTCTCAGTGAAACCGACCTGGAGTGGCTCCACCTGCTGGTCTCGGAGTGGCAGCTGCTCTCCGACCTGTCCTTCGCCGACCTCGTGCTGTGGGTGCCCACCCTCGACGGCTCCCGGTACGTCTCGGTCGCGCAGATGCGCCCCAACACCGGCCCCACCTCGTACCAGGACGACATGGTCGGCCACCTGATTCCGCGCGGTCGCCGCCCACTGCTCGACGCCGCCCTCGACGAGGGCCGGATCGTGCGCGAGGGCGACCCGGAGTGGCGCGAGGAAGTGCCGGTCCGCGTCGAGTCGATCCCCGTGCGCCGCGAGGGGCGGGTGCTGGGCGTCATCGCCCGCAACACCAATCTGCTCACCGTGCGCACACCGAGCCGGCTGGAGCTGACCTACCTCCAGTCCGCCTCCGACCTGGCCCAGATGATCGCGGCGGGCTCCTTCCCCTTCCCCGGCCAGCAGGTCGACATGGACGCCTCGCCCCGCGTCGGCGACGGCCTGATACGGCTCGACGCCGACGGCGTGGTGACGTACGCCTCGCCCAACGCGCTCTCCGCGTACCACCGCCTCGGCCTCGCCTCCGACCTGGTGGGCCAGCACCTGGGCGACACCACCACCGAACTCGCCCCCTCCCGCGGCCCGGTGGACGAGGCCCTGGTCAAACTCGCCAGCGGCTGGGCCCCGCGGGAGACCGAGGTCGAGGGTAACGGCGGGGTCATCCAGCTGCGCGCCATTCCCCTCAAGCCGAAGGGGACCCGGATCGGCTCCCTCGTGCTGTGCCGCGACGTCACCGAACTGCGCCGTCGTGAACGAGAGTTGATCACCAAGGACGCGACCATCCGGGAGATCCACCACCGGGTGAAGAACAACCTCCAGACCGTGGCCGCGCTCCTGCGGCTCCAGGCCCGCCGGATGGATTCCGAGAACGGCCGTGAGGCGCTCAACGAGGCCGTGCGCCGGGTCGGTTCGATCGCGATCGTGCACGAGACGCTGTCTCAGAACCTGGATGAGCGGGTCGAGTTCGACGAGATCGCCGACCGTGTGATCGCGATGGTCTCGGAGATCTCCCCGGGCAAGGTGGACTGCCGCCGCACCGGCCGGTTCGGAATCCTGGACGCGGAGGTCGCCACCCCGCTGTCGATGGTCCTGACCGAAGTCCTGCAGAACGCCCTGGAGCACGCTTTCACCCAGGGAGAGGGCGGCACGGTCGAGGTCTACGCCACGCGCACCGGCAGCGGCCGCGCCGACGCCCGCCTGCTGATCACGGTGCTGGACGACGGATGCGGACTGCCGGAGGGCTTCGATCCGCAGCGGGCCGGCAATCTCGGGCTGCAGATCGTACGGACCCTCGTGGAGGGCGAGCTCGGCGGCACCTTCGACATGGTCCGCAGGGAGCCGCGCGGCACCAAGGTCATCCTCGACGTTCCGTCCAGCCCCCAGAAATAGGCTGCCGGGCGCAGGCGCGGCGGGCACGAGCGAGACCCGTCACCGAGCGTGACCGGACAGCACTGAACCCCGGCCCGGGGCACCTCCAGCGGTAGCTGGGGGCGGTTCCCGGACCGGGGTTCAAGAGCATGTTGCCAAGCGCTTCTATGGGGTACTACGCGCTGCGTCGAGGCTCGAAAGTCGTTGTCAGGCGCTGGCGTTGCGCGCCCGGTTGCGAGCGGCGCGGCGCTTCATCGCGCGGCGCTCGTCCTCGCTGAGACCGCCCCAGACACCGGAGTCCTGGCCGGACTCGAGCGCCCACTGCAGGCACTGCTCCATGACGGGGCAGCGGCGGCAGACGGCCTTGGCTTCCTCGATCTGCAGCAGCGCAGGACCGGTGTTGCCGATGGGGAAGAAGAGTTCCGGGTCTTCCTCGCGGCAAACGGCGTTGTGACGCCAGTCCATGGCTGCTCCATCTCCTTGTATTACCAGCAGGTTGCTTGTGAATGTGAACGCTTTCACGAATCCCCCCGTGAGGGAAGGGCGAACGCCCAGTTTCCCGGGTGCGGTCCGTGATTCGTGGAGGGGTTCTGGCGGTCTGTGTGGGTGCCGGGTGCTGCGGGCTGTCCCGATCGCCATGTAGAGATTCGCAAACCTCGGACGGGGATACAACCCCTTCCGGAAAGTTTTTTTTGATTCGTCGGTGTCGACTAGGTCACAGCCCTAGTTCGTGGGGGTGGACCGGCGTGTAAACGTTCGAGTGAAAGGCCTTTAGGCCCTTCCACTCACACAATCACACGCAGTGCACGACGAACGCCTGTGAACTGAACGCTGGTCCGCAGGCCCAGGTGGTCTCCGTCCATCTGGAACGGGAGCGGAACCTTCGAATGCAAGGTGAAGTCGGTCAGATCGTGTAGAGACACTGCGTGCTTGCCGTGTGGACCACGCTCAGGAGTCGAGGTCAGGAGCTGTGTGGCATATCGGGCGACCGCCGAAGTTGACAAACGGTTGAGTGCCAGTACGTCAAGCGCGGTATCGAACGACGCCCGAGGGGACGCGTACAGCGGGCGATTGCCCAGATACGTCCAGGGCGAGGTGTTGCAGACTATGGACAGCACCAGGTTCGTCACCGGATCCGCGCCGGGCCGCTCCAGCGTCACCGTGCCGTGCCGGCGGTTCGGTTCCTCCAGGAACTGGCGCAGCAGCTGTCGTACATACAGCGCATGCGTCGAACGCTTGCCCCGCTCCCGCTGCTGCTCCACCCGCCCCACCACACCGGCGTCGAAACCGAAGCCCGCGCAGAAGGTGAACCAGCGCGCCGGAACCGACTCGTCCTCGGTGCCCGGGATGCCGGCCGCCAGGCCCAGGCCCACCGTCCGCTCGCGCCGCTCCCGCAGCGCGTCCAGCAGGGCGCCGGTCGCCTCGACCGCGTCATTGGGCAGCCCGAGGGCCCGCGCGAAGACATTGGTGGAGCCGCCGGGAACCACCGCCAGCCGCGGCAGCCGCTCCGGATCGGGCCCGTCGTGCAGCAGCCCGTTGACCACCTCGTTGACCGTGCCGTCGCCGCCCAGGGCCACGACGAGGTCCAGGCCCTCCCGCGCGGCCCGGCGCCCCAGGTCCCGGGCGTGCCCCCGGTACTCGGTGGTCACCGCTTCCAGCTTCATCTCGCTGGCCAGGGCGTGGGTCAGGACGTCACGCGTGCGCGCACTGGTGGTCGTCGCTGCTGGGTTGGCCACGAGAAGTGCACGCATGAGCGCCAGACTACCCACCCCTTCGCGGGCCGACCCTACTGCCCGTCCTCTACCGGTCGGCGGCCCCGCGGCTACCCTGCTGGGGTGAGTACGAAGCCGCCCTCGAATGCCCCCGCCCCCGACGCCGCCCCGCCCGCAGCGCTGCCCGGCCGGCTGACCGCCGCCGCCGCGCTCACCGCCCTGGAGGGCCTGGCGCTGGCCGGCCTCGGCGTCTACATGCTGTTCGTGGGCATCGCCGGCGACCCCGACTCCCCGCAGCAGGCCGAGACCGGGGGGATCACCCTGCTCGCGCTCGCCGCGCTGCCGCTGGTCGCCGCCCGCGGGCTGCGCCTGGGCCGCCGCTGGAGCCGCGGCCCAGCGGTGATCACCCAGCTGATGGCGATGCCGGTGGCCTGGACGTTCTGGACCGCGGGCGGCGCGATGACCGCCGCCGCGGTGGCCCTGGCGGTGGCCGCGGTGGCCGTCGTAGCCCTGGTCGTCAACCCGACGGCGACCGAAGCCCTGGGTATGGGGCCCGGCGGGCAGGCCCGATAACCCGATCGTCCTGTTTTTCCGTACGCCAGTACGCCCTGTTCCTCCGTAGGGCCTACTCCTCCACCAGGAGCTTCTCGCGGAGCTGGGCCAGGGTGCGGGCCAGCAGGCGGGAGACGTGCATCTGGGAGATGCCGACCTCCTGGGCGATCTGCGACTGCGTCATGTTGCCGAAGAAGCGAAGCAGCAGGATCCGCTTCTCCCGCGGCGGCAGGCCCTCCAGCAGCGGCTTGAGCGACTCCCGGTACTCGACGCCCTCCAGGGCCTCGTCCTCCGCGCCCAGGGTGTCCGCGACGGCCGGCGACTCGTCGTCGGTGTCGGGGACGTCCAGCGACAGCGTGCTGTAGGCATTGGCCGATTCCAGCCCCTCCAGGACCTCCTCCTCGGAGATCCCCAGCCGCTCGGCCAGTTCGTGGACCGTGGGCGAGCGGCCGTGCTGCTGGGACAGTTCCGCCGTGGCCGTCGTCAGGGAGAGCCGCAGCTCTTGGAGGCGCCGGGGCACCCGTACCGCCCAGCCCTTGTCCCGGAAGTGGCGCTTGATCTCGCCGACCACCGTGGGCGTGGCGTACGTGGAGAACTCGACCCCGCGGTCCGGGTCGAACCGGTCCACGGACTTGATCAGGCCGATCGTGGCGACCTGCGTCAAGTCGTCCAGCGGCTCTCCGCGGTTGCGGAACCGCCGCGCCAGGTGCTCGACCAGCGGCAGGTGCATCCGTACGAGGCGGTTGCGCAGCTCCGCCCGCTCCACCGAGCCGTCGGGCATCGCCCGCAGCTCGATGAAAAGGGCCCGCGCGCCACTGCGGTCACGCGGATCGGGCAGCGCCGCCGTCACCGGGAACACCGGTGCCGGCGGAACCATCGGGTCCGCAGGGGCCGCTGCCGCGGTCTCCAGTGGCTGTGGTCGGTCGTGCTGGTTGTCGCTCATAGGGCCCGCCCGTCGCTCCGCCGAGTCCAAAAAGCCGTCTTCCGCTTCCGCGTCAGCCGGGTGCGGCCGGGCCTGGTGCTGCTCCGGGATGCCGCCGTCGACCTCGTGCCGTACCCGGGGCCGATCCCCACCCCGCACCGGGATCTCCCCGCCGCTCACGCCGGGCCTGGCCCCACGCCGCGCTGTTTGTAAAGGCTGATGCTCACCGTCCGGTCCTCCTCGACCGTGGCCTCGACCTTGCCGGCCAGCGCCGAAAGGACGGTCCAGGCGAACGTGTCGCGCTCCGGCGCACGCCCGTCCGTGGTCGGCGCCGAGACGGTCACCTCCAGCGAATCGTCCACCAGCCGGAAGACGCAGCTGAGGACGGAGCCGGGCACGGCCTGCTGGAGCAGGATCGCGCAGGCCTCGTCCACCGCGATGCGGAGGTCCTCGATCTCGTCGAGAGTGAAGTCCAAACGTGCCGCGAGGCCGGCCGTGGCCGTCCGCAGCACCGACAGGTAGGCACCCGCAGCGGGCAGCCGGACTTCCACGAAGTCCTGGGTCCCGGGCTCGCCTGCGATCTGGGACACCCTCACCTCCAAGGTGGTACGAGCTCTGTTCGCCGGTGACGCTATCGCGATCCGGGCGATCGTGTCGCGGCACCCCCCTTGGCGACCACGGGAGCAGCCCGCCCGCCACCCCTCCGTCCCGTGACCGATGGTAAGCACACGGGTACGCACAGTGGCTAGAGGTCTGCAAGGGCCAAATCGGGGGAACCGGCGGAGGGTTGACCTACCCCGCCTCAGACGATCGAACCGTCGACAAAACACCACCGCCAGGTCTCGCCCGGTTCGAAGCTCCGCATCATCGGATGGCCGGTGGCGTGGTAATGCCCCGTGGCGTGGCGATGGGGTGAGGAGTCGCAGCACGCCACGTAACCGCACCACAGGCACATGCGCAACTGCACGGGATGGCTGCCGGTTGCCAGACATTCGGGGCAGCTCTCGGCCAGCGGGACCGGCTCGGGGCGCGGCAGTTCGGGAACGTGGACGCACTCGCTCATGATGGCCAGCGTACGACGCGGGTGCTGGCAGACGACGGATGAGGACGGATCTTCGATGGAGGTATTGCCGCTGGTGGCGCTGGTCGCGGGCAGCGCGGCCGTCGCGGGGCTGGCCCGCCGGACGCCCGTGCCCGCGCCCCTGCTGCTGGTCGCGGCCGGCCTGATCGCGGCGTACGTCCCGGGCGTGCCCTCCTACGCCCTCGACCCGCACATCGTGCTGCCGCTGCTGCTCCCGCCCCTGCTGCACACGGCCGCCGTGGACAGCTCGTACCTGGACCTGCGGGCGAACATCCGGCCGATCGCGATGCTGTCGGTGGGCTACGTGCTCTTCGCGACGCTCGCCGTCGGGTACGCGGCGTACCTGGTGGTGCCGGGACTGACCCTGCCCGTGGCGCTGGTGCTGGGCGCGGTGATCGCGCCGCCCGACGCGGTCGCGGCCACCGCCATCGCCCGCAAACTCGGGCTGCCGAGCCGGATGACCACCATCCTGCAGGGTGAGTCCCTGGTGAACGACGCCACCGCCATCACCGCGTACAAGGTGGCACTGGCGGCGGCGGTCGGGGTCGGCGCCGGCTGGGCGGGCGGGATCGCGGAGTTCCTGCTGGCCTCGGTGGGCGGGGTCGGAGTGGGCCTGCTGCTGATGGTCCCCATCCACCACCTCCGCAAGCGGCTGAAGGAACCCCTGCTCCAGAACACCCTGTCGCTGCTGATCCCCTTCGTGGCGTACGCGGCGGCCGAACGGGTCCACGCCTCCGGTGTGCTCGCCGTGGTCGTCGTCGCGCTGTACCTCGGGCACCGGAACTGGCAGGTCGACTTCGCCACCCGGCTCCAGGAGGAGGCGGTGTGGAAGATGGTCGCCTTCGTCCTGGAGTCGGTGGTCTTCGCCCTGATCGGACTTCAGCTGCCGGTCGTCCTCCGAGGTTTGGGCGAGTACGAGGGCATGCACGCGGCCTGGTACGCGACCGCCGTCTTCCTCGCGGTGGTGGTGGCCCGCTTCGTCTGGGTGTTCCCGGCGACCTTCGTACCGCGCCGGCTGTCGGCCCGGGTCCGCTCCAGGGAGCCCGACACCACCTGGAAGGCGCCGGTGGTCGTCGGCTGGGCGGGGATGCGCGGTGTGGTCTCGCTCGCCATCGCCTTCTCCGTGCCGATGTCCGTGCCGCACCGGAACCTGATCCTCTTCCTGACCTTCACCACGGTCATCGGGACCCTGGTGGTGCAGGGCCTGACGCTGCCACCGCTGATCCGGCTGCTGAAGCTGCCGCCGCGGGACCCGCACGCCGAGACCCTGGCGGAGGCGCAGGCGCAGAGCGAGGCCTCACGGGCGGCGGAGGAGCGGCTGACGGAGCTGCTGGAGGAGCCGGGCAATAGCCTGCCGCCGCCGCTGGCGGACCGGCTACGGACCGTGCTGGAGCGGCGCCGCAACGCGGTGTGGGAGCGGCTGGGCCAGGTCGACGCCGTTACCGGCGAGTCGGCGGACGACGTCTACCGGCGCCTGGCCCGAGAGATGATCGCGGCCGAGCGGGAGGTCTTCGTCTCCCTGCGCGACAGCCGCCGGATCGACGACGAGATGCTGCGGGCGCTGCTGCGCAGGCTGGACCTGGAGGAGGCGGCGGCGTACCGGGAGGAGGCGTCCTGACGCGGGGGCGGTGAGGCAGGTACCGCTCCTGGCGCGCTGCCGTCCGCCCCGTACGGGTGGGACTACGGCCGGCCGGTGATGACGGCGGCCACGGTGGTGCCCGGGGGGAAGGCGCCGGAGGCGGTGAGGCCGGTCAGGGCCCAGAGCAGCTTGGCGACGTAGACGCGCTCGACCGGGAGCCCGTGGCGTGCCTCGAAGTCGGCGGCGAAGGAGTCGAGGGCCGGGGGGACGCGGCCGTAGCCGCCGTGGTGGTAGCCCTCGGCCAGGGCCCAGTCGCCCGCCGGGCCACCGAAGGCGGCCAGCTGGAGGGAACGTATCTCCGCGGCCAGGAAACCGCCCGCCAGGACCGGTACGCCGAGCGCCCGCTGTCCCGGGGCCAGCCCGGCCGCCAGACCCGCCAGGGTGCCGCCCGTCCCGCAGGCCACCGCGACCACGTCGGCCGCGGCACGCAGCTCGCGGCCCAGCTCGGCGCAGCCCCGCAGCGCGAGGGGGTTGCTGCCGCCCTCCGGGACGACGTACGCCCCCTGCGCCCCGGCCCCCTCCAGCAGCCGGGCCAGCGTCGGCGGCTCGGCCTTGCGGCGGTAGTCGGCGCGGGAGACGAAGTGCAGCCGCATGCCGTCCGCGGCGCACCGGGCGAGGGGGTCGTTGAGCGGGCGGCCGGCCAGCTCGTCGCCGCGCACGAGGCCGATGGTTTCCAGCCCCAGCAGCCGCCCGGCCGCGGCGGTGGCGCGCAGGTGGTTCGAGTACGCCCCGCCGAAGGTGACCAGGCTCCGGTGCCCGGCCGCCACCGCGGCCCGCAGGTTCGGTGCGAGCTTGCGCCACTTGTTGCCGGGCAGCTCCGGATGGACGAGGTCGTCCCGCTTGAGCAGCAGCCGTACGCCGTGCGCGGCGAACCGCTCGTCGGCCGCCTCGGTCAGCGGGGACGCGGGGCGCGGCCGCAGGGGGTCGGCGGCGGGCTCGGGGTGGTTCACCTGGCCATTGTCCCCGGCGGGGGCGGCCGGGCCTCGGCCGCCCCGAGCGCCGCCGCTCCCGCAGACCCCTGGTTTCTCCGGGTGGCGCACTCCTCCGGGCGGCGCGCTACTTCAGACGCTCCGCGACGCGGTCGCGCAGCGAGGCCATCGTGAAACCCCTGGGGTCGACCTTGCCCGGCTGCCATTCGAGGTGGCCGATGACCGAGCGGGCGGTCCAGGCGTGGACCCGGCAGACGGCGGCCGCCGCGCGGGTGATCGCGTCGAGCTGGACCGCCGGCCAGGGGTCCTCGCCGTCGCCGAGGTTCTCGCACTCGAAGCCGTAGAAGTGCCGGTTGCCGTCCGTGTCCGTCTGGTTGTCCGGTGGGAGCCGCCTCTCGGCGATCACCGCCGCCAGGACGTCCGAGTCGCCGGAGCCCGCGTGGTTGGCGCGACCGTAGCCGACCAGGTGGACGCGGCCGTCCTTGGCGATGACCCCGTGGCAGAGGGGGCCGGGGAGGCGGTCGTGGCCGTCGCGGCAGAGCTGGACGGTGTGCGCGGTGCCGCGCGTGACGGTGTGGTGGATCATCACCCCGTGCACCGGGCCCCAGGGGCCCTTGTGGTTGCGGTTGTGGGTGCGCCAGGCGCCGACCTCCACGACGGTCAGCCCCTCGTTCCGCAAGGCGTCGATGAACCGGTTCGCGGACATGGGTGCGGCCATGACCGCCTCCTTCACGGTGCTCGGCGGTCACCTCGCGTGCCCGCCCCTTTCCTCAACGGGTCTAGCGGAGGCGGCCCTTCCGCGGCTAGTGCGTTCGTACAGCAAGCGAGCCGATCCGGACACCGTCCGGATCGGCTCAGCCGCAACAGCTGTCGCGTCACGTCACGTCACCTCCGTCACGCCGAGGCGAGCCACATGTCCGGGCCGAACGCCTCGTAGTGGATGTCGACGGGCGGCACGCCCTTGGCGATCAGCTGCTCGCGCACGGACTTCATGAAGGGGAGCGGCCCGCACAGGTACGCCGTGGTGCCGGGGACGACGGTGACGTCCGACAGGTCGAGCAGGCCCGCGCGGTCGTCCGGCTCCGCCGCCTCCTCGTACCAGAAGGCGGCCGAGGCGTCGGGGAGCTTGTAGGTCAGCGCCCGGTGGTCGCCCCGCAGGGCGTGGTCGCCGGGGGAGCGGTCGGCGTGCAGGACGGTCACGGGGGCGGTGTGCCCCGTGTCGGCCAGGTGCTCCAGCATCGCGAGCATCGGGGTGCAGCCGATGCCCGCCGAGGCGAGCAGGACCGGGGCGCCGGAGTCCCGCAGGACCAGGTCGCCGTAGGGAGCGGAGACCCGGATCCGGTCGCCCACCGCGACGTTGGCGTGGAGGTGGTGGGAGACCTCGCCGTCGGGTCCCGCGGCGGCCGGGCCGTGGACCCGCTTGACGGTGATCGCGCGGACCGGTGAGCCCGGAGAGGTGGAGAGGCTGTACTGGCGGATCTGGCGGGCGCCGTCCGGGAGTTCCACCTGGACCGAGACGTACTGGCCGGGCTTGAAGCCGGGTGCGGGGGCGCCGTCGGCGGGGGCGATCCGGAAGGTCGTGCAGTCGGGCGTCTCCTCGACCCGAGCCGTGACCGTCCACTCGCGCCACACGTCGCCGGCGATCACCCGCTGCTCGGCGTAGAGGCGCTCCTCGATGGTGATGAGGGCATGGGCCATCAGCCAGTAGACCTCGTCCCAGGCCTGCGCGACGTCGGGGGTGACGGCCTCGCCGAGCGTCTCGGCGATGGCCTCGAAGAGGTACTTGTGGACGACGGGGTACTGCTCGCGGGTCACGCCGAGCGAGGCGTGCTTGTGGGCGATGCGGCCGAGCATCACGTCGGGCCGGGTGTCCGGGTGGTCGAGGAGGTGGGTCGCGAAGGCCGCGATGGAGCCGGCGAGGGCCTGCTGCTGGAGTCCGGCGTTCTGGTTGCCCCGGTTGAAGAGGTCGCGGAGCAGCCCCGGGTGGGCCGCGAACAGCTTCGTGTAGAAGAGCTCCGTGATGTCGCCGATGGCCGCCCCGACGGCGGGCAGGGTGGCGCGTACGGTCGCGGTCGACTTCTCGGAGAGCATCGGGACTCCTCGCGTGATCGGCATCTGAGATGCGGGGGGTGAGGGACGGGGATCTTCAAGGACAGCAGAGAGCCGCCACGGTGCGCACTTCTGTTCGATCTTCCGTCAGGTCGAGCCCAGGCAGCCCGCTCGGCCGGTGGTAACCGGCCATCCGGCGCTCGGGTCAGGGCTTTTCGGGCCCCGCCCCGGCCTTGCCTGAAATGCCCGGCAGAGGCGGTCTCGCCGGGGCTGCGACCAGCGCGTTCATCGTCAGCGGGTCCAGCGGTCGCCCGCGCTCTCCCGTTCGCGGACCACCCCGCCCGGCCCGGGTTGACGTGGCCGCCGTGCCGTGCCGCGCCGTGCCGCGCCTCGGCCCGGCCGGGTCGGGCGCGCACCGTGCACCGGTGGCCGAAACGGGGGGTTCGAGGTGGTGCGTGTGGACGCGTGGAACCCCAGAGAGTGCCCCTTCCCCGGATGGAGTAGTCCCACCCTTTTGTGTAATGGTTCCGGCACGCTCCGTACTGGAAGGCTGGTCCCGCAGATCCATGGAGTGATCGAAAGGGAAATACATGTCGGTCCAGGCAGGTTCCGAACCCGAGGCCCAGACGCCGCAGCGCAGTCTTGGGACCTCGGCCGCGCGGAACTTGGCAACCACGACCAAGTCCGCGCCGCAGATGCAGGAGATCACCTCCCGGTGGCTCCTGAAGATGCTCCCGTGGGTGTCCGTGCAGGGCGGCACATACCGTGTGAACCGCCGCCTGAGCTACTCGGTCGGTGACGGCCGCGTGGAGTTCATCAAGACCGGGACGCAGGTCCAGGTCATCCCGGCCGAGCTCGGTGAGCTCCCGCTGCTGCGCGAGTACGAGGACCTGGAGGTCCTCGGGGAACTCTCCCAGCGCTGCCGGCAGATCGACTTCGAGCCCGGCCAGGAGCTGACCTCCTTCGGCAACGCCTCCGACGAGGTGTTCCTGCTCGCCCACGGCCGCATCGACCACGTCGGCCCGGGACCCTACGGCGACGACGCCGTCCTGCGGACCGTCGCCGACGGCGCCTACTTCGGCGAGGACTCCCTCGTCGACGAGGAGGCGATCTGGGAGTACACCGCCCGCGCCGCCACCTCCGGTACCGCGCTCGTCCTGTCGCGACAGGACTTCCAGCTGCTCGCGGACCGGGTCGAGTCGCTGCGCGAGCACGTGGAGCGCGTACGGGCGCTGCCCGCCCAGCGCACCAACAAGTACGGCGAAGCCGCGATCGACCTCTCCGCCGGCCACCACGGCGAGGCCGTCCTCCCGGGCACCTTCGTGGACTACGAGTCCCGCCCGCGCGAGTACGAGCTCTCCATTGCACAAACGGTCCTGCGGGTGCACACGCGCGTCGCCGACCTGTACAACCAGCCGATGAACCAGACCGAGCAGCAGTTGCGGCTCACGGTCGAGGCGCTGCGCGAGCGCCAGGAGCACGAGATGCTCAACAACCGCGAATTCGGCCTGCTCCACAACGCCGAATACGACCAGCGCATCCAGCCGCACGACGGTGTGCCCAGCCCCGACGACATGGACCAGCTGCTCAGCATGCGGCGCGGCTCCAAGTTCTTCCTCGCGCACCCCAAGGCGATCGCCGCCTTCGGCCGTGAGTGCAACAAGCGCGGGCTGTACCCGGAGTCGGTGGACTTCGGCGGCCACCGGGTGCCCTCCTGGCGCGGGGTGCCGATCTTCCCGAGCAACAAGATCCCGATCAGCGACGCCCGGACCACCTCGATCCTCTGCATGCGTACCGGTGAGGACGAGCAGGGCGTGATCGGGCTGCACCAGCCCGGCATCCCCGACGAGATCGAGCCGAGCCTGTCGGTCCGCTTCATGGGGATCAGCGAGCAGGCGATCATCTCGTACCTGGTCACCGCCTACTTCTCCGCCGCGGTACTGGTGCCGGACGCGCTCGGCGTACTGGAGAACGTCGAGATCGGCCGCTGGCCCTGAGCCGGCCGGCCGAAGGACATCGGGAACATGCGGGAGCATCGGGGAAACGTTATGGCGACCACTGAGGCGATCACGACCGGGGAGGGCCAGGAGGCCGCGGCCCTCCTGGAACGGACGAGAGAAACGGTTGACCCGGAGCTGCGCCGGACGGTGGAGAGCCTGCCCGGTTCGATGCGGCGCGTGGCGATGTACCACTTCGGCTGGGAGCAGGCGGACGGCACCCCGGCCGCGGGCCATGCCGGGAAGGCCATCCGGCCCGCCCTGGTGCTCGCCGCGGCCCAGGCCGTGGACGGCAGCGCCGAGGACGCGGTACGGGCGGCGGTGGCCGTGGAACTGGCGCACAACTTCACGCTGCTGCACGACGACGTCATCGACAAGGACGTCCGCAGGCGCGGCAGGGCCACGGCCTGGACGGTGTTCGGGATACCGGACGCGATCATCACGGGTGACGCCATGATGGCGCTCGCGCTGCGGCTGCTCGCGCAGGACCCGCATCCGGCCGCGGCGGCGGCATCCGCCCGGCTCGCGGCCTGTGTCATCGAGCTGTGCGCGGGCCAGCAGGCGGACTGCGCCTTCGAGCAGCGTGCGCACGTCTCGCTCGACGAGTGCCTGACCATGGCCACCGCCAAGACCGGGGCCCTCCTCGGCTGCGCGTGCGCGCTCGGCGCGCTGTACGCGGGGGCCGGGCCGGACGAGGTCGATGCGATGGACGCCTTCGGGCGGGAGGCCGGCCTGGCCTTCCAACTGATCGACGACCTGATCGGCATCTGGGGGGATCCGGGGCACACCGGCAAGCCCGCGGGAGCCGATCTGCTCGCCCGCAAGAAGTCCCTTCCGGTCGTGGCCGCCCTCACCTCGGGCACCACGGCGGGGGAGGAGCTGGCCGCTCTGTACGCGGGTCCCATGAGCGGGGACGACGTACGCCGGGCCGCCGACGCGGTGGACCGGGCCGGCGGGCGGGACTGGGCGCAGGCTCATGCCGCGGACCGCATGGGCCGGGCGGTGCAGCAGCTGTCCAGGGCCGTACCCGACCTCGGGGCGGCGGGCGGGCTGCTGACGCTGGCGGAGTTCGTCACGCGGCGTACGAGGTGAGCCCGTAGGGCCAGGCGGGGGAAAGGCGCGGGAAAGGCGGGGGAAAGGCCTGTTCCGGCATCGGATGGTGCCGGAACAGGCCTTTCCGCGTAGGGGGGCCAACCCTACGATCACTCAAGGTTGTTGACACGTGAGCGAAGGGTGTGACCAGTGGGGCTGGAGATACGTCAGGCGGATCAGTCGGACCGGGACGCGGTGGCGCGGCTGCTCGACGAGGCCTTCCGCACCGACCCCGTGAGCAGCTGGGTCTTCCCGGATCCCGAACACCGGGCCGCCGTGCACGGGAAGTTCCTGGGCGTCTTCGTGGACGTGGCGCTGGCCGAGGGCCGGATCGACTGCGCGGTGGACGGCTCGGCGGCCGCGCTGTGGCTGCGGATCCCCGCGGGCGAGTCGGAGGGGGAGGACGAGATCCCGGCGAAGATGCGCGCGGCGGCCGACCCGGACAACGAGCGGTGCGAGCTGGTCGGCCGGCTGACGGCCGCGGTGCACCCCACGGCGGAGGAGCACGAGTACCTGCTGATGATCGCGGTCGCCCCCGACCGGCAGGGGGAGGGGCTGGGCAGTGAGTTGATCCGGCCGGTGCTGGAGCGCTGCGACCGCGAGGGCGTGCCGGCGTACCTGGAGGCGAGCAGCGAGCGCAGCATGCGGCTGTACGAGCGGCTCGGCTGGGAGTTCACCGGTACGGCGGTGCGGCTGCCGGAGGGTCCGCTGATGTGGCCGATGTGGCGCAAGCCGCGGGGGTAACAGGAGGGTTCTTGCAAAACCACTACGGGCGAAGTACTTTACCTGACGTGCTCCGGTGTGGGGTGCTCCCGAACGGAAGAGGCCCGCTTGCGCAAGCTCACGTACTTCATCGCCACCTCGCTCGACGGCTACATCGCCGCCCCGGACGGTGACGGCGACTATTTCAACCAGTACCTGGACCCGGAGTTCATCGAGTACCTCACGACGGAGTGGGCGGAGACCATCCCCACCCACGGGCACGCGATGCTGGGTCTGGACACCTTCGAGGCCAAGCACTTCGACGCCGTCCTGATGGGCCGCGGGACCTACGACGTCGGGCAGAAACTGGGCGTGACCAGCCCCTACGCACACCTCAGGCAGTACGTGGCCACCCGCTCGCTCACCACTTCGCCGGACCCCGCGGTCGAGCTGATCTCCAGGGACGTCCTGGAGCGGGTGCGCGAGCTCAAGGCGCAGGACGGCCTCGGCATCTGGCTCTGCGGGGGCTCCGACCTGGTGGGTGCGCTGGTGGACGAGATCGACGAGTTCGTCGTCAAGACGTACCCCGTCCTCGCGGGCGCCGGCCTGCCGATGGCCCGGGCGGGCTTCGAGCCCCGGGCCTTGCGGCTGATCGACGTCAAGGGCTTCGGCGGCGGCCAGGTCGTGACCAGGTACGCCCGCAAGCGCTGACGCTGACCACTGACCACTGACCGCTGACGGCCGGCGCCCGCGGCTGACCGGCGCCGCCGCGCCGTGGCTGCCACGGCCCGCGCCCGCGGGGCTGAAAGCTGCGCCCGGCCCCGCACAACGCGAGAAACCGGCCTACCGTGGAGGCATGGCCGGTGAAGAGCAGCAGCACGCGCACGAGAGGGCCGCCCCACAGGCCGGGCACGGGCAGAAGACCTGCCCGGCCTGCGGGAGCCCCGTCGAGACGGTGGTCAAGCGGCGCAAGTCACTCGGGATCTTCGTACCCGAGTGGGGTCCGGGTCCCTGCCGAAACCCGAAGTGTCGTGCGTACGTCCCGGAGGATCACGTCCCTCCGCAGGGGTAGGCAGGGTCAGCCCTTCGTGCCCAGGCCGGACGCGACGAGGCCATTGGCCCACAGCTGGTTGACGCGCGCCCGCTCGGTGCTGTTCGGGGTGGCGTTCGTGCAGGAGGTGCCCGGCCCGCCGCCCGACATGAGCTCGCTGCACGGGCCCGAGTAGTGGTCCGGCAGGCCCAGCACGTGGCCGGTCTCGTGCGAGGTCACCCGGGTGGAGTTGTAGATCTGGTTCTGCCGGTAGTCGAGGAAGATGTAACCGCGGCCGTGCCCGTCCGTGCTGGCGTACGAACCGCGTGAGTCGTTGCCCTCGCGGTACGAGAAGTTCCCGCCGGAGGACACCTCCTGCAGCTTGACGTTGGTCACCGAGCTGTTCCAGATCCGGGTCGAGCTGGCTATCTGGGTGCGGAAGCTCGGCGCGTTGCGGGTGTTGTAGGTGACGGTCACGGCGAGGGCGCCCGGGTTCGCGGCGCGCTGCTCGGCGACCGCGCGCTTCACGGCCTCGAAGAAGGCGCGGTTGGCGGCCTCGTTCTCCTGCGAGCGCTCGTACGCGACGTAGCTGGCGGGGTTGCCGGCGGGGGCGGCGCTGGCGGCGGGGACGGTGCCCAGGGCGGTCGCGATGCCGATGCCGATGGTGGCGGCCAGCGTGACCTTACGGGAGTGGCGCATGTGGGGTGCTCCTGCTCATCCGGTGTGGGGGGTGGGTCGTTCGGTACCGGAGTCTGGGGGAGCGGATGGGCCGGGCGGATGATGTCACTCCCCGATAGCGCCGAGCTATCGGGCAGTTTTCGGCGAGTCAACTAGCCTGAAAATGGCGGGATTTGGGGTCCACTGGGCGGCTGGTGCGGTCCACCGGCCGCCGCCTACCCTCTGGGCATGGAGCTCGAGGTGAGGCACCTGCGCGCACTGTGCGCCATCGCCGACGCCGGCAGCCTGCACAAGGCCGCCCGGCAGCTCGGCGTGAGCCAGCCCTCACTGACGACCCAGCTGCGCCGCATCGAACGCGCCCTGGACGGCGAGCTGTTCCTGCGCGAGCGCACCGGCTGCCGGCCCACCCCCTTCGGCCGCACCGTGCTGGGCCGGGCCCGACCGCTGCTCGCGGAGATGGCCGCGCTGGTGGCCGAGGCCCGGGCGCTGGCCCACGGGCCGCGGCTGCGCATCGGCTCCACGGCCAGCCGCGCACTGCCGGGCTGGCTGCGGCGGCTGCACCGGCGGCTGCCCGACACCGAGACCTCGCTCATGGTGGACGTCTCCGCCAACGCGCTGCTGAGGATGGCGGCTTCGGGGCAGCTGGACGTGGCGTTCGTACACGAGGTGGAGGGCAGCCCGCTGCGGGTCCCGGCCGGGCTGCAACTGCACGTGCTGATGGAGCGGGAGCCGCAGTTCGTGTCCATGTCCCGGGACCATCCGGCGGCCGCGCAGGCGGTGGTGTCGCTCCGGGACCTCGCCGCCGACCGGTGGACGGTGGACCCCTCGGTGGACGGTGAATGGGACGGCCTGCGCCGGGTCTTCGCCCGGGCCGGGCTCGATCCGCCGGTGCTCCACGCCGACTACCACACGGCGGCCTCGCTGATCGTCTCCGGTGAGGCGGTCGCGCCCTGCCAGCCCACCTCCGGGCCGCGGGAGGACATGGCGATCCGGCCGCTGTCGGGCGACCCGCTGGCCGTACGGCTGCTGCTGGCCACCCGGCCGGGTGCGCACGCGGAGGTGTACGAGGACCTCCGCGCCGCCTATCGCGAAGCGGCCCTGCGCACACCCCCGTACCGGGCCTGGCTCCACCGCGCGGGGAGCCCCCTGCTCCGGACCCCGGCGGAGGCGGCCTGACGGGTCCCGCCGCGCGGTACCGGCGGGGCGGGTGGAGTGCCCGTTCCTCGGTCCAGTACGGCGTCCCGGCTCGCCGTCCGGACGGTGGCGGCCGTCCGCCTCCTCCGCGTAGGCCACTGCCGCCCCACGCCCGGCGACGGCGGGAAACCGGTCGTCCGGTGGCCGTGGTCCCGGAGACCGGTATGTCCACACGCCGGGGCAGGTGCCCCTCGATCACCCCGAACCGGAGCATTCCGCGACGCCTTGACTTCCTCCGGCCGCGATATATCGTGTTATTCAGAAGACGCGATATGTTGCGTGCGTCGAGGCCCGGTCCGTGTACGCACGAGGAGGATCAGCATCATGGAAGAGACGCCGCAGACGACGTGGTCGGTCGCCGAACCGCAGAAGCTCACCTTCGAGGAGCCGGTGACCGAGCTCCGCGTCCGTGTCGTGAGCGGCACGGTGAACGTGATCGCCGCCGACAGCGCCGACGCGGGTCCGGCCCGACTGGAGGTGGCCGCGGTCGACGGACCGCCCCTGCACGTGGTGCTGGAGGACGGCGTCCTCACCATCTCCTACGAGGACTTGCCGTGGAACGGCTCCCAGGGCTTCAAGAAGTGGTTCGAGGGCAAGCCCTGGAAGGCGTGGTCGCATTCCGGGCCGGGCCGCAAGGCCTGGGAGCGCAGCGCCACCGTCACGCTCGCCGTCCCCGCCGCCACCCGCGTCCAGCTGGCGACCGTCGACGCCACGGCCTTCGTCTCCGGCATCGCCGGCGGCACCGACGTCAACGGGATCTCCGGTGACGCGACACTGGTCGGGCTGTCCGGCAAGGTCAAGGCGCACACCGTCTCCGGCAGCGTCGAGGCCCAGTCCGTCACCGGCGACCTCGGCTTCCACTCGCTGTCCGGCGGTCTGACGGTGGTCGACGGCGCGGGCGTGAGCGTACGGGCCGACTCGGTCAGCGGTGACATGCTCATCGACCTGGATCTCGACCACCTCGACCCGGCCGCGTCGCGCCCGGTGGACATCGCGCTGAAGTCCGTGTCCGGCCAGGTCGCGATCCGGCTGCCGCACCCCGCCGACGCCCGCGTCGAGGCCAACACCGCCACCGGCGGCGTCTCCAACGCCTTCGAGGACCTGCGGATCTCCGGGCAGCTGGGCGCCAAGCGGATCACCGGTACCCTCGGCGCCGGGACCGGCACTCTGCGGGCCACCACGTTCTCGGGTGCGATCGCGCTGCTGCGCCGCCCGGCCGCGGAAGCGCCGGACCCGCCGGAGGCCCCGGCCGCTCCGGATCCGTCGGTCGGAGTGACCGAAGTGACCGAAGTGAGAGAAGCGCCGGAAGCGCCGGAAGCCCCCCTCACGTTCGACAAGAAGGTGCTCTGACATGTCGCCCGTCTTCGCCCACGGCCGCCTCCGCCTCTACCTGCTCAAGCTGCTCGACGAGGCTCCGCGTCACGGGTACGAGGTGATCCGCCTGCTGGAGGAGCGCTTCCAGGGGCTGTACGCGCCCTCCGCGGGCACCGTGTACCCCCGCCTGGCCAAGCTGGAGGCCGAGGGCCTGGTCACGCACGCCACCGAAGGCGGGCGCAAGGTGTACTCCATCACCGAGGCGGGCCGCGCCGAACTGGCCGGCCGCGGCGGTGAACTCGCCGACCTGGAGCTGGAGATCCGCGACTCCGTCTCCGAACTCGCCGCCGAGATCCGCGACGACGTCCGGGGCGCGGCGGGTGACCTGCGGCGCGAGATGCGTGCCGCCGCGGCCTCCGCGACGGCGACCGAGGTCGAGGACGAGTCCTGGAAGGCGGCGAAGGAGGAACTGCGCAAGGCCAGGCAGGAGTGGAAGGAGCAGGCGCGCCGCGCGAAGGACGAGAGCCGCCGGGCCCGTGACGAGGCCCAGCAGGCGCGCCGCCAGGCCAAGGAGGCCCAGGAGCGGGCCCGCGAGGAGGTCCAGCGCATCGCGGGCCAGCTGCAGGAGCAGTTCGCGAAGTCGGGCGGCGTGCTGGGCAGCCTGGCCGGCGCCTGGCTCGGCGGGGGCGGCGCCCCGTCCGCCGCCCCCCCGACGGCGGACACGGCGGCCGACGCGACGGCGGACACGGCGGCCGACGCGACGGCCGACGCGACGGCCGACGCGACGGCGGACACCGCAGCGGACACCGCAGCGGACACGGACTGGGCCCGGGACCTGACGCCCACCGGCGACCCGGCCCGTGACCTGGACCGCTTGCTGGACCGCTTCCGCGACGACATCCGCGACGCGGCCCGCGACCACGGTGTGACCCCGGCCCAACTGGCCGAGGCCCGCACCCGCCTGGCCACGGCGGCAGCCCACCTCGCGACGGTCCTGCGCCCCGCCCGCTGAGGACTCAGGCGGGCAGGCCGGCTTCCGCCGCGGCGTAGGTGACGCCGTGGTCCGTCAGGACCTCGGCGACCGTGCCGGGGCGGGAGAGCAGGGCCAGCAGCAGGTGCAGGGTGCCGATGTGGTTGTCGTGGCGGCCCAGGGCGATGCGGAGGGACTGTTCCAGGACCTTCTTCGCGTCCTGGGTGAAGGGCACGTGGTGGCTGCCGGTGCGGTCGTCCGGTTCGGCGCGTCCCAGCGCCGAGCGGAGGGACGCGCCCAGGGTGCGCTTGCGCGGGGCGGGGGCCGAGAGGGCGCCCTCGCCGTGGGCCTCCTCGACGCGGGAGACGATCTCCGTGAGGTCGATGCCGAGTCCGGCCAGCGCCTCCTCGTCCGCCCTTGACATGCCGCCCCGACGGCGGGCCTCGGCGAGGTCCGCGGCGACGGCCGTGCGGTCGACGCCCAGGGGGTCGAGGGCGCCTCGGGACATCAGGGCGAGCAGCAGGTGCTCCTCGGTGACGGTGGCGGCTCCGGACTGCCTGGCCTCGGTCACCGCGCCCGTCACGGTGGACCGGGCGTCGCGGGTGAAGCGTTCGAACATCAAAGCCTCCCGTGCTTCTTGTGCGCGGCCTGCCGGCTGACGCCCAGCTCGGCCGCGATTTCCTGCCAGGACCACCCCTGCGCGCGGGCACTGCGTACCTGTACGGCCTCCAGCTGCTCCAGCAGCCGTCGGAGGGCGGCCACGGCACGCAGGCCCACGCGGGGGTCCCGGTCACCGGCCCGCTCGGCGAGATCGGTAGCTTCCGTCATGCGTGTCAATGTAGGTTGACATGGGAGGGGATGTCAACCCCAGTTGACGACCGGAGGCCAGGGCCGGTCCCTTCCCGTTCCCAGGACCCGGCCGGCCCCAGCCCCGGCTACGGCTACGGCTACGGCTACGGCTTGAGGACGATCTTGCCGAAGAGGTCGCCCGACTCCAGCTTGGCGAACCCCTCCCGCGCCCGGTCCAGCGGCAGGACCTCGTCGATCACCGGCCGCACGCCCGTCGTCGCGCAGAACGACAGCAGGTCCTCCAGCTCGTCCTTCGAGCCCATCGTCGAGCCGACCACCTTGAGCTCCAGGAAGAAGATCCGGGTCAGCTCCGCGTGCGCCGGCCGGTCGCCGCTCGTCGCGCCGGAGATCACCAGAGTGCCGCCCGGGCGCAGGGACTTCACCGAGTGCGACCAGGTGGCCGCCCCGACCGTCTCGATCACCGCGTCCACCCGCTGCGGCAGCCGCGCGCCCGGCGCGTACGCCTCCACCGCGCCCAGCTCCACCGCCCGCTTGCGCTTGGCCTCGTCCCGGCTGGTGGCGAAGACCCGCAGGCCCGCCGCCTTGCCGAGGACGATCGCGGCGGTGGCGACCCCGCCGCCCGCGCCCTGGACCAGGACCGAGTCACCGGGGCGGACACCGGCGTTGGTGAACAGCATCCGGTACGCCGTCAGCCAGGCAGTCGGCAGGCACGCGGCCTCCTCGAAGGAAAGCTCGGCGGGCTTGCGCAGGACGTTCCAGGCCGGGACGGTCACCTGCTCCGCGAAGGTGCCCTGGTAGCGCTCGGTCAGGATCGAGCGCGGCTCGTCGGGGCCGACCCCGTGACCGCTCTGGCCGATCACGGAGTGCAGGACGACCTCGTTGCCGTCCTGGTCGGTTCCGGCCGCGTCGCAGCCGAGGATCATCGGGAGTTTCTCCTCGCCGAGGCCCACCCCGCGCAGCGACCACAGGTCGTGGTGGTTGAGCGAGGCGGCCTTGACGTTCACGGTCACCCAGCCGGGGCGGGCCTCGGGGGCCGGGCGGTCGCCCAGCTCAAGGCCGTTCAGCGGCTGGTCACGGTCGATTCGGGCGGCGTAGGCAGCGAACATGCGGTGACGTTACCGCTGGGTAGGCACCGGTTTCCAGCCCCAGTTTCCAGCCGTACTTTCCCCGCGGGCACCGGCCGCGCGCGGCCGGGCCCGAGCGGGCGCCGCCGCGTCACGCGACGAGGCCCGGCCGGAGTGATCCGGACGGGCCTCGTCGCGTACAGCTCGGCGCAGTGCTCAGACCAGGCGGGCCACGCCGTCGGCCTTCGCCGCCGCGGCGACGGCCGCGGCGACGGCCGTGGCGACGCGCTCGTCGAACGGCGACGGGATCACGTAGTCGGCGGAGAGCTCGTCACCCACGACACCGGCGATGGCGTCGGCGGCGGCGATCTTCATACCCTCCGTGATCCGGGTGGCGCGCACCTTGAGGGCGCCCGCGAAGATGCCCGGGAACGCCAGCACGTTGTTGATCTGGTTCGGGAAGTCCGAACGCCCCGTGGCCACGACCGCCGCGTACTTGTGCGCGACGTCCGGGTGGACCTCCGGGTTCGGGTTGGCCATGGCGAAGACGAAGGCGTCCTTCGCCATCGAGGCCACCGCAGCCTCGGGAACCGTACCGCCGGAGACGCCGATGAAGACGTCCGCGCCCACGAGGGCCGTTTCCAGCGAGCCGGTCTGCCCCGTCTTGTTGGTCAGCCCCGCGATCTCCGCCTTGACGTCCGTCAGGTCGGAGCGGTCGGCGGAGACGACGCCCTTGCGGTCGGTGACGCAGACGTCGCCGATGCCCGCGTCCACGAGGATCTTGGCGATGGCGATACCCGCCGCGCCCGAGCCCGAGATCACGGCGCGCAGGTCGCCGAGCGTGCGCCCGGTCAGCTTCGCGGCGTTGCGCAGCGCGGCCAGCGTCACGATGGCGGTGCCGTGCTGGTCGTCGTGGAAGACCGGGATGTCCAGGAGCTCCTGGAGGCGGCGCTCGATCTCGAAGCAGCGGGGAGCGGAGATGTCCTCCAGGTTCACCCCACCGAAGGACGGCGCCAGGCGGACGACGGTCTCGATGATCTCGTCCGTGTCCTTGGTGGCGAGCGCGATCGGAACCGCGTCCACACCGCCGAACTGCTTGAACAGAATGGCCTTGCCCTCCATCACGGGGAGGGAGGCCTCGGGACCGATGTCACCGAGTCCGAGCACGGCCGTACCGTCGGTGACGACGGCGACCACGTTCGACTTCCAGGTGTACTCGTTCACGAGGTCGGGTTGCTCCGCGATGGCGCTGCAGACCTTCGCCACGCCCGGCGTGTACGCGAGGGACAGGTCGTCCTTGTCGTGGACCGGCACTGTGGCCTGGATGGCCATCTTGCCGCCCCGGTGCAGTGCGAACACCGCGTCCGGGTTGTTGTCCGTCACGCTGTCGCTGCGAGGATTGACGATCTCCGCTGCCACTTTCTTGGCCCCTTAAGTCTTTGAATCGTTGAGGGTGACCACTCCTGGTTAAGGGGTGGGCGGGCACCGCGTCCGTGCTCCGCATCGACGGTTGGCCCGTCTCCGCGGAGGGGAGGTTCGTACGCGCGGGCGCGCCGCACGCGCGCCCTGAGCCCCGGATGAGGGGTGTAAGGATCTGTTCTACCGGATGAACGCTCACCCAGACGAGTCGATTCCTGCTCGACCATAAGCCTCTTGTCCCGGTTTCGGAGAAAAGTCCAAGGGCCTGTGTCCGATAGACGAGACCCACCGCAAATAGTGAGTCAAAAGAGCCCGGTCGCAGTGGATCATGCGGCCGCAGGGGGTCTTGCCCGCAGGCCTGTTGGGTGTCGGCGTCACCCGTTATCTGATTTTGACCTGGCGGGCGGCCTGAATGCGTCAGTCCGAATGGCAAGATGCCCCTAATCACACAAGGCCGCGACACTCGATGGTGCGTGCCCGACCACTCTTGGATGCTTTTCCACCTGCCGGAGGAACCGCTCATGACCGCAAGCACCACCCGTCGTACGACCGCCGCTCGGTCCCGGATCGCCACGGTCGGTGCGATCGCGGTCGCCGGCGCCCTGATCTTGACCGGTTGCGGAGACCAGACCGACAACGGTTCCGCTACCAAGGGCAAGACCAGCGACGCCCCGCTGTTCGACAAGCTCCCGAAGAAGATCCAGGACGCCGGCGTCATCAAGGTCGGCACGGACGCCGCGTACGCGCCGATGGAGTTCACGGAGGGCGGCAAGATCGTCGGTGTCGACCCCGACATCGCCGCGGAGCTGGGCAAGCAGCTCGGTGTGAAGTTCGAGTTCACCTCGGGCACCTTCGACGGACTGATCACCTCGCTGGAGACCGGCCGCCAGGACATCGCGATGTCGTCGATCACCGACAACAAGCGCCGCCAGGAAGGCCTGGACGAGCAGGGCGCGAAGATCGGCAAGGGCGTCGACTTCGTCGACTACTTCTCCTCCGGCGTCTCGCTCATCGTCAAGAAGGGCAACCCGCAGAACATCAAGTCCCTCGACGACCTGTGCGGCAAGACGGTCGCCGTGCAGCGCGGCACGATCTACGAGGACACCTTCAAGACGCAGGCCGAGAAGTGCGGTGACAACAAGCTCACCATCGAGGCCTTCGACACCGACGCCGAGGCGCAGACCCGCGTCAAGGCCGGCGGCGCCGTGGCCGACATGAACGACTACCCGGTGGCCGCGTACATCGCGAAGACCTCCGGCGGCGGCAACGACTTCGAGGTCGCCGGCCAGCAGGCCGACGTCGGCCTCTTCGGCATCGCCGTCTCCAAGGAGAACACCCAGCTCCGCGACGCCATCAAGGAAGCACTCGACGCCACCATCAAGGACGGCTCCTACGCCAAGGTCCTGGAGAAGTGGGACGTCAAGGACAGCGCCGTGCAGTCCGCGACGATCAACGCAGGCAAGTGACCGAGCGCTCCGCTGAAGGGCAGTCGTAGTGACTGACAAGATCGACAAGGGTCCGGCCGCGACTCCGCCGGCCGGACCCGGCGCCTCGGGATCCCCCTACGAGGCCATCAAGGCAATCCCCGTACGGCATTACGGCCGCTGGCTCAGCGCCGTGGTCGTGGCCGTGCTGCTAACCTGGCTCGTCTACGCCTTCTCCCAGGGCAAGGTCATCTGGGGCACGGTCGGAGACAAGCTGTTCGACCCCTCGGTCCTCGCCGGCCTCGGCAACACCGTGGTCATCAGCATCCTGTCGATGCTGCTGGGTCTGGTGCTCGGCATCCTCTTCGCGGTGATGCGGCTCTCCAACAACCCGGTCACGAGCTTCGTCTCCTGGCTCTACATCTGGTTCTTCCGCGGTACCCCGGTGTACGTGCAGCTGCTCGTGTGGTTCAGCCTCCCGCTGATCTTCGAGTACATCAACCTGGGGCCGATCTACAAGAACGAGACCGTCGACGTCATGACGCCGTTCATGGTCGCCCTGCTGGGCCTCGGCCTGAACGAGGGCGCCTACATGGCGGAGATCGTCCGGGCCGGCATCCAGTCCGTCGACGAGGGCCAGAGCGAGGCCTCGCACGCCCTCGGCATGACCCGCACGCAGACCATGCGCCGGGTGGTGCTCCCGCAGGCGATGCGCGTGATCATCCCGCCGACCGGCAACGAGTTCATCAACCTGCTGAAGACCTCGTCCCTGGTCTCGGCGGTGCAGTACACCGAACTCCTGCGGGCCAGCTCCAACATCGGCAGCACGGCCGGCGCGGTGATCGAGATGTACTTCGTCGCCTCCCTCTGGTACCTGGCACTGACCAGCGTGTTCAGCGTCGGCCAGTACTACCTGGAGCGCCGCTACGCCCGTGGTTCGCTGCGCAGCCTGCCGCCCACGCCGCTGGAGCGGCTGAAGGCCAACCTCAACATGTTCCGCCGTACGGAGGTGGCGAAGTGACCGCCCAGCCGATGGTCAAGGCAGAAGGCGTCCACAAGTCGTACGGCGCCGCCCACATCCTCCGGGGCATCGACCTGGAGGTCGCGCCGCGGGAGGTCTTCTGCCTGGTCGGCCCCTCGGGCTCCGGCAAGTCGACGTTCCTGCGGTGCATCAACCACCTGGAGCGCATCAACGCCGGCCGGCTCTCGGTCGACGGCCAGCTGGTGGGCTACCGCCAGAAGGGCGACAAGCTCTACGAGCTGAAGGACAGCGAGGTCGCGGCCCAGCGCCGGGACATCGGCATGGTCTTCCAGCGCTTCAACCTCTTCCCGCACATGACGGCCATCGAGAACGTCATGGAAGCCCCGGTCATGGTCAAGGGCGAGAGCAAGGCGGTGGCCCGCGAGCGCGCCGTACGCCTCCTCGACCGCGTCGGCCTCGGCGACAAGGGCGGGAACTACCCCACCCAGCTCTCCGGCGGCCAGCAGCAGCGCGTGGCGATCGCCCGGGCGCTGGCCATGGAGCCGAAGCTGATGCTCTTCGACGAGCCCACCTCGGCGCTCGACCCGGAGCTGGTGGGTGACGTCCTGGACGTCATGCGCGACCTGGCCGAGTCGGGCATGACCATGATCGTGGTCACGCACGAGATGGGATTCGCCCGCGAGGTCGGCGACAACCTCGTCTTCATGGACGGCGGCGTGGTGGTCGAATCCGGCCATCCGCGCGAGGTCCTGGGCAACCCGCAGCACGACCGGACGAAGGCGTTCCTGTCGAAGGTGCTGTAGGCACGCGTCGCGTGTGAGTGCGGAAGGGGCGGTACGGGAATCCCGTACCGCCCCTCCCGCGTTCCCGGTCGCTTCCGGGCGTCCTACTTGAGACCCAGGACCAGCGCGTCCGAGGGGGAGCGCCAGACCGTCCGGGCCTCCGCGAAGCCCGCCTCGACGAGGGTGCGGGCGTGCCACGCCTCGGACGGGGTGTCGCCGTCGGCGTGCTCCCCGTAGATCTCGAAGCGCCGCTTCGTCGGCTCGGCCAGTGCCGGATCGGCGGCGGCAAGGGCCCACCACTCGCGCCAGTCGGGTACGCCGGCCGCCCTGGCCCGTTCCATGCCGGCGTGGCGGTGGGCGTGCTCGGCGGCATTGATCCGCGGGGTGGCCGGGTCGGGCATGTGGTCGGCGTTCATGAACACGCCGCCGGGACGGACCAGGGGCGCGAGCCGTCCGTAGAGAACGGTGATGTCCTTACTGGGCAGCCAGTGCAGGGCCGTGGCCGTCAGAATCGCGTCGTAGGTGTCGTGAGGCAGCGCGGCGGGCCAGTCGGGGTCCTTGAGGTCGGCGGTCACGAAGGTGACGCGCTCGTCGCCCGCGAAGTAGCCCCGGGCGATGGTCAGCAGGGCGGGGTCGAGATCGAGCCCCGTGCTGGTGGCTCCCGGGAACCGCTTGAGGACGCGGTCCGTGATACTTCCCGTACCGCACGCCAGATCCAGTACCCGGGGGGTGGGCCCGACCAGCGCCTCGACCATGTCCAGCATCACCCGGAACCGCTCCTCGCGGTCGGGCATATACCACTCCTGCTGCCGGTCCCAGCTCTCCTGCCAGGCCTGCCAGTCGGTCCCGGTCCCCTTGTCCGTCGCCGCGACCGTCTCCGCGTCCGCCGCCGCGACCGTCTCCGAATCCGTCCTCGAATCCGCCATCACGAACCCCTCCATCCGTAATACCCTCGAACGTGTCTCAGCCGTTACGGGAGACATTAAACCGCAGCCGTAAGGACTACAAGTGGAACTGGCCCATTACTCGGACTACGCCGTGCGCCTGGTCAACACCGAGGAGCCGGCCCGCAACAAGGACTCGCTCACCTCCGTGGACGCGGTCCGCGCCCTGTTCGGCCCCAGCGTGCAGATGGCCCGCCGCGTCACCGACACGGACGTCACCCGCTTCCGCAACGTCCGCGGCCGGCTGCGCGCCGTCTTCGAGGCCGCCGACGGCGGCGACCACGTCCTCGCCGTCGACCTGCTGAACTCGCTGCTCATGGAGTTCCCGGTCAGCCCCCAGGTCTCCGGCCACGAGACCATCGGCGAGCACGGCGGCCCCCACTGGCACATCCACCTGGCCGACCACCCCTCCAACGCCTCCGCGGGCTACGCCGCCATCGCGTCCATGGGCCTGGCCTTCCACCTCACCGAGCACGGCCCCGACCGCCTCGGCCTGTGCCAGGCGCCGCCCTGCCGCAACGCCTACCTCGACACCTCCACCAACCGCTCCCGGCGCTACTGCTCCGACCGCTGCGCCACCCGCGCCAACGTCGCCGCCTACCGCGCCCGCAAGCGGCTGGAGGCCGAGGCGTCGGCCCGCAGCGGGCGCAGCGCCGAGACCGCCCAGGACAGCCGCGCCCTCAGCGAACACTGATCCGCCGCGCGCGGCCGGAAGCGCAGCACGGCCGTCGCCAGCACCAGCTCGTCGGGCACCGGCCCGAAGACGGTGCTGTCGCCGGTCTCGTTGTACGGGTTGTCGCCGAGCACCCACCAGCCGCCCGGCCGCCGCTCCACCGCCCGCTTGACCACCAGCAGGTCCTGCTGGAAGGGGTGCCGCAGGACCACCACGTCACCCGGCCGGACGGCGGCCCCGTACCGGACCACCAGCCGGTCCCCGTGGACCAGCGTCGGCACCATGGACGGCCCCGCCACCTCCACCACCTCGAACGGCGTCCTCCTGCGCCCGTTCTCCACCATGCGCGACCTCCTCGTCACTCCCGAATGCTGCCGTACCGTCCCGTACATTCGCTCACCGGTCCCGCCGCGACCCTGGACTTTTGTCCTAAGCCCCCGGGGGCGGCCGCGAAATCCGGTTCCGCTGCGAGTAATCTCCCCCTTGAGAAGACGATCACGAGGAGGACAAACTCCATGCTTTCCCGCCTCTTCGCCCCCAAGGCGAAGGTCTCCGCCCACTGCGATCTGCCGTGTGGCGTGTACGACCCTGCCCAGGCCCGCATCGAGGCCGAGTCCGTCAAGGCCGTGCAGGAGAAGTACCAGGCCAACGACGACGCCGACTTCCGCGCGCGCGCCATCACCATCAAGGAGCAGCGCGCCGAGCTGGCCAAGCACCACGTTTCGGTGCTGTGGAGCGACTACTTCAAGCCGCCGCACTTCGAGAAGTACCCGCAGCTGCACACCCTGGTCAACGACACCCTGAAGGCCCTCTCGGCCGCCAAGGCGTCGAACGACCCGGCGACCGGCCAGAAGGCGCTCGAACTCATCGCCGAGATCGACCGCATCTTCAAGGAGACCAAGGCCGCCTGATCCGGCGTCCCGCACCTCCTGTCCGCGCCGCCGCCACGGACCGGCGCGACGACGAGAACGGCCCGACTGCTTCGCGCAGCCGGGCCGTTCTCGTGCGCCGTGGTCAGTCCTCGGTGTCGTCCTCGTCGTCCAGGCGGGCCAGCCACGTGGCCAGGCGTTCCACCGGGACCTCGAAGTCGGGGTTCAGGTCGACGAAGGTGCGGAGCTGCTCGGCGAGCCACTCAAAGGTGACCTCCTCCTCGCCGCGCCGCTTCTCCAGCTCCTCGATGCCGCGATCGGTGAAGTACAAGTCGGGCTCCGTGCCGTGATGGGGGTGTCCTGGGTCCCCGGGTGTCCTGCTCCGGTGCCCAGGGAGTGTTTCCCGCCAGGATAATCCGCTGGTGCGCACGGGCCTCCCGCCGTACCGCCCCCCGGCGCTAGCCTTGACTTCTCAGGAGCGGGGGGCGCGGATGACGGACGGGCGCACGGGCAGCTCGGCGCGCGCCCTCGAGCTCCTGGAGCCCCTCGTCCAGGCTGCGACCGTACGCGTCCACGCGCCCCCGGACGGGTATGGAACCTCTGGGACCGGTCCCACCTGGGGGAGCGGGTTCTTCATCGCCCCCGGCTGGGTCCTGACGTGTGCGCACGTGGTGGGCGAGGGGGGTGCTGCGATGCGTTTGACGGGGCGCGAGGTCGGGATCACCTTCTCCTCCGGAGGCGACGGAGCCACGGGGAGCGTCGCCGGGCGCGTGGAGTGCGTACTGCCCGAGCGGCTGGAGGAGCGGCGCCCCGGGCGGCGGGCCCTGTGGGACCTGCCCGACCTGGCGCTGGTCCGGGTCCTGGCGCCGGTCTCGCACGCCTGCGTCTGGCTGACCGACCGCTCCCGGCCCCGCTTCGACGAGGTCGCGTACTTCGGCTGCACCGAGGACCTCGGCACACCGGAGATCACCGGCCGCACCACCCGCCTGCGCGGCACCGCCGGGAACGGCGCGGCCATCCGGCTCGGCGACGACGACGAGATCGAGCCCGGCATGTCGGGCGGTCCCGTCGTGGACCTGGTCCGCGGCGAGGTCGTCGGTGTCGTCAAGGCGCGGCGCCAGTCGGGCGGCGGCGGGCTTGCCGTGTCCGTCGTACAGCTGCGCACGCTGCCCATGGCCCCGCGGGGCCGCATCGGGCTGTACCGGCGGATCATGCAGGCCCACGACCTGCACCACTACGACGAGCACCTCAGCGATCTGAACAGCCGCCGGACCTGGACGGACGTGCACGACGAGCTGACGGCGCAGGAAGGCGACCCGTACGGCGGCCGAGGCCGGCTCACCCCCGGCGAGCGCACCACCCTGTGCGGGCTGCTCGCCGAACTGCCCCCGCCCGGCTCCTCGGAGGTCGTACGGGAACTGGTCGAGGCGGCGCGCGGGGAGGAGCCGGACCCGCATCCGCCGGCCCCGCTGAGCTGGCGTGACGGGCTGGGGCTGCTGCACGACCCGCCGGGAGGGGCGGGGGAGGCGGCGGCGATGCTCCGGTACGCGACCGACGTGAGCGTGGCCGACCACCGCGAGCCGCCGGTACCGGGCGCGGACGAGGAGCTGTGGGACTGGGTTCGGACCACGGCCGAGCGGCTGTGGCGGCCGCTGCGGCGGGAGCTCGCCGACCGCCACGAGCGGGGCCTGGCCGAGCGGGAACAGCGGTGCAGGGCCACGGCCGGGCGGGCGGTATACGGCACCGCGCGGGGCGCCGGCGGGCTGCCGCCGGGGGCTTCGGTGCTGCTGGAGGCGTGGGCGCACGGCTGGGAGGACGTGTACGACTGGCGGGTGTCGGTGCTGGCGGGCCCGGCGCGTCCGGGGCGGGTGACGCCGGTGGACTCGGGCGTACGGGCCACCCTGGCGGGCCTGCCCGAGGCGTTACGGGCCCCGCTCGCGGAGGCCTTCCGGCGGTGCGACACGCACGAGGTGGCGGCCCTGCTCGAAGTCGCGGTCACCCCGGAGCTGTTCGGGCTGGCGGTGGACGAGTGGACACTGGTCGGCGGAGTGCCCGTCGGGGTGCAGCGGCCGGTGGTGTTCCGCCATCCGGCGGGCGGGAGCGGAACGGACGCGGCCGCCGGCCGCTGGGCGCGGGTGCAGGCGGGGCCCCTGCTGGACGAGCGCGCCGACTGCGCGCGGGGCCGCCCGCGGAGCCCGTCGCCGGCCTGGCTGGCGGGGCTGGCGGACAACACGGTCCCGGTGCACTGCCGGGCTCCCGCGCTGGAGCCCACGCTCGGGTCGCTGCACGCGGTGCGGCAAGCGGGGTACGGGGTGGTGGTGTGCCGGCGGCCCCCGGCGGACCCGGGGGCGACGTGCGCGCCGTTCCACCGCGGGCTGCGGGAGGAACTGGCCGACGCCGGGCGGGCGGAGGTGCTGCCGCTGCGGATGCAGGCGCTGCGGGCGCGGGCGTACGGGGCGGACCCGGACGCGTACTGGGCGGCGGGGACCGGGCTGGTGTGGGACGACCCGGGGCGGCCGCTGCCGGAGGACGAGCCGTTGCAGGGGGACCTGTGACGGCGGCGGCACGGCGGTCCGCGGACTCATTGACGGGGGCGGCCGGAATCCGGGCCCGGCCCGGAAGGGGACCCACCCGCTCCGGGAGCCGCCCCGGCCGGGAGCCGGCCCGCAACCGGTCTGGAGCCGGTCTGGACCGGCCCGCAACCGGTCTGGAACCGGCCCGCAACCGGTCTGGAACCGGCCCGGCCTCCGTGGACGGATTCGAGCGAGGGAGCAGCGTCCATGAATGAGGAATGGCTCATATACCGCGGTGTCGGTGAACCCCATGACGGGATCGACGCGCTGCCCGATCCGCCGCCGTGGCGGGATTTCGACGGAGGGCCCGTGGGGGACGCCGCCGGCCCGGCCGCGGTGCCCGACGGGAACGTGGCCCGTCGGCTCGGCGCGCACCGGCAGGCCGCCGAGCTGCACCGGCCCGAGCCGGAGGAGTTGGAGGCCATCAACGCCGCGCTGTACCTGCGGCGGCCGCTGCTCGTGACCGGTTTTCCCGGCACCGGCAAGTCCACCCTCGCGCACGCGGTGGCCCACGAGTTGAAGCTGGGGCGGGTGCTGCGCTGGCCCGTGGTCTCCCGGACGGTGCTCCAGGACGGGCTGTACCGGTACGACGCCATCGCCCGGCTCCAGGACGTCCAGATCGCGGCGAGCGGTGGCGCGCCGGGTGGCCTTCCGGGCGGCGGCCCCGGCACGGATACGGCGCCGGGCACGGGTACGGCCCCGGGCACGGGTACGGCCCCGGCCACCGGCGCGGCGCCGGGCATCGGGAAGTACATCCGGCTCGGGCCGCTGGGCACCGCGCTGCTGCCCACCGCCCGCCCCCGGGTGCTCCTCATCGACGAGCTCGACAAGAGCGACATCGACCTGCCCAACGACCTGCTGAACGTGTTGGAGGAAGGGGAGTTCGCGCTGCCCGAGCTGGAACGGGTCGCCGACAGCGAGCCCGAGGTGCAGGTGCTCACCGACGACGGGACGAAGATGACCGTTCGGGGCGGCCGGATCCGGTGCCGGGCGTTCCCCTTCATCATCCTGACCAGCAACGGGGAGCGGGACTTCCCGGCCGCCCTGCTGCGGCGCTGCATCCAGCTGAAGCTGGGCCAGCCCGGCGAGAAGCGGCTCGCCACCATGGTCCGCGCTCACCTCGGCGAGGAGGCCGCCCAGCTCGGGGCCGACCTGATCCGGGAGTTCCTCAGCCGCTCGCAGTCCGAGCTGGTCGCCGCCGACCAGCTGCTCAACGCCGTCTACCTGACCCACTACGCCGCCCCGCCCAGCCGGGAGGACCTCGCGGACCTGCTCATCCAGCGCCTCGACCGCCCGAGGTGACGGGCCGTGCCACCCTCCGGGCCCATCCGCGAACTGGCCGCGCTGCTCCGCGCCGCCGGACTCGACCCCACCGCCGAGGAACTCGCCGACGCCCTCTGGCTGGCCGGGCGGATCAGCCCGCCCGGCCGGACCGGGCCGGCCACGCCGGCTCCGGCCCGGGAGCCGGAGCACGACGAGCCGCCCGGACAGCCCGCGCAGCCCGCACGGGTGGAGGCGGAGACCGAGGATCCGGTCAGGCTCTACGCCCCCGGCGCGCGCCGGAGCGCAGACGCGGAGGTGGAGCTGCCGGGCGTGTCCGGGGTGCCCGTACGGGTGCCGGGGGCGGCCGCACTGCCGCGCATCCTCGACATCCAGCGGGCCCTGCGCGCCCTCCAGCGGCACCGGCCGCCCGTTCCGCCCACCCGGATGGTGCTCGACGAGCCCGCCACCGCCGAGGCCAGCGCCCGGGCCCTGGGGCTGGTCATCCCGGTGCTCCGGCCGGAGAGTCGGCGCGAGGCGACCGTACGCCTGGTCATGGACGCGTCGCCGTCGATGGCGGTCTGGCAGGACATGTTCGAGGAACTGCGGTCCGTCTGCGAGCGGTTGGGCGCCTTCCGGGACGTCCAGGTGCACCACCTGCACCGGCTCGCGGACGGTACGGCCGCGCTCGGGCGCGGCCCCCTACCCGGCGCCGGACTGCGCTCCGCGGACCAGCTGCGCGACCCGACCGGGCGCGCGCTGACCATGGTGGTGTCCGACTGCACCGGGCCGCTGTGGCGGGAGGGCGAGGCCCATCGGCTGCTGCACCGGTGGGCCGAGTGCACGCCGTGCGTCGTCGTCCAGCCGCTGCCGCAGCGGCTGTGGGGACGCAGCTGGCTGCCGACCGAGCGGGGCACCCTCTCCCGGGTCGAGGGCGGCGGAGGGAAGCTGAAGTTCAGGCCGGACCGGCCACCGCCGGCCGGGCGGCCCACCGGTGGACTGACGGTACCCGTGCTGCCGCCGGGCGCGACCGCGCTCGGGGCGTGGGCCCGCCTCGTCGCCGGGCTGGGCACCGGGCCGGTGCCGGCCGAGGTGGGCCGGGTCCTGGCCCGCCACCCGGCCGCGCCCGTGCCGCTGCCGCGAGCCGTCCGGCCACCGCGGGAACTGGTGCAGCGCTTCAGGTCCTCGGCCGCGCCACGGGCCGTACAGCTGGCCGTGTACTTGTCGGCGGCGCCGCTGACGCTGCCCGTGATGCGGCTGGTGCAGCGCACCATGCTGCCGGACTCGGAACCCTCGGACCTGGCGGAAGTGCTGCTGAGCGGGCTGCTGCGGCGCAGCGGACCGGCGCCGGGGCAGTGGTACGAGTTCGTGCCCGGGGTGCAGGAGGTGCTGCTGGGGCCGCTGGGGCGGGACGAAGCCGCGCTCGTGCTGAAGCACTGCTCGGAATACGTCCTGGCGCACTTCGGGCGGGGCGTACGGAACTTCCCCGCGCTCGCCGTCTCCCAGCTGACCGGGGCGCCCGTCGCCGACCCGCCCGCCGACGACACCGAGCGGGTGCCCGCCGAGCGGCTCCCGCAGGCCTTCGCACAGGTCTCGGCCAAGGTCGTACGACGCTACCTGCCCGGGCTGCCGGAAGAGGACGCGGCGGTACCCGAGCCGGCCCCCGCCCCGGTGACCCCCGACGGAGCGCGGAGCAGGGCCTGGGCCGTGCGCACCGCGCGGGACCGGCTCGCGGCGCAGGACCCGCACGGGGACGAGGACGGCGACGCGCGGGCCCTCTACGAGGCCGTGGCGGTGCTGCGGCGCGCCGTGGCGGCCCCGGCGGGGCCCGCCGATCCGCCCGAGGAGGCCGAGACCGTGCTCGCGGGGGCGCTGCTGCGGCTGTGGGCGGCGCAGCGCGACCGGGAACTCCTCGCCGAGGCGGAACGGGCCGTCACCGGGCTGCGCACGGCAGGGGCCCGGGCGGTGCTGGGCCGGGTGCTGTCCGAACGGGCCCTCGTGGCCGGGCCCGACGCGGAGCTGCTGGCCGCCGCGGAGCGGGAGTTCGCGGCGGCGGGAGCCGCGGCGGACCCGGCCCGGGAGGCGCGGCTGCGGCGGGACTGCGCGGTGCGGCGGGCCGAGACCCTGATCCGGCTGGGCGAGCTGCGGGAGGACCCCGGCGCACTGCGCGAGGCGCGGGCCGCACTGGAGCCCCTGGCCGGACCCACCCCCGGGTCGGGGCCGCGCCCAAAGCCGTATCCCGAACTCCAGCTCGCCCTGGGGCGCGTACTGCTGGCGTTGCTGCCCCACACCACGGCCCCGGCCGAGCGCACCGCCCTGGCCGAACAGGCCGCGGCCCGCCTGGAGTCGGTCCTGGCCGCGCTGCTGGACACCCCGCCGCCGCAGGCGGACGCGGACTCGGCTTCCGTACCCGTGATCGCGCCGACGGCCCTGGCGGACCAGGTGATGCCGGCCCGCCACCCCGGCGCCGGTCCGCGCCGCGCTCCGGCGGCGGCCCTCGCGCGGGTGAGGGTGGAACTGGCCACCGCACTGCGCCACCTTCCCGGGCGGCTGGCGGAGGCGGCCGGGCACCTGGCCGAGGCCCTGGAGGAGGCCGTCGGGGACCCGGAGCTGCGGGTGGCCGCCCTGATGTGCCTGGCGCGCGTGCACCGGGCGCGGCACGCGCGCGACGCCGACCCGGTGGCGCTGGAGGACGCGGCCGAGGCGTACGGCCGGGCCCGGCGGCTCATCCCCCGGGACGGGGACGCCTTCGGAGAGCTGCTGCCCGAGTGGGGCGACGTACTCCTGGACCGGGCGCGCGCCGCCGACGGGCGGCGGTTCACCGGGGCCGCCGTGCGGGTGCTGCGCGAGAGCCGGGCGGCGGTGCCGCAGTCCGACCCCCGGGCGGCGCACCGGCTGCTGCGGCTCGCCACCGGGCTGCGGCTGCGGCACGCCTACGAGCGGGACCTGGTGGACCTGCGGGAGGCGGAATACCTGCTGGAGGTGGCCGTCCGGCAGAGCCGGAGCCCGTTGGAGCAGGCCCGCGCCTGGCGGGACCACGGCGACGTCCAGCAGGAGATCCACGGCCACACGCGGACGGCGGACCGCCTCGACCGGGCGGCGGACTCCTACCGGCGGGCCTGGCGGGCGGCCCTGGAGGCCGACCGAGACGAGCGCCAGGACACCGCCCTGCACCTGGCGGCCCGCGTGCAGGAGCTGCGCGGGGAGGTGCTGGAGCGGCTGGCGCGGCCCAGGGCCGCCCTGGACGCGTACCGGGGAGCCCTGGAGCTGTGGCGGCGGATCGGCGAGGCGGTTGAGGCGGCCGGCGGGACCGGTGGAGCCGAGGCGGCCGGTGGTGAACGGCGCGAGGCCCTGCGCGCCCGCGTGCGCGCCCTGGAGGCGGGCCTATGACGGGCCTCTGACGGGCCTCTCACGGCCCCCTGACGCGCCCGCCCCGGCCGTTTCCGGGCCCCGGACGAGGGGAAAAGGCAGTGGACCATCGAACACCCGACTCAACAGGGAGCAGGCAGCCCATGGTGACCGGACATCAGGAAGTGGCGGAGGAGGCGGCCCGCGCGTGCCCCGGGCGGTTACCCGACCTCTCCGGGCTCGATCTGGCCGCGCTGCGCGGGATCGACCACCCCGTACTGGCCGAGGTGATCGAGGGCATGGTGGAGCGGGTCACCCACCCGGCCGAGATCCTGAACGCCTTTGACTCCGGAGTCGCGTGACCCGCCCGCACCCGGCCGCCGCACCCGGCCCGCCGCCGTCCCAGCCGTCCCGGCGGCACCGCCGATCCCGTCCGACCTGACGGAGATGACCGGGAGTTGACCACTTTCCGCCGTTAGCCGGGACCATCCGAAGGGCAGGGATGGACCGTCCGCGGGGGGCACCTCCCGGCGGTAGCCGGGGGCGGGAGGTTCAGGCGATGAGGCAAGCGACCACGAGGGATGCCGCGCTGCCCGCGCACCGGAACAACCCCCTCCCCGCGCCCCCGACCACGCCTGCGACCCCCACCGACCCCGCCGATCCTGCGACGTCCGCCGACCCCGCCGATCCTGCGACCCTCGCCGGCCCCGCGAACCCGGCGGGCCCTGCGACCCCCCTCGACTCCGCGACCCCGGCCGATCCCGCGCCCCCGACCACGCCTGCGACCCCCTCCGACCCCGCCGATCCTGCGACCCCCTCCGACCCCGCCGATCCTGCGACCTCCGCCGACCCCGCGAACCCGGCGGGCCCTGCGACCCCCCTCGACTCCGCGACGCCGGCCGATCCGGCGACCCTCACCGACCCCGCCGATCTGGCAACCCCCGCCGACCCCGTGACCTCTGTCGGCGCGACCAGCGCGCACCACGCACGCCACGCGCCCTGGCCCTACGCCCGCCTCGACGTCGCCGCCCTGCGCGCCGCCGGGCACCGGCCGCACCCCATACGGCAGTTCGTGCTCAAGACGCGCAGCCGCTGCAACCTCGCCTGCACCTACTGCTACGTCTACGAGATGGCCGACCAGGGCTGGCGCGCCCAGCCCGCCGTCATGAGCCCCGCCACCATCGCCCGCGCCGCCGAGCGGATCGCCGAGCACGCCGCCGCCCACGACCTCTCCCGTATCGATCTGGTCCTGCACGGCGGCGAGCCGCTGCTCACCCCGCCCGCCGCCCTGGCCGCGCCCGTCGACGCCGTACGGGCCGCCGTGGCCGAGGCCGCCCCGCGGACACGGGTCACCGCCTCCGTCCAGACCAACGCCACCCTCCTCACCCGCGGCAGGCTCGCCGCGCTGGCCGGCGCCGGGATACGGATCGGGGTCAGCCTCGACGGGGGCCTGCCCGCGCACAACGCCCGCCGCGTCGACCACGCCGGCCGGCCCGGGTTCGCCGCCGCCGCCCGGGGCCTGAGGCTCCTGGCACGGCATCCGGACAGCTACGCCGGGCTGCTCTGCGTCGTCGATCTCGACCAGGACCCGCTGGAGACGTACGAGTCCCTGCTCTCCTTCGCCCCGCCCAGTGTCGGACTGCTGCTGCCGCTCGCCAACTGGAGCTCCCCGCCGCCCGGTTCCCACCTCGGCGGGACCCCGTACGCCGACTGGCTCCTCGCCGTCTTCGAGCTCTGGTGGCACGACGGGGTGCGGCGGACCCGGATCCGGCTCTTCGAGGAGATCATCGCCCTGCTGCTCGGCCTGCCCGCCGCCACCGAGACGCTCGGGCTGGCGCCCGCGACCACCGCCGTGATCGAGACCGACGGCTCCCTCGAACAGGCCGATTCGCTGAAATCCGCCTACGAGGGCGCCGCCGCCACCGGGATGACCCTGGACACCCACAGCTTCGACCGTTTCCTCGACCACCCCGGGCTCGCCGCCCGCCAGATCGGACGCGACGCGCTCGCCGCCGACTGCCGCGGCTGCGAGCTGGTGCGGGTGTGCGGCGGCGGGCACTACCCGCACCGCTACCGCGCCGGCGAGGGCTTCCGGCAGCCGTCCGTGTACTGCGCCGACCTCCAGGTCCTGATCCGGCACATAGCGGCCGCCGTCCAGCAGGCCGCCGCCGTCCGGCAGCCCGCCGCCCTACGGCAGGCCACAGCCGTCCACCAGCCCGCCGTCCGCCAGACCACCGCCGTCCGCCCGGCCGCGCACGCCACCGCCCCCCGGGCGGCCGCCTCATGACCACCTCCCTGGCCCCCTTCGCGGTCACCTCCCACACCCTGCGCGCCCTCGCCTCCACCGAGCCCTCCGCGGAAGGCACCCGCCTGGTCCGCGACGTACGCCGCTCCAAGCGCCTGGTCCTCCTGCGCGGGGTCCTCGACGCCGCCCCCGGCGGCGGGTCCGGGGAGGCCGCCGACCACTGGGCCCTGCTGGAGGAGGCCGAACGGCACGCCCCCGGCGCGGTGCGCGACGTACTGCACTATCCGGCCACCGGGGTGTGGGCCGAGGAGACCCTGCGCCGGCTGCACGCGCCGTACGGCCCGCCGCCCGACCTCGGCCACCTCGGTGCCCTGGCCGTGGCCGCCGCCCTGCGGGCCGGGATCGCCTTCACCCGCACCCTTCGGCCGCAGAACGGGCGGATCGTCCTGCCCACCCTGGGACTGCTGCGCCCCGACCGCCTGGGCCCGCTCGCCCTCAGCGCGTGCTCCTGGGACCCCGAGGACCCCGCCGCGCTGCCCCTGCACACCCTGCCCGGAGGCCGGACCGCCCTCGACGACCTCGACCCCTACCGGGCCTCCGGCCCCGCGCACCCCGCCCCCGTCCGCCCCGCCCGCCGGCTCACCCCCAAGGGGCACAAGCGCTGGGACGTCCAGTGGTCCGGCGCGCTCACCCTGCTCCAGCGGTACGACAGCACCCGCGCGGAGGAGACCGTCCAACTGCTGCGCTCCGTCGTGCCGCTGGCCGGCGGCTCCCGCTCCAGCGGCGCCACCCTGCCCGCGGCCGCCGGCTCCGTACTGGCCCGGGCGCAGGCCCCGCCCGCCCTCGCGGCCACGCTCGTCCACGAGGTCCAGCACGGCAAACTGACCGCGCTCGCCGACGTCCTGACCCTGCACACCGCCGACCGCACGCCCCGGTACTGGGCCCCCTGGCGCGAGGACCCGCGCCCGCTGGAGGGGCTCCTGCACGGTGCGTACGCCCACCTGGCCCTGGCCGGGTACTGGCAGCGCGCCGCCCTCTACGGGGCCCGCGGCGCCTGGGCCCAGCACGCCAGGATCCGCGCCCAGGTGGCCGCCGTCCTCCCCGTCATCCGGACGCAGCCGCAACTCACCTCCGCCGGAAAGGAGTTCGCGGACGCCATGGCCGATGCCGAGCGGGCCATGGACGAACTGCCGCCCCCCGGCGACCAGCACGCCACCGCCCGCCGGGCCGTCGAACACGATCGCCGCGCCTGGTGCGAGACGCACCCCGAACTCGCCCGATTCACCCTCGCCTGACGGGCCGCCGTCCGCGCCTCCTGCGGTACCTTTTCAACCCCGTCCACTGCCCGGATCTCAGGGAGACGGCAGCATGACCGGTAGTCGGCAGGACCAGGTCACAGGCGCGCAGCCGCAGCGCTTCGTCATCAGTTTCGCGGGATTCAACCGCCCCTGGGCCGTCTGGATCGCCCACCGCCTGGAGGAGCACGGCCACCGCGTCGCGCTCCAGCGCTGGGACCCGCAGAACAGCCCCGGACTCACCCAGGCACTCGACGACCTCGCCCGCTCTGGCAGCCGGGTCCTCCTCGTGCTCAGCGAGCGCTACTTCTCCGCCGGCACCCACACCGACGAGGAGTGGAACGAGGCCCTGCGCACGGTCACCGACGACCACCCCGACCGCTTCGCGGCCGTCTGCCTCACCGACGCCCCGCTGCCCAGCGCCGTCGCCGTGCTGGAGAAGACCGACCTGTGGGGCCTCGACGCGTACGAGGCGGAGTACCGCGTACTGCGCCGGCTGGAGCTGCCCACCGACCGGATCGGCACCGAGACCGGTCGCCGCGGACCCCGCTTCCCCAACGACCCGCCGGAGATCTGGGGCCGGGTCCCGCGCCGCAACCCGCGCTTCACCGGCCGCAACGACGTCATCGGCACGCTGCGCGCCGCCCTCTCCGAGGCCCCGCCCGGCGCCTCCACCGTCACCCTGCTCGGACTGTCCGGCGTCGGCAAGACCCAGGTCGCCACCGAGTACGCCTACCGGTTCGCCTCCGAGTACGACGTCGTCTGGTGGGTCCCCGCCGAGGACCGGCCCACCCTGCGCGAGCGGCTCGCGGACCTGGCACCCGCCCTCGGCCTGTCGCGCGGCGCCGGCAGTTACGGCGAGCAGATCCGGGCCGTCCTGGAGGCCTTGCGGCGCGGCACCCCGTACCACCGCTGGCTGTTGGTCTTCGACGGCTGCGACAACCCCGACGACCTCACCGACCTGCTGCCCTCGGGGGCGGGCGACGTCATCATCACCTCCCGCAACCGCGAATGGGCCTCCCGGCACACCAGCCTCGTCGAAGTCCCCCTCTACGCCCGGCCCGAGTCCATCACCTTCATCCGCCGCCGGGCGCTGCGGCTCACCGCCGCCGAGGCCGACCAGCTCGCCGAGGCCCTGGAGGACTACCCCCTCGCCCTCGACCAGACCGCCGGCTGGCTCGCGGACTCCCCGCTCACCGTCCGCGACTACCTGGCCCTGCTCCGGCGCAGGCTGGACTCCCACGAAGCCGTCACCGTCTCCGACGACTACCCGCTGCCCTTCCCGACCGCGCTCGCCATACTCCTGAACAATGTCCGGGAGAACTTCCCCGACGCCCTCGCCCTGCTGCGGCTGTTCGTCTTCTTCGCCCCCGGCCCGGTGCCCCTGCGGCTGCTGCGCGAGTTCCCCGCCGACGACGTGCCCGAACAGCTCGCCGGGCTCATCAACGACCAGATCCGGTGGAACGCGGCCCTCAACAAGCTCGTCCAGTTCTCCGTCGTCCGCCTGGAGTACTCCGACCTGCCCGTGGAAGAGGGCGGCGGCGGGCTGGAGACCGTACAGCTGCACCGCATGGTCCACGGCATCGTCCGCGACAACCTCTCCGAGCACGAGGCCGAGCCGCTCGCCCGCGCCGTCCGCCAGGTGCTCGCCGCCGCCGACCCCGGCCGGCCCTCCGACTCCAGCCTGTGGCCCCGGTACGCCGAGCTCATCCCGCACCTGACCACCTCCGGGGTACTGGCCAGCGGCAATCCGCGCATCCAGAACTTCCTGCTGCACTGCCTGCGCTACCTGATCCTCGCCGGGGAGTACCGCACCTGCCTGCGGCTCTGCGAGGAGACCGACCAGGCCTGGCGCGCCCAGCTCGGCGAGGACCACCCCAAGGTCCGCGAGCTCAGCTACCAGTACGGCGGCGCGCTGCGCAATCTCGGCCTCTTCCGCCGTGCCGAAACCCTCACCAAGGCCGTCGCCCACCAGCTCACCGCGGAACGCGGCGAACGCGACCTGGAGACACTGCGCGCGAGCAGCGCGTACGGCGGCGTCCTGCTCTGCATCGCCAAGTTCGATGCGGCCCGCGAGATCTTCGAACACTGCCTGGCCACCTACCGCGAACTGCTCGGCGAGGACGACTCCACCACCCTCGACGCCCAGAACAACCTGGCCGCCACCTACCGGCTGCTGGGCCGCTACCAGGACGCCTACGACCTCGACCTGGACACCCTGCGCCGCCGCGAGCGCGTCCTGCGCGCCCAGCACATCTCCACCCTCTCCTCCGGCATCGCCTGCGCCATGGGCCTGCGCCTGATGGGCCGCTACCGCGAGGCCCAGACCCGCCAGGAACAGGGCGTCAAACTCAACACCCAGGTACTGGGCCTCGGCCACCCGCAGACCCTGCGCGCCGAGCACAACCTCGGCCTGTGCCTGCGCCGCTCCGGCGACATCCCGGGCGCCGGCCTGCGGCTGCGGACCGTGTGGGAGCGGGCCACGAGGGTCTTCGGCGTCGACTACCCGTGGACCTTGATGGTCGCCTCCGACTACGCCACGTACCTGCGGGAGTACGGGGACGTCGGCGAGGCCCGCCGGATCTCCGAGTACGTGGTCCGCGGCTACCAGTCGCAGCTGGGCCTCGCCCACCCGTACAGCATCGGTACGGTCGGCAACCTCGGCCTGGTCCTGCGCGCCCAGGGCGAACGCGCGGAAGCCCTCAACCTCGCCGAACAGGCCCTGGCCGGCATGCGGGGCGCGCTCGGCGACCGGCACCCCTGGACGCTGGGCTGCGCGCTCAACGCCACCGGGCACCGCAACATCACCGGCCGTCTGGAGGACGCCCTCGACCTGAGCCGCGAGACCCTGCGCACCGCGGAGCGGGTGCTGGGCCCGGACCACCCGATGACACTCAGCGCCCAGATCGCGCTCGCGGCGGACCTCCGGTCGGTACGGGAGGACGTGGAGGCGGGCAAGCACGAGGACGCGGGCATCAAGGGCCTCATCCGCACCCTGGGCGCCCAGCACGTCCACACGGTCTCGGCACGCCAGCAGATGCGCCCGTACTGGGACTTCGAGCCCCAGCCGTAGGGGTGGGGGGTACGGGGCCACGCGCGTCCGGGACCCACGAGTGCGCGGCCTTCGCAGTGCGGGTACGGGAACCCACGCGTGCGGGGCTTTCGTGCCGTGGGTACGGTACGGGTCCCACGCGTGCGGGGCTTTCGCCCCCTAGCCCCACCGCTCGCGGGCGCTGGCTGCCCACCCGCCCCCCTCGGCGGCGGGCCGGCAGTATCTGCGGCGGCCGGGCCGGCCCGTGGGGCGGGGGCAGGGGTTGGGGGAAGCCGAGCGGGCGGCATCAGGGAAGTCGTGGGGGTTTCCCGTCAGTCCTATCGTCCTTCCGCGTCGGGCCGGTCCCTCAAGGGCGCTCCTTCGTCGCGTCGCTGCGCGATGGCCGTTGGCCACCCTTGACCGACCGTCCCGCCACGGAAAGACAAGAACTGCCGGGAAGCCCCCAAAGGGACGGGCCGGGGGGTCCAGATCCGCACGCGGTCATCAGCGATGGGCGGGCATGTGCCCGAGGGGCAGACCCGAGGCGGGGCCCATCCGCACCACATCCCGGGTCTGGGGCGGCCACGCTCCACGAGACGGCGGTCAGGCCGAGCTGGGCGCAGGTCTGGCGGGGTGGACGCGTCAGATCGCTACGCGCTCCTCGATCACGGCGGCGAACGGCCGTCTGCGGCTGGGCGGCCCGGGTCCGTCGGATGGCGTTGGTCATTCGGCCGGCTCGACGTTGTCGGCCCGTGGCGCAGGCAGGGGATTGCCAGGTGCCTGCACCACACCCTGCTCGACGGTATCGACGCCGAGCGGGTCCTGCTCAACGTTCACCCGGAGAGCGAGGCGGCCGTGGCCGCGTATCGGGCTTGGGGGTACCGGAAGGTCGGCGACGCACGCCCTTGGGTCGGTGCGGACCTGCACGACGTGATGCTGCTCGACCTGCGCTGATCAGCCTCCCCCCTACCGAGCCGGAAGGCCCGGCTCCCACGAGGGGGGCCGGGCCTTCCGGGTGCTGCGGGGGTCAGGCTTCGAAGACCTCGTTCAGCAGGAGCTGCTGCTCCGCCTGGTGGCGCTTCGCGGAGCCCACCGCCGGCGACGAGCCGTGCGGGCGCGAGATGCGCCGCAGGCGCTCGCCCGCCGGGATGTCCGCGCCGACCGCCAGGTCGAGGTGGTCGATCAGGTTGAGCGCGATGAACGGCCACGCACCCTGGTTCGCCGGCTCCTCCTGCGCCCAGATGTACTTCGCCGCGTTCGGGAACTTGGCGATCTCCGCCTGGAGTTCCGCACCCGGCAGCGGGTACAGCCGCTCGATGCGGATGATCGCCGTGTCCGTGATGCCGCGCTTCTCGCGCTCGGCCTCCAGGTCGTAGTAGACCTTGCCGGCGCAGAAGACGACCTTGCGGACCGCGTTCGGGTCCACGGTGGCGTCCCCGATGACCGGACGGAACGAACCGCTCGTGAACTCCTCCGCCTTCGACGCCGCCGCCTTCAGACGCAGCATCGACTTCGGGGTGAAGACGATGAGCGGCTTGTGGTGCGGGTTGTGGACCTGCCAGCGCAGCAGGTGGAAGTAGTTCGACGGGAGGGTCGGCATCGCGACCGTCATGTTGTCCTGCGCGCACATCTGGAGGAAGCGCTCGGGACGCGCGGACGAGTGGTCCGGGCCCTGGCCCTCGTAGCCGTGCGGCAGCAGCAGCGTGACGCCGGAGGTCTGGCCCCACTTCTGCTCGGCCGAGGAGATGAACTCGTCGACGACGGTCTGCGCGCCGTTGACGAAGTCACCGAACTGGGCCTCCCAGAGGACCAGCGCGTCCGGGCGGGCCAGCGAGTAGCCGTACTCGAAGCCCATGGCCGCGTACTCGGAGAGCAGCGAGTCGTAGACGTTGTAGCGGGCCTGGTCGTCCGACAGGTAGAGCAGCGGGGTGTAGTCCTCGCCCGTCTCCCGGTCGATGAGGACCGCGTGGCGCTGGCCGAAGGTGCCACGGCGCGAGTCCTGGCCGGACAGCCGGACCGGGGTGCCCTCCATCAGCAGCGAGCCGAAGGCGAGGGTCTCGCCCATGCCCCAGTCGATGGTGCCCTCGTCGATCATCGCCGCGCGGCGCTGGAGCTGCGGCAGCAGACGCGGGTGGACGGTGACGGTGTCCGGGATGTTGACCTGCGCCTCGGCGATCCGCTTGACGACCTCCGGGGAGATCGCGGTCTCCACGGCGACCGGGAACTGCTGCGCGACCTGGACGGGCGCCACCGGGGCGCCGGCCGCGGGCTGCGCGGCGGCCTCGCGGACCTCCGCGAAGACCTTCTCCAGCTGGCCCTGGAAGTCCTGGAGCGCCTGCTCGGCCTCTTCCAGCGTGATGTCGCCGCGACCGATGAGGGACTCGGTGTACAGCTTGCGCACCGAGCGCTTCTTGTCGATCAGGTCGTACATCAGCGGCTGGGTGAAGGCCGGGTTGTCGGACTCGTTGTGTCCGCGGCGGCGGTAGCAGATGAGGTCGATGACCACGTCCTTGTTGAACGCCTGACGGAACTCGAAGGCGAGCCGCGCGATGCGGACCACGGCCTCCGGGTCGTCGCCGTTCACGTGGAAGATCGGCGCCTCGATCATGCGGGCCACGTCGGTCGCGTACATCGAGGAGCGCGAGGACTCCGGGGCGGCGGTGAAGCCGACCTGGTTGTTGATCACGACGTGGACGGTGCCGCCGGTGCGGTAGCCGCGCAGCTGCGACATGTTGAGCGTCTCGGCGACCACACCCTGGCCGGCGAAGGCCGCGTCGCCGTGCAGGGCGAGCGGCAGGACCGTGAAGTCCGTGCCGCCCTTGTTGATGACGTCCTGCTTGGCGCGGGCGACACCCTCCAGGACCGGGTCCACGGCCTCCAGGTGCGAGGGGTTGGCGACCAGCGAGACCTTGATCTGCTCGCCGTCCAGGCCCGTGAAGGTGCCCTCGGCGCCCAGGTGGTACTTGACGTCGCCGGAGCCGTGCATCGACTTCGGGTCGAGGTTGCCCTCGAACTCGCGGAAGATCTGCGCGTACGACTTGCCGACGATGTTCGCGAGGACGTTCAGGCGGCCGCGGTGGGCCATGCCGATGACGACCTCTTCGAGGCGGGCCTCGGCGGCGGAGTCGATCACCGCGTCGAGCAGCGGGATGACGGACTCGCCGCCCTCCAGGGAGAAGCGCTTCTGGCCGACGTACTTCGTCTGCAGGAAGGTCTCGAAGGCCTCCGCCGCGTTCAGGCGGCGCAGGATGCGCAGCTGCTCCTCGCGCTCCGGCTTGGTGTGCGGGCGCTCGATGCGGTCCTGGATCCAGCGGCGCTGCTTCGGGTCCTGGATGTGCATGAACTCGACGCCGGTGGTGCGGCAGTACGAGTCGCGCAGTACGCCGAGGATGTCGCGGAGCTTCATCATCGACTTGCCGGAGAAGCCGCCGACCGCGAACTCCCGCTCAAGGTCCCACAGGGTGAGGCCGTGCTCGGTGATGTCGAGGTCGGGGTGCTTGCGTTGCTTGTACTCCAGCGGGTCGGTGTCGGCCATGACGTGGCCGCGGACCCGGTAGGAGTGGATCAGCTCGAAGACGCGGGCGGCCTTCGTGACGTCGTCGTCGTGCGAGGCGTCGATGTCCCGGTTCCAGCGGACCGGCTCGTACGGGATGCGCAGCGCCTCGAAGACGTCGTCGTAGAAGCCGCTCTCGCCGAGCAGCAGGTTGGCGACGATGCGCAGGAACTCGCCGGAGGCCGCGCCCTGGATGACCCGGTGGTCGTAGGTCGAGGTCAGGGTCATGACCTTGGAGATGCCCAGCTTGTTCAGGGTGTCCTGGGAGGTGCCCTGGAACTCGGCGGGGTAGTCCATGGAGCCGACGCCCATGATGACCGACTGTCCGGGCATCAGGCGGGGCACGGAGTGGACGGTGCCCAGGCCGCCGGGGTTGGTCAGCGAGACGGTGACGCCGGTGAAGTCGTCCATCGTCAGCTTGCCGACGCGGGCGCGGCGGACGATGTCCTCGTACGCCTGCCAGAACTCGAAGAAGTTGAGCGTCTCGGCCTTCTTGATGCCGGCGACGACGAGCTGGCGGTCGCCGTTGGGCTTCACCAGGTCGATCGCGAGGCCGAAGTTGATGTGCTCCGGCTTGACCAGCGTCGGCTTGCCGTCCTTCTCCGCGAAGGAGTAGTTCATGGCCGGCATGGCCTTGATGGCCTGGACCATCGCGTAGCCGATGAGGTGCGTGAAGGAGATCTTCCCGCCCCGGGCGCGCTTCAGGTGGTTGTTGATGACGATGCGGTTGTCGAACAGCAGCTTCACCGGGACGGCGCGGACGGACGTGGCCGTCGGGACGTCGAGGGAGGCGTTCATGTTCTTGGCCACCGCGGCGGCGGGGCCGCGGAGCGTCACGAGCTCGGGGCCGGCTGGGGCCTCGGTCGCGGGCGCGGCCTTCTGGGCGGCGGCAGGGGCAGGGGCAGCCTGAGCAGGCGCGGCGGGTGCGGCCGCCGCGGCCTGGGAGGTGACAGTCACAGCAGGGGCACCAGAGGGGGTGGCAGGAGCAGGGGCAGGAGCTGACACGGGCGGAGGGGTCGGCGCGGCGTCAGCCGCTCCAGTGGAGCCGGTGCTTGCACCGGGGGGCGGGGTGAGCGTGGCGCGCGCCGCCCCCGTGGCGGCGGCGTCGGAGACCTGCGGGGCCCGGACGGCGGAGGTGGCGGCCTGTGCGGAGGCGCCATCCGTCGTCGGCTGGGGCTTCTTCGGCTCGTCCGCCTTCAGGGGGGCGGGAGCGCCCCCCGGCTTGTAGTCGGCGAAGAAGTCCCACCAGGCCCGGTCGACCGAGTTCGGGTCCTGGAGGTACTGCTGATAGATCTCGTCGACGAGCCACTCATTGGCACCGAAGCCCGAGGCGGGGTTCTTCCCGCCCTCTGCTGCTTCGGTCGTGGTGCTCGGGTTACTGGGGGACTGTGGCGACACGGCGGCAACCGCCCTCTTCCGCTTCACAAGGTATGGACAGCGGGAATAAAGGCTACGCCTCCCCGGCGGTCGGATGCAGACCGGGCGGGACATCCGTCATGTAGGTCACATCGAACGGCGGGTTTCGGGACCCGGAATGGCGGGAAACAAGCGCGGTTCGGGTAGGGGGCACCGTGGTTGCGGCCCCCTTGGCTTCGCACCCCTGACGGACCCTGGCCGGTGTGGCCGAGATCATGTCCTTCCCACTCGAACCCTACGTCAACGCGACGCTCACGAACTGCCCGGAAGCGTGACGAGCATGCGGCAGCCCCGTGACGATTCGGCCACTCTGATGTGCCCCCCGTGCATTCCCACGGCCCAGCGGGCGATCGCCAGGCCCAGGCCCGTGCCTCCGTCGCCGCCGTGCGAGCTGCCCCGGTTGAACCGCTCGAAGACGCGGTGCCGCTCCGCCTCAGGGATGCCGGGCCCTTCGTCCCGTACCTCCAGAGCCAGACTCCCGGGCCGCTCACCCGCTCGGGCGCTGACCGTGACCCGGCCGTGCGGGGGGCTGTGCTTGACGGCGTTGTCGATCAGGTTCGCCACCACCTGGTGGAGCCGCTCGGCGTCCGCGTACGCCGTCAGGTCGGGCGGGAAGACGTCCAGGCGCAGGTGCACGTCGTTGCGGGTGTGTCCGCCCGAGCCGGTGGACAGCCCCGGCCGCCCGGCGGCCGCCAGCCCCGACTCCTTCAGCACGCCCGACAGGTACGGCCACACCTCGAAGCGGCGGGCGCGCAGCGGGACCACGCCGTTGTCCACCCGGGACAGGTCCAGCAGGGTCTCGACCAGACGGCCGAGGCGCTCGGTCTGCTTCAGCGCCGTCCGCATCGTCTCCGGGTCGGCGGCGGAGACCCCGTCCACGACGTTCTCCAGCACCGCCCGCAGCGCCGCGATCGGCGTGCGCAGCTCGTGCGAGACGTTGGCGACCAGCTCCTTGCGGTGCCGGTCCACCGCCTCCAGGTCGTCCGCCATCAGATTGATCGTCGAGGCCAGGTCGCCCAGCTCGTCCCGGCGCCCGGCGCCGCGCACGCGGCGGGTGTAGTCCCCGTGGGAGATCGCGCGGGCGACCGTCGTCATGTCGTCCAGGGGCGCCGTCAGGCTGTGCGCCACGAACTGGGTGATCAGCATCGAGGCGATCACCGAGAAGACCGTGATGAACCGCAGCTCGGTGTCGGTGCGCAGGGCCACGAGCAGCAGGCCGGTCGTGATGAAGACCGAGACCACGACGAGCGTGCCCAGTTTGGTCTTGATCGAGAAGGGCGAGAACGGCCGCAGGCCTCCGGGGTGCCGCCCGCCGGCCGGCCTGCCGCCGCCGGACCTGCCACCGGCCGGCCGGCCTCCGGCGGTGCGCTGCGCGGCGGACCGCTGTCCGGGCCGGGCGCTCATGCCTGGGCCGGGGTCTCCAGGGCGTACCCGACGCCGTGAACCGTACGGATCCGCTCCGCGCCGATCTTGCGGCGCAACGCCTTGATGTGGCTGTCGACCGTACGGGTCCCGGACGCGTCGGCCCAGTCCCACACCTCGGCCAGCAGCTGCTCCCGCGAGAGCACCGCACGCGGCGTCCCGGCCAGGCACAGCAGCAGGTCGAACTCGGTCGGCGTCAGGTGCACGTCCTCCGCGTGCACCCGCACCCGGCGCTGCGCGTGGTCGATCTCCAGATCGCCCAGGCGCAGGGTGGCCGCGCGCGGAGTGTGGGCGGCCAGCGTGGCCCGCTCGACGCGCCGCAGGAGTACGTGGACGCGCGCGGCCAGCTCGCGCATCGAGAACGGCTTCGTCATGTAGTCGTCCGCGCCGACCCCGAGCCCGACCAGCAGGTCGGTCTCGTCGTCCCGCGCGGTGAGCATGAGCACCGGGACCGGCCGCTGCGCCTGGACCCGGCGGCAGACCTCCAGCCCGTCGAAGCCGGGCAGCATGACGTCCAGGACCAGCAGCTCGGGCAGCCAGCTCTCGGCCGCGGCGACCGCGGCCGGGCCGTCGGCGGCCGTCTGCACCTGGAAGCCCTCGGCGCGGAGCCGTGCCGCGATGGCCTCGGCGATGGTGTGGTCGTCCTCGACGACGAGCACACGCCGCTGGGCGCCGGGGGTCGCCGAGGCGCCGTTGTGGCTGGTGTGTGTCTGTTCCATGTCCCGGTTCCGCCCCGTGAAGATCCCGCGTGATGGGGTGCAGCGTAGAGGAGGCACCGGCCTGCGGCTATGCGGGGTTCGGACAGCGCTGGGCGCGGACCGGGTTGGAGGATGTGCCGGGATCCGGTCCCGCGCGGGACGGCCGCGGGGCCGGATCCCGGGCGGGGTACGGAAGTCAGCTCGACGTCCGGTCCGGTTCGAAGGGCGGCAGCGCGACCAGCACCCTCTCCAGGGCCGCCGGTACCGATCCGGTCTCGGTGACCACCTCGTGGCCGCCGTGCACGAAGGCGTACGTGAACCCGTCGTGGATCGTGGAGTCGCCGAGGACGGTCCGGGGGAGCCGGGCGAAGTCCGCTTCCCGCAGCGCGGTGCGCAGGGCGGCCAGCTCGGCCGGCGCCAGCCTTCCCGTGCCCTCCGGCTCGGCGCGGCGGTCCAGGCGGGTCCACGAGCCGTCGCCCTTCACCCGCAGGGTGTGCGTCCCGCCGACGAAGCCGCCGCTACGGCTCACCCGGACGAGGATCTCGCCGACGGCGGCCGGGGGCACGGCCGGGCTCGGGCTGGCGGTGGGGGCCGGGTTCGCCGTGGGGGTCGGTTCCGGGGAGACCGTCGCGGTCGCGGTCGCCGTCGCGGTCGTCGTCGTACCGCCGCCGCCGTCGTCGGGGCGCGCGGGCGGCCCCGCGGATCCGTCCGGACCGCCCGGACCGCACCCGCCCAGCACCACCGCGCTCAGGAGTACCGTCGCCGCCGCCCGGAACGCTCGCACACCCACCTCCGCAGGCACTCGGGCCGAACCCCGAGTATGGAGTGCCCACACCCGTACGGACAGCACCCGGAGGCCGCCATCAGCCGCATCGCCCCCTGGCGCGTGCTGCCCCCGCTGCTCGCCGTCCTCCTCGGCCTCTGGGGCCTGGAGCGCGGCGGCAGCATGTGGCGCGACGAGTCCGTCACCTGGCAGGTGGCCCACCGGCCGCTCGGCGGGCTGTGGGAGCTGCTCGGTCAGGTCGACGCCGTGCACGGCCTGTACTACCTGCTCATGCACGCGGTGTTCCTCGCCTGGGACGGCGGACTGTGGGCGCTGCGGCTGCCGTCCGTCGCCGCCACCGCCCTCGCGGCCGCAGGGGTGGCCGCGGTCGGCCACCGGCTCGCGGGCGAGCGGGCCGCCCTGATCTCCGGGCTCGTCTACGCCGTGCTGCCGCCCGTGCAGATGTACGCCCAGGAGGGGCGCTCGTACGCCCTGGTCGCGGCGGCGGTGGTGTGGGCGACGTACCTGATGCTGCGCGAGCGGTGGGCGGCGTACGCGGTGGTGCTGCTGATCGGCTGCTGGCTGCACGAGTTCGCCGGGCTGGCGCTGCTCGCGCACGCCTTCGCCGCCCGCCGCTCGCGCGGCTGGCGGTGGAGCGCCGGGACCGTCGTGGTCCTGCTGGTGCCGCTGGCCCTGGTCAGTGCGCGGCAGGCGCAGCAGCAGCTGGGCTGGCTCGGGCGGCCGGGCTGGCAGGACTGGGCCGCGTACGGGGTCGTCGCGGCCGTCGTGCTGCTGCTCGCGCGGGGGGCCGGCCGGGACGTCGTACGGGTGGCCCTGCCGCTGGCGCTGCTGCCGCCGGGGCTGCTGATGACGCTGTCGCTGGTGCACCCCTGGTACGTCGACCGGTACGTGCTCTACGCGCTGGCCGGGCTGGCCCTGCTGGCCGGGGCGCGGCTGGCGACGGTGCGCGGCGCGCGGCCGTGGCCGTGGCTGCTCGCGGGGGCGCTGCTGGTGCCCTTCGGGCTCTGGTCGGCCTGGCTGCGTACGCCCGAGAGCCGCAAGGACGACACCCTGGCGGTGGCCGCCGCGGTCCGGGAACGGGCCCGGCCCGGGGACGCGGTGGTCTTCCTGCCCTCGCGGCGGCGCGAGTGGCTGCTGTCCTCACCGCAGGTCTACGAGGGCCTGCGCGACGTGGCCCTGGACGGCTCCCCGGCGGCTTCGCGCAGCCTCCAGGGCACGGAACTGCCTGCGGCGCGGATCCGGAAGGCGCTGGTCGAATCCCCGCGGGTGATCGCGTTGATGGACCCGGCCGGGCAGCCCCTGGACCCGTACCCGCACGAGGCGGTCAAGCGGGAGGTGCTGGCCGGCGACTTCGAGCTGTGCGAGGTCACCGGGGTGCGCGGCGCCCGGGTCGCGCTCTACGCCCGGCCGGGCGGCTGCCCCTGAAGCCCGGCCGGCCGGGGGCTGGTTGGGGCCGGTGGGGGCCGGTGGGGTCCGAACGGGCTGAGGCAGGATGAGGCGACCCGCGACGTGCAGCGGCGGGCCGCCCGCCGGGCCCGCGCGGGCGGTCCGCCGAACTTCCGGAGGTGCCGTATGACCCCGCCCCGCAACTCCACACCACGGGACCCGGCGTCCCCCGCCCTGGCGCCGGGCACGGTGGGGCCGGGTACGGCGGCTGCGGGTTCGGCGGGGCCAAGTACGAGGGGGACTGGGACGACGGCGCCGGGTACGGCGGCTGCGGGTTCGGCGGGGCCCGGGACGACGGCGCCAGGCAGGACGGGGCTGGGTACGGCGGCTGCGGGTTCGGCGGGGCCAAGTACGACGGGGCCCGGCACGGCGGAGCTCGGGCCGCGGCGGTCGGACTCACGGGCCGGCTCGCTGCCCGGGCCTCCGCTGCCCGGGCCCCTGGTGGGCGCCGACTGGCTGGCGGAGCGCCTCGGCGCGCCCGGCCTCGTCGTCTTCGACGCCTCCGTCGGGGTCCACCGGGGCGCCGACCGCCGCATTCCGGGCGCCCGCCCCTTCGACCTCGACGGCGCACTCTCCGACCAGGACGCGCCCGCCCCGCACACCATGCCCGGAGCCCCCGCGTTCACCGGCGCCGTGCGGGCCCTCGGCGTCGACGACGCCGGCACCGTCGTCGTCTACGACGGCGCCGGCATCTACTCCAGCGCCCGCGCCTGGTGGATGCTGCGCGCCATGGGCTTCGAGCGGGCCGCCGTCCTCGACGGGGGACTGCCCGCCTGGACCGCCGCCGGTTTGCCGGTGGAGGCCACCGGCCCGGCGTACGAGGGCCCCCGCGGCTCCTTCACCGCCCGACCCCGCCCCAAGCTGCTGGTCGACAGCGCCACCGTCGCCGCGGCCCTGGCCGACCCGGCCGCGGCCGTCCTCGACGCCCGCACCCGCGAGCGTTTCGCGGGCACCGCTCCCGAACCCCGTCCGGGCCTGCGGGGCGGCCACATGCCGGGCGCGGTCAACCTCCCGTTCGGGGAACTCCAGCGGTACGGCGGCCTGATGCGTCCGGCCGGAGAACTGCGGGAAGCCTTCGAGGCGTTGGCGGGAGAGAGGGAGCGGCTGTACTTCAGCTGCGGATCCGGGGTGACGGCGTGCGTGCTCGCCCTCGGCGCGGTCCTCGCCGGGTACGAGGACTTGGCGGTGTACGACGGCTCCTGGAGCGAGTGGGGCATGCCGTCGCACCTCCCCGTGACCACGGACACGCCGTAGCACCAACCTTCGGGCGGACTCGCGGCCTCGCGGACCGGCCGGATCGGCAGGGCGCGCCACCGGGTGACCACGGAACACGGAACACCGGCGGGCCTGTTCGCCGCGGGCGAACTGGGGTTGGGGAACACTGGGCGGCGCAGATGCATTGAGTCGGCATAGCTCAACTTCACTGCCGGAGGGAAGATCATGGCTTCGACGCCCGTTACGCTCACCCTGCCCGTGCTACCGCTCGACGACGAGGTCGTGCTGCCCGGAATGGTCGTGCCGCTGGACCTGTCCGACGCCGAGGTGCGCGGAGCCGTGGAGGCGGCCCAGGCGGCGGCTGGCGGGGGGCACCTCCCAGCGGTGGCCGGGGGAGGGAAGCCCCAGGTGCTGCTCGTGCCGCGGGTCGACGGGAAGTACGCCGGGACCGGGGTGCTCGGGACGGTCGAGCAGGTGGGGCGGCTCTCCGACGGGGATCCCGGAGCGCTCATCCGCGGTCGCGGGCGGGTCCGGATCGGGGCCGGGACCACCGGGCCCGGGGCCGCCCTCTGGGTCGAGGGCGAGACCGTGGACGAGGAGGTGCCGGACCCGCTGCCGGGTGCGGTGACCGAGCTGGTCAAGGAGTACAAGGCGCTCGCCACCAGCTGGCTCAAGAAGCGCGGGGCCTGGCAGGTCGTGGACCGCGTCCAGCAGATCGAGGGCGTCTCCGCCCTCGCCGACAATTCCGGTTACTCGCCGTTCCTGACGGTGGGCCAGAAGGTCGAGCTGCTGGAGACCGCCGATCCGGTCGCCCGCCTCAAGCTCGCCGTGAAGGCGCTCGCCGACCACCTCGCCGAGCAGGACGTCGCCGAGTCCATCGCCAAGGACGTCCAGGACGGCGTCGACAAGCAGCAGCGGGAGTTCCTGCTCCGGCGGCAGCTGGAGGCCGTACGCAAGGAGCTGCGCGAGCTCAACGGGGAGAAGGAGGGCGAGGAGTCCGACGACTACCGCGCCCGCGTCGAGGCCGCCGACCTCCCCGAGAAGGTACGGGAGTCCGCGCTCAAGGAAGTCGAGAAGCTGGAACGGGCCAGCGACCAGTCGCCCGAGGGCGCCTGGATCCGGACCTGGCTGGACACCGTGCTGGAACTGCCCTGGAACGAGCGGACCGAGGACCGGTACGACATTCGGGGCGCCCGCGCCGTCCTCGACGCCGAGCACGCCGGGCTCAGCGACGTGAAGGACCGCATCACCGAGTACCTCGCCGTGCGCAAGCGCCGCTCCGAGCGCGGGATGGGCGTCATCGGCGGGCGGCGCGGCGGCGCCGTGCTCGCGCTGGTCGGGCCGCCCGGCGTGGGAAAGACCTCGCTAGGCGAATCCGTGGCCCACGCCATGGGGCGGAAGTTCGTCCGGGTCGCACTGGGCGGCGTACGGGACGAGGCCGAGGTGCGAGGCCACCGGCGGACCTACGTCGGCGCGCTGCCCGGCCGGATCGTCCGGGCCATCAAGGAGGCCGGTTCGATGAACCCGGTGGTCCTGCTGGACGAGATCGACAAGGTGGGCTCCGACTACCGCGGGGACCCGGCGGCCGCGCTGCTCGAAGTCCTCGACCCGGCGCAGAACCACACCTTCCGGGACCACTACCTGGAGGTCGAGCTGGACCTGAGCGACGTGGTCTTCCTGGCCACCGCGAACGTCCTGGAGGCCATCCCGGAGGCGCTGGCCGACCGGATGGAGCTCGTCCGCCTCGACGGGTACACCGAGGACGAGAAGGTGGTGATCGCGCGGGACCACCTGCTGCCGCGTCAGCTGGAGCGTGCCGGCCTCGGCCCCGAGGAGGTGGTCCTGGAGGAGGACGCCCTGCGCAAGCTGGCGGGGGAGTACACCCGGGAAGCGGGAGTCCGCACCCTGGAGCGGTCCCTCGCGCGGCTGCTGCGCAAGGTGGCTTCGCAGCACGAGCTGGGCGAGCGGGAGCTGCCCTTCCGCGTCGGCGCCGGGGAACTGCGCGGCCTGATCGGGCGGCCGCACCACGTGCCGGAGTCCGCGCAGGACCCGGCCGAGCGGCGCACCGCCGTCCCCGGCGTGGCCACCGGTCTCGCGGTGACCGGCGCGGGCGGCGACGTGCTGTTCGTCGAGGCCTCGCTGGCCGATCCGGAGACGGGCGCGGCCGGCCTGACCCTCACCGGTCAGCTCGGCGACGTCATGAAGGAGTCGGCGCAGATCGCGCTGAGCTTCCTGCGCTCCCACGGCGCCGAACTGGAACTGCCGGTCGCCGACCTGAAGGACCGGGGCGTGCACATCCACTTCCCGGCGGGCGCGGTGCCCAAGGACGGCCCGAGCGCGGGCATCACCATGACGACGGCGCTCGCGTCGCTGCTCTCCGGGCGCCAGGTCCGCACGGACGTGGCCATGACCGGTGAGGTCTCGCTGACCGGGCGGGTGCTGCCGATCGGCGGGGTCAAGCAGAAGCTGCTCGCCGCGCACCGGGCGGGACTGACCACGGTGATCATTCCGAAGCGCAACGAGGCCGACCTGGACGATGTCCCGGCCGAGGTGCTGGAGGGACTGGAGGTGCACCCGGTGACGGATGTGCGCCAGGTCCTGGAGCTCGCCCTGGCTCAGGCGGAGGTGCCCGTCACCGCCGCCGCCTGACGGCCGCCATCGCCGCCTGCCGCCTGCCGCCTGCCGGCAGCCGCAGCCGCAGACGGCAGCCGGCAGACGGCTCCCTAGGAGGACGGGCGACGGCCCGGGCCCCCGCTCCGGCGGGGTCCCGGGCCGTCGCCGCGCCCGCTGCGAAATACTGGGCGCTCCCCTACCGGGGCGCCACACACACCACCGATCGGAGCGGTACGTGCACGGGAGTGAAGACCAGGAGTTCCTTGCCCTGGAGCGGGAGCTGTCCGTCTTCCTCCGGCGCGCCCGCGCCTCCTCCGGGGAGATGGCGCGCGCCCTCCACCCCGAGCTGGAGCCCGCCGCGTACGGGCTCCTCGTACGCCTGGAGGCCGCCGGGCGGCAGCGGGCCACCGAGCTCGCCGCGTACTTCGGGGTCGGCAAGGCGACCATGAGCCGGCAGCTGCGGGCCCTGGAGGTGCTGGGCCTGGTGGCCCGCGAGCCGGACCCGGCGGACGGCCGGGCCTTCCTGGTCGGTCTCACGGAGGAGGGCCGGGAGCGGTTCCTGCGGGTACGGGACGCCCGGCGCGAGCAGTACATGCGCAAACTCGCCGACTGGGACCGCGGCGAGGTGGCGGAACTGGCCCGGCTGCTGAACCAGCTGAACGCGGGCGGGGAATAGACCGCGCCGGGGTGCGGCCGGGGGCCGCCTGCGGGCGCGGAGCCGGGCCGCCCGCGCAGGGCGCCACCCCGTCCGCTCGTCCAGCACGGGTCCGGGGCCGCCCGCGCAGGGCGCCTCGCCGTCCGCTCGTCCAGCACGGGTCCGGGGCCGTCCGCGCAGGTGCCGCTCCCCCCGGCCCGCTCGACCGGCGCCGGCCGGGGCCGCTGCCGACCCCGAGTGCACCGCCCCTGCCCGGGAGCCGCCGCAGCCGGTCCTACAGCTCCGCGTACAGCGCCGACGCGTCGTCGTGCCGCTTGCCGCGAGGCACACGGCGGGCCGGGTCGGACTCGATGGCGCGGACCCGGCCGATCAGCCCCTCCGCGCCCTCCTTCCGCAGCACCCGCAGGCACTCGGCCCAGTCCCCCTCCCCGAACGTGTCCGTCCACCGGCTCACCCCGTCGGTGAGCGCTGCCACTGCCCGGACCTCCCCGCGCGGCGTGCGCCCGGTCACCGCCCGGGCCGCCACCGCCGGATCCGACGCCGCCGTGAAGAAGCCGCCCTCCACATTGCGCAGCGCGTCCGACGCGGCCACCGACCGCAGCACCTCCTGGGGGACCCCGTCCAGCCGGTCGTCGAGCACCGCCGTCACCTCGCCCCCGGGCGCCTGGAGCAGCAGTACGGAGTCCGAGAGCACGAGATGCTCCACGTACGCCTCGTCCCAGCGGACCATCACCACCGTCGCCTGCGGCGTGCGGACGTGAGAAAGGTCACAGGTGTCGAAGTGGGCCTCGGCGGTGGCGCGGACGGCCTCGGCCAGGATCCGGTCCAGCGGCATGTCCCGCCGCGATCCGGACAGTTCGGTCAATCGGCCGCCGAGGCGGGCGGCGAACCACGGCACTCCGTGCACGCAGCCGTCCCCGCCGCGCGGCGGGGTGACCCCGTCCAGGGCGACCAGCAGGCCGCCGCCCGACGCGGGCATCGCCGCCGACACCCAGTCCTCGTTGGGGCGTTCCGGGTTTCCGGGTGCGGTGGCGAGGTCGATGCGCATGCGGACATCCTGCCCTCCCGGCCGGGCCCGGCGCAGCAGCCGCGGGGCGACCGCGCGAAAGTCCGTACCAAAGGGGAGAGGGGTGGCGCAGGGCCGTACCCGTCGGCCTCCGGCGATGTGGGCGGGGCATACTGCCAAAGCCTCCGGCGATCTTTCAACCGCCCGTCCACGGAGGTGCTCTGACACGCAGTGCCCGAGTTGGCCGCCCACTCATCCGTGATGTTCACTCGTTCGAGTGGCCGGGTGGGCGATGGGCGGCTCTCTCCCCAACACGCTGCAATGGTCTGAGGCGGTACGAGGGGGCAGGGAGCGTTTACTTGTTGACCGGCCGTTACCTCGGCCACACGAGTAGACGAGCAAGAGCCCACGTACAGGATTGCGAGTACCGGTGCAGAAGAAGCGGTCTCGGAAGAACGGCACCGCCACCGACGGCCCGGCCCCCGCAGGACGCCGCGTCCGCGTGCGCCGCAGGCTGGTCGTGGGCGTGGCCGTCGCCGGCCTCACCGTCCTCGCGGCGGGCGCCCCCGCCGTCCTCTCCGCCACGACGGAACTGAACGACTCCCAGCGCCTGGTCACCCTCGCGGAACAGACCCGGCAGACCCTCACCCTCGCGCACCTCCTCGGCGACGAGCGCGACGCCGTCATCGAGTACATCGCCAAGGGCCGCCCCGGCACCGCCAAGGGGCCCCTCCAGGAGCGCACCGCGCGCACCGACCGGCAGCTGGCCGAGGTGCGGGCCGAGGCGGACGAGGAACTCGCCCTGGCCCTGGGCCGCGTCCAGGCCGTCCGCACCGAGACCGTCGACGGCAAGGGCAGTGCCCTCGCCGCCCACCAGTCCTACGCCGGCGTCATAGCGGAACTGCTCGCGCCGGGCGACCGGCTCGCCGAACTGACCCCGCCGCGCGCCGACGCCGCCCTCGTCACCACCCGCCCGCTGGCCCCGCTGGGCCAGGCCGTGGAACAGGCCTCGGCCACCCGTGGACTGCTGCTCGCCGCGCTGGCCGTCCCCCGCGGCGAGCAGCTCCCCAACTCGGCCGTGGTGGACGAACTCACCGCCGCCGCCCAGCGCGCACGCGTACGGGAACAGGCTGCCCTGGACGACTTCGCGCGGGTCGCCCGGCCGGACGTACGCCAGACCCTCGCCGCCACCGTCACCGGCCCCGACGTCAAGGCGGCCGACGACCACCTCAAGCGGCTCACCGACCGGCCCACCCTGTCATCGGCCGACCGCAAGACCGACGGGGCCACCATCAGCCCGGCGCTCACCGCGCGCGTCGACCGCATGCGGTCCGTGGAGTCCACCCTCGCCGGCCAGCGGGCCGGCGCGCTCGCGACCCTGCGCGACGACGACGTGACCCGGCTGGAGGTCACGGTCGCGCTGCTGGGCGTGCTGTTCCTGGTCGCCGTCGGCGTCTCGACCGCCGTGGCGCGGTCGCTGACCCGGCCGCTGTCGGTCCTGCGCCGCGGCGCGGCGCGCCTGGCGACGCCGGAGGGCTCGGTGGAACCCGTGCGGTTCACCGGCCGCAACGACGAGTTCGCCGAGGTCGTACGCCACCTGAACGCGGTGCGGGACCAGACGGTGTCCCTGCACACCCGGATCGCCGGGCTCGACGCCGACCGCCGCCGGATCATCGGCCGCAACGAGGCTCTGACCGCCAGCCGGGAGGTGGCGGAGGAGGAACTGACCAAGCTGCGCGCCGGCCTGGAGGAACACCGCCGCACCATGTCGACGACCTCCGTCTCGCTGTCGCTGCGCACCCTGGGCCTGGTGGAGCGCCAGCTCGCCGTCATCGAGGAGATGGAGTCCAAGGAACAGGACCCGGACCGGCTGGCGACCCTGTTCAAGCTCGACCACCTGGCGACCGTGATGCGCCGCCACAACGAGAACCTGCTGGTCCTCGCCGGGCAGGAGCACGGCCACGGGCAGGGCGTGCCGGTACCGCTGGTCGACGTCATGCGGGCCGCGGTGAGCGAGATCGAGCGCTACGAGCGGGTCGACCTCGCAGCCCTGCCCTCTTCCACCCAGGTCGCGGGGCACGCCGCCGACGACCTCTCGCACGTACTGGCCGAGCTGCTGGAGAACGCGACGACGTTCTCGCCGCCGGACGCCAAGGTGAAGGTGTCCGGGCGGCTGCTGGACTCCGGTGACGTGGTGCTGTCCGTCGTGGACGAGGGCATCGGGATCACCGAGGACCGGCTCCAATCGCTGAACGCGCGGCTGTCCACGCCCGAGGCGTACGACGAGGAGCCCGAGGCGGAACACGGCCTCGGCCTCGGCCTGTACGTGGCCGGACGGCTCGCGGCCCGGCACGGGGTCACCGCGGAGCTGCGCGCCCCGCGGCACGGCGGGACCGAGGCCCTGGTGGTCGTCCCGGCGGCGCTGCTCCCGGCCACCCCGCCCACGTCCCCGGTCCACACCCTGGCCGCGCCGGGCGCGCCCGTCCTGCGGCTGCCGGGTGTGATGGCGGAGGCGAACGAGAACATCCTGCCGGCGCGGAACCGCGGGGCGGCGGTCCCGGAGGCGCCGGAGGCGGGCGCGGCCGAGACCGCCGCAGCCCCCGAGGCCCCGGTCCCCGCGCCGGAGCCACTGGCGGAGCGGCCGCTGGTTCCGGCCGCCGACGCCGAGCCGCTGCCCGGGCACCTGGACGAGCACGGGGCTGGGCACCTGCCCGGGCACCTGGACGAGCACGGCGCTGAGCACCTGCCCGAGCCCGCGGCGGCCGAGGAGCTGCTGGCCCGGGTGGTCCCGGATGCGCAGCTGCCGCCGGCCGAGGAGGTCTTCACCGTCCCGGCCCCGGCAGCGCAGGCCCCGGCCGGGCCCGCTCCCGAGGAGCAGCTGCTCGCGCGGGTCGTCGCCGACGCGGAACCGGAGGCCTTCGCGGCGTCCGACCCCGCCCAGGCGGCCCCGGCCCCGGCGCCTGATGCCGGGGAACCGGTCGACGTACGGGAAACCGCGCAGGAGCCCGACCCGCACGGCCAGGCCGCTGCCGAGGACAACTGGCTTCCCCGCCAGGGCAGCCACCCCGCCGACGACGCCGAGGCCCTCACCGGCAAGGGCCTGCCGAAGCGGACGCCGCGCACGGTGACCGCCGGGGGCGGGGACGACGTACGGCCCGAGCCGCCGCGCCGGGTGGACGCCGACGAGTTGCGGCGCCGCCTCGGCGGCTTCTACCAGGGAGCCCAGGACGGGCGGCGCGTCGTCGCCGCCGAGCTCGCGGAGGACCGGGGCGAGGCGCAGGGCCGGGCGCAGGGTCACGGGCCGGGACAGACCGACCAGGGGGACACCGCACAGGAGGCACGCACATGACCGCGCCCAGTACGTACGGACTGAGCACCCAGGCCCGCAACTTGCAGTGGCTGCTGACCGACCTGGTCGAGGAGGTGCCCGGCGTCACGTCCGTCGCCGTCGTCTCCTCGGACGGGCTCCTGCTGCTGTCCTCCGACCCCGCGACGGAAGCCGCCGGGGCACAACGGCCGGCCACGGGCCCCCGCGGGGCGTCGGCCGACCTCGCCACCATCATCTCCGGCCTCGGCAGCCTCACCACCGGCGCCGCGTCCCTCATGGACGGCGGCTCCGTCAAACAGACCATGGTGGCGATGGAGCACGGCTCCGTCTTCGTCATGGCGATCAGCGACGGTTCGCTGCTGGGCGTGCACGCCACCCCCGACTGCGACATGAGTGTCGTGGCCTACCACATGGCTCTGTTCGTCGGCCGCGCCGGCCACGTCCTGACCCCCGAAGTCCGCAGTGAGCTGCGCCAGTCGATGGAGAAGACCCCGTGAGGAGTACGGCCTCCGACCGGCTGCCGATACGCGGCGCCGACCGCCGCCCCGCCCGCGTCCGCCCGTACTCCCTCACGGGTGGCCGGACCCGTTTCACGCAGGTCCTGCTGGTGGAGACGTTCGTCGCCGCCCTGGACGGCGGCCCCCGGCCGGAGGGGCAGAAGCCCGACCGCATGCCCGAGATGCCGGCGATCGTCGAGGTCTGCCGCCGCATGCGCACGATCGCCGAGATCGCCGCGCTGCTGAAGCTGCCGCTCGGCGTGGTGCGCGTCCTCGTCAGCGACCTCGCCGACCAGGGAAGGATCCGCGTCTACGGGACGGGACACGGCACCGGCCGCCCCGAACGCGCGTTGCTCGAAAGGGTGCTCAGTGGGCTCCGCCGTCTTTGAATCCGCCGTCGCCGGGATCGAGGACGAGCCCGTCCAGCCTTGGCAGTACGACCGCTCACGCGCGCCCGTCGCCGTGAAGGTGCTGGTCGCGGGCGGCTTCGGCGTCGGCAAGACGACCTTCGTCTCCTCCGTCTCCGAGATCACCCCGCTGCGTACCGAGGCGGTGATGACCCGGGCCAGCCTCCCGACCGACGACCTGTCCGCCACGCCGGACAAGAACACCACCACCGTCGCGATGGACTTCGGCCGGGTCACGCTCGACGACGATCTCGTCCTCTACGTGTACGGGACCCCGGGCCAGGAGCGCTTCTGGTTCATGTGGGACGACCTGGCCCGCGGAGCCGTCGGGGGCATCGTCCTCGCCGACACGCGCCGGCTGCGCGACTGCTTCCCGGCACTCGACTACTTCGAGAGCTGCGGGCTCCCGTACGCCGTGGCCGTCAACCACTTCGAGGGTTCCGCCTCGTACGAGCCCGAGGACGTGCGCGAGGCGCTCACCGTCCCGCCTCACGTACCGGTCGTGATCATGGACGCGCGGCGCCGCGCCTCGGTCGTCGAGTCACTGCTCGCCCTGGTGGACCACGCCCTCGACACCACGCCCGAATAGCCCGTACCGGCAGCTCCGTACCGGCAGCTCCGTACCGGCAGACCCGTACCGTCCGACCCGAATCGAGAACGTGAGATGCGCAGGATACTCGTCGTCGGAGCCGGCCAGTCCGGCCTTCAGCTCGCCCTCGGCCTCCAGTCGAAGGGGTACGAGGTCACCCTCATGTCCAACCGGACGGCGGACGAGATCCGCGGCGGCCGGGTCATGTCCACCCAAGTCATGTTCGACACGGCGCTCCAGCACGAGCGGGACCTCCGGATCAACTTCTGGGAGCAGCAGGCACCGAAGATCCAGGGCCTCGGCGTCTCCGTGGCCGCCCCCGACGGCACCCGCGCCATCGACTGGCTCGGCCGTCTCAAGGGCCACGCGCAATCCGTCGACCAGCGCGTCAAGATGGCCGGCTGGCTCGACGCGTTCGCGCAGCGCGGCGGCCAGGTGGTCATCCACGGCGCCTCCGTCGCCGATCTCGACTTCTTCTCCCGTACGTACGACCTGGTGCTGGTCGCCGCCGGCAAGGGCGAGCTGGTGTCGATGTTCGGGCGGGACGCGGCGCGTTCCCCGTACGACACCCCGCAGCGCGCGCTCGCGGTCAGCTACGTGCACGGGCTCGGGCCGCGCCCGGAGCACCCGGACACCGAGGCGGTCCGCTGCAACCTGGTGCCGGGCGTCGGCGAGCTCTTCGTGATGCCGACCCTCACCCTCTCCGGCCGGGCGGACATCCTCTTCTGGGAGGGCGTCCCGGGCGGTCCGCTGGACGTCTTCAACGGCATCAAGGACCCGGTTGAGCACCTCGCGCTGACGCTGGAGCTGATGGAGAAGTTCACGCCGTGGGAGTACGCCCGGGCGACGAAGGTGGAGCTGACGGACGCGGGGGCCACCCTGGCGGGCCGTTACGCGCCGGTGGTCCGCGGGCCCATCGGGCGCCTTCCGGGCGGGGGACTGGTCCTGGGCGTCGCGGACGTGGTCGTCACCAACGACCCGATCACCGGCCAGGGCTCGAACTCCGCCGCCAAGTGCGCGGCCTCGTACCTGTCCTCGATCCTGATGCACGGGGACAACCCGTTCGACGAGGCGTGGATGAAGGCGACCTTCGACAAGTTCTGGTTCACCGCGGGCAAGCCGGCGACCCAGTGGACGAACGCGATGCTGGGCGTCCCGCCGGAGCACGTGCTGAACCTGATCGGTGCGGCCGGGCGGCTCCAGCCGGTGGCGGATCGATTCGCCAACGGCTTCGACAACCCGGCCGACTTCGACGCGTACTTCTACGACCCCGAGGACGCGGCGGACTACCTGTCCGAGGTGTCCTCGTCCGTCTCCGCGTCTTCCGAGCCTTCCGCGTCCTCGGGGGCCTCCTCGGCGGAGTAGCCGGTGTCGTCGTCCTCGCCGGTTCCCTCCGTGCCACCGGTACCCTCCGCCGCCTCGGGGAGCGGCGGGGGGACGTAGTGGACGAGCGGTGTCGCGTCCGGGTCCGGCCGTACGGCCCCCAGCAGCGGATTCGCCGCAATGGGTGAGACCTTGACGCGGGCCCCCGGCCGGGGCGCCTGGATCACCTTGCCGCCGCCGACGTACAGGCCCACGTGCGTGGCCTTGGGGAAGTAGACCACCAGATCCCCGGGCCGCAGCTGATCGAGCGCGACCTTCGGCAGCTGGGCCCACTGCTCCTGGCTGGTCCGGGGGATCGCGCGTCCCGCGTGCGCCCAGGCCTGCGAGGTCAGCCCCGAGCAGTCGAAGGATCCCGGCCCCTCGGCGCCCCAGACGTACGGCTTGCCGATCTGGGCCGTCGCGTACGCCAGGGCCGCGCCGCCGGCGGCCGTGGGCGTACGGGTGGGCGCGGAGCCGGGGCTTCCGAGCCGGCCCGAACCCACCAGGTCCCGTTGGGCGGCGGCGGTGTTCGCGGCCTCCCGCGCGTCGAGCTGGGCGATCTGCGCCGGAGTCAGCGAAGCCAGCATCCGCTCCACCTCCTTGAGCTGCGCCGCCACCTCGTCCTTGTGCCGCTTGCGCTGCGCGGCCAGGGTCTGCTGTGCGTCCAGGGCCTTGCGGGCCGCGGTGGCGAGGGAGCCGGCATGCTTCTCGCCGCGCGCGAGGCGCTCCAGTACGCCGGCCCGGCGGGCGGCCTCGCGGGCGGCGAGCCGACGCTGGTCCAGGGCGGCCCGGGGATCGCCGGCGAGGAGCATTCGGGCGTAGGGCGACAGGCCCCGGGCGCGCTGGTACTGCTCCCGGGCCAGCCGCCCGGCGGCGGCCTTCTCGGAGCCGAGGACGTTCCGGGCGCGGCCGAGCTCGGCACGGAGCCGTCGCTCCTCGGCCTGCCGGGCGGCGAGTGCCACTTCGGTGGCGTTGTACGCCTCGGTGGCTTCCTCGGCCTTCTGGTACAGACTCTGCAGGCGGGTGAGCAGGACCCCGACGGGCTGGTCCGCGGGGAGCGGCTCGGCGCGGGGAGCCGGGACCGGCCCGGCGAGGGCGAACACCGCGGCGATGCAGGCGGCATGGAGCAGCCGACGTGACATGGGATCACCTCCGGCGCCCGATGCTGCCACGCCCGGTATGACAAATCCCCCACCCGGGCCGCCCCGCCCCCGACCTCCCACCCGTCCGGCCGATCCTGCGCCTCCCGTGAGGGGAGCGGGAGACGCGGTGGTCCGGGACGGAGCTCGGGCGCAGCGGCTGGGGGCGGCGGAGGCGGGCTTTGGGCGCAGCGGTTCGGGGGTGCGGGCGGTGCGTGCAGTGGTCGGGGGTGCGGGAGGCGGAGCTCGGGCTCAGCGGTTGGGGGTGCGGTGGCGGGCTTTGGGCGCAGCGGTTCGGGGGTGTGGGCGGTGCGTGCAGGGTCGGGGGTGCGGGAGGCGGAGCTCGGGCTCAGCGGTTGGGGGTGCGGTGGCGGGCTTTGTGCGCAGTGGTCGGGGGTGTGGGAGGCGGAGCTCGGGCTCAGCGGTTGGGGGTGCGGTGGCGGGCTTTGTGCGCAGTGGTTCGGGGCGCGGGTGCGGACCTGGGCGCCGCGGTCAGGGCCGCAGGAGGCGGGCCTTGGCCGCGCTGAACTCCTCCGGTGTCAGCAGACCCGCACGCGCCAGTCCGGCCAGCTGCGTCAGCTCGGCCACCAGCCCGCCGGGCGCCACCGGAGCACCCGTCGGGACGCTCGCCCCCGCCCGGCCACCCGCGCCTGCCGGAGCCTGCGCCGGGCCACCCGCCACGCCCGCGGCGCCGGAGCCCGCCTCGGCCGGGCCACCCGCCGCCGCGCCGGCACCCGGGACGGCACCCGCGTCGGCCGGAGCCTCCGCCGGAGACCCCGCCGGGCCGCCCGTCAGGGACCGGCCCGTCATCAGGGACGGGCCGCCCGCCAAGGCCTCCGCGTCGACCGCCCGCCTCAGCAGCCCCCGCAAGAGCGGCCGCCCCGCAGGCCGGTCCGCCGGCCGCACCGTCGCTCCGACCGGCCGGATGAACATCACACCACCCCCGACCGGTCCGCCGCCGGCACCCGCTCCGCCGGGATCCTGACCGACCCCACGATCCGCCCGCCCGCCGCACGTACGGCGATCGCCGCGTCCTCGGCCCACACGTGTTCGACCACCAGCAGCAGCGCGCAGCTTCCGCGTTCAAGCAGCTCCGCCGCCTCCCGCACGTCCTCCGGCCCGATCAGCCGTGCGGCGTCCCGCCCCGTCAGCAGGCCCCGCAGCTCCACGAACTCGTCGAACTCCGCCGCCAGCACGTCACCCGCCGCCGTCCTCGTCGCCACGAGCCCGTCGATCAGCCGTACGACCCCGGTCTTCCGCAGCCCCATCACCGCCTCCACCGCCGGTACCCGCAGCTGCTCCTCCGGAAAGGCGAGGACGATGAACTCCACAGGTCCCATGCGCCGACGCTCCTCATTCCCGACCGTGCCGCCGTGGCCGGCGCCAACCCCGCAGACCGCAGACCCCGCAGACCCGCAGACCCCGCAGACCCCTCAGACCCGGCAGAGCCCGCCGACCGATTCTGACGACTCCTCGGCTCACTATGACATAAACGGACATACCATCCATTCGCTTGCTACGTTTCCCGCATGACCGCTCTGACGGCAACGGTGGCGGAGCCCGCGCCCCCACCCCCCGACGCCCGCGCCGCCAAGCGCCGCGGCATCGAGCTGACGCTTCTCGCCGGCGCCGTCCTGATCTCCGTCCTGGGCTACGTCCACGTCGGCCTCGCCACCACCGGCCACATCCCCCGCCCCACCGCCCGGTACGCCGGCGGCCTCGCCCTCGCCGCCCTCCTCGCGCACCTCGCCGTCCGCCTCAGGGCCCCGTACGCCGATCCCCTCGTGCTCCCGATCGCCGTCCTGCTCAACGGCCTCGGCCTCGTCCTCATCCAGCGCCTCGACGCGACCACCCCCGCCCATCTCACCGCCGGGGACCAACTCCTCTGGTCCGCGCTGGGGATGGCGCTCTTCGTCCTCGTCGTGACACTGCTGCGCGATCACCGGGTGCTCCAGGGCTACGCGTACCTCTCCGTCGCCGCCGCCCTCGCGCTGATGCTGGTCCCCGTCTTCTTCCCGGCGGTCAACGGCGCGCACATCTGGATCCGGTTCGCCGGACTCTCCTTCCAGCCAGGGGAGTTCGCCAAGATCCTGCTCGCCGTCTTCTTCGCCGCCTACCTCGCCGCGAACCGCACCGCCCTCGCCCTCACCGGCCGCCGGCTCTTCTGGAAGCTGCGCCTCCTCCCCGGCCGCGTCCTCGGTCCGATCCTCGCGATCTGGCTGCTCAGCGTCGGCGTGCTCGTCCTGGAACGCGACCTGGGCACCTCGCTCCTCTTCTTCGGCCTCTTCGTCATCATGCTGTTCACCGCCACCGGCCGGATCGGGTGGATCGCCATCGGCCTGATCCTGGCCGGGGTGGGGGCGTACGCCGTCGGGACCTTCGAACCGCACGTGAACAGCCGCGTCGAGGACTGGCTGAACCCCTTCGCCTCCATCGAGCGGGGCGAAGGACCCGGCCAGCTCGCGCAGTCCCTCTTCGCCTTCGGCGCCGGCGGCCTCCTCGGCGCCGGGCTCGGCCAGGGCCAGTCCTTCCTCATCGGCTTCGCCGCCAAGTCGGACTTCATCCTCGCCACCGCCGGCGAGGAGCTCGGCCTCGTCGGCCTCACCGCGATCCTGCTCCTCTACGGGCTCCTCGTCTCCCGCGGCTTCCGCGCCGGGCTGGCCCTGCGCGACCCCTTCGGCCGGCTGCTCGCCACCGGTCTCGCCTCGATCGTCGCCCTCCAGGTGTTCGTCATCGCCGGCGGCGTCACCGGACTGATCCCGCTCACCGGCATGGCCATGCCCTTCCTGGCCCAGGGCGGCTCCTCCGTCGTCACCAACTGGATCATCGTCGCCCTGCTGGTCCGGCTCAGCGACAGCGCCCGCAGGCCCGAACCCCGGAGGGCCGCCCCGTGATCCGCTACATCCGCTGGTGTGCGTACTTCTGCGCGATTCTGCTCGTCGCCCTGCTCGTCAACATCGCCCGCGTGCAGGTCTGGGAGTCCGCCGCCTACGGTGCCAACCCGGCCAACAAGCGGCCGGTCATCGAGCGGTACGCACAACCGCGCGGGAACATCCTGGTCGACGGAAAGCCCGTCACCGGCTCCCGCGACAGCGGCCAACTGCTGCGCTACGAGCGGACGTACGAGAACGGCCCGCTCTACGCGCCCGTCACCGGCTTCTCCTCCCAGACGTACGGGACCAGCTTCGTCGAACGCGCCGAGGACAAGATCCTGTCGGGGACGGACCCGGGGCTCTCGGCCTTCCCGCTCTGGTACGACCTGGCCCGCGGCCGCCCGGACGGCGGGAACGCCGCGACCACCATCCGCGCCGGAATGCAGCGGGCGGCCTACACCGGCCTCGCGGGCAAGCGCGGCGCGGTCGCCGCTGTCGAGCCGGCCACCGGGAAGATCCTCGCGCTGGTCAGCAGCCCCTCCTACGATCCGTCGGAACTCTCCGGTACGGGCACGCGGGTCAAGGAGGCCTGGGCGCGGCTGAACGCGGACCCCGCCAAGCCGATGCTCAACCGGGCGCTGCGCGAGACCTACCCGCCCGGCTCCACCTTCAAGATCGTGACGGCGGCGGCGGCCCTCGACACCGGGGTGGTCACCGACGTGGACGCGCCGACCGAGACCCCCGACCCCTACCCGCTGCCCGGGACCAGCACCCTGCTGCCGAACGCGGGCACGGGCTGCGAGGACGCCTCGATGGCGGAGGCGGTGCGATGGTCCTGCAACACGGTGATGGCGAAGATCGGGGTACGGGTCGGGCTGCGCGCCATGGTCGAGGCGGCGGAGCGGTTCGGGTTCAACGACGCGGGACTGCGGGTGCCCTCGTGGGTGTCCCGGTCCAACTTCGACACCGACATGAGCCGGGACCAGCTGGCCCTGTCCTCGATCGGGCAGTTCAACACCAAGACCACGCCGTTGCAGATGGCGATGGTGGCGGCGGCCGTCGCGAACGGCGGCGAGCTCAAGTCGCCCTACCTCGTGGACCGCACGACGCAGAGCGACGGCGACCCCGTCCGCCGCGGCGACCAGCGCAGCCGCGGCCGGGCCATGAACCCGGCCACCGCCCTGCGGCTCCAGGAGCTGATGGTGAAGGTGGTGGAGGACGGCACCGGGAAGAACGCGGCGATCCCGGGCGCGACCGTCGGCGGCAAGACGGGTACGGCGCAGCACGGCGTCGGCAACGCGGGGACCCCGTACGCCTGGTTCATCGCCTGGGCCAGGGCGGAGGGAACGGCCGGAACGGCCGAACCGGCCGTCGCGGTGGCGGTGGTGGTCGAGGACGCGTCGGCGGTGCGGGGCGACATCAGCGGCAACAGCGCGGCGGCGCCGATCGCCCGGGCGGTGATGAAGGCCGCGCTCGCCGGCTGACGCCGCGCCCCGCGCCCCAGCCCGCCCCGGCGGGATCGGCCCACCTGGGTCCGGCGGGCCGAGGGGCGTCCGCCCCTTGGAATACCGGGCGGCGGGCGGCGCTGGCCTGATAGGCGTGCGTCATGACCCACGAAACGACCCACGAAATGCCCCACGAACTCGCCCAGGTGAACATATCCCGCCTCAAGTACTCGCTCGACTCCCCGCAGCTGAAGGACTTCGTGGACGGGCTCGACCCCGTGAACGCGGTGGCCGACGCGGCCGACGGCTTCCGCTGGCGACTGGAGGGGGAGGAGGGAAACGCCACCGACGTGCTGTTCTTCGGCGACGAGTGGATCATCGTCAACATGTCGGTGTGGCGCGACACCAACGCCTTGACCGCCTTCATGTACCAGGGCAGACACCGCGAGCTGATGGCGCGCCGGCGCGAGTGGTTCGAGCACGTCGCGGAGGCCATGACCGCCCTGTGGTGGGTCCCGGCGGGCGAGCGCCCGACCGTCGCGGACGCGGAGAAGCGCCTGCTGCACCTGCGGGAACACGGTCCGACCCCGTACGCGTTCACCCTGCGCACGTCGTTCCCGCCAGAGGCTTCCGCGTAGCCCGGAGCCGTGACACGCCCCGGCCCGGCCCGGCCCGCCCGCCGTTCTAGGCGCCCGCGTCGGAGCCCTGGCCGATGGCCGCCTCCACCTCCGCCACCCGCTCGGCCTCCTCGGCCGCGAACCGCTCGCGGTCGAGGGCCTCGGCGATCTCCTCGTCCTGCCGCATCAACAGGTCCAGGTTGGAGTCGCCCATCTCGAAGACGCCCATGTCCAGATACGCCTTCTGCAATCGCTCGCCCCACAGCCCGATGTCCTTCACGCACGGCACGATCCGGCTGAACAGCAGCCTGCGGAACAGGTGCAGGAACTCCGACTGCTCGCTGTACCGCTCCGCCTCCTTCCGCGGGACGCCGAAGTTCTCCAGTACCTCCACCCCGCGCAGCCGGTCCCGCATCAGGTAGCAGCCCTCGATCACGAACTCCTCGCGCTCGCGCAGCTCCGCGTCCGTCAGCTGCTTGTAGTAGTCGCGCAGCGCCATCCGGCCGAAGGCCACGTGCCGCGCCTCGTCCTGCATCACGTACGCGAGGATCTGCTTCGGCAGCGGCTTGTCGGTCGTGTCGCGGATCATGCCGAAGGCGGCCAGCGCCAGCCCTTCGATGAGCACCTGCATGCCCAGGTACGGCATGTCCCAGCGGGAGTCGCGCAGGGTGTCGCCCAACAGTCCCTGCAGGCTGTCGTTGATCGGGTACAGCATCCCGATCTTCTCGTGCAGGAAGCGCCCGAAGATCTCGGCGTGGCGGGCCTCGTCCATGGTCTGCGTGGCGGAGTAGAACTTGGCGTCCAGGTCCGGCACCGACTCCACGATGCGCGCGGCGCACACCATCGCCCCCTGCTCGCCGTGCAGGAACTGGCTGAACTGCCAGGAGGAGTAGTGCCGGCGCAGCTCGCCCTTGTCCTTCTCGGTAAGCCTGGCCCAGTGCCGCGTCCCGTACAGCGTGAGGACCTCGTCCGGGGTGCCCAGCGGATCGTACGGGTCCACCTCGACGTCCCAGTCGATGCGCTTGGCGCCGTCCCACTGCTTGTCCTTGCCCTTCTGGTAGAGGGCGAGGAGCCGCTCGCGGCCTTCGTCGTACTCCCAGCTGAAACGCGCCGAGCCCGAGGCGGGAACCTGCCAGACACCCTCGCCCGGGTCGTTGGTGTAGAGCTCGTGCGTCGACACTGACGCCCCCTCGTGTCACGTACTGCCGTGCGGGACCGGACAGTTGGCAGGGTCACACGTTGATAGACGGCCGGTCAACAAGTCGTGCCCGGGGGATTGACGGCCTTGCTGACAAGCAGTCTCATAAGCAGTGACCGCCGGTAACGCAACGAGCGAGGTGTCCGAAGTCATGACGACCGTGACCGATCGAGCAGTGCCCAGGGACGCCCTCGGCCCGCTCAAGGACCGCGAGCAGATCGCCGAGAGGCTGCTCGAATCCTCGGCCAAGCACTCCTTCGACCCCGACAAGGAACTCGACTGGGACGCCCCGCTGATCGAGGGCAAGTACTACTGGCCGCCCGAGCTGCTCTCCCTCTACGACACCCCGCTGTGGAAGAAGATGGGCGAGGAGCAGCGCATCGACCTCTCCCGCCACGAGGCGGCGGCGCTCGCCTCCCTCGGCATCTGGTTCGAGATCATCCTCATGCAACTGCTGGTCCGGCACATCTACGACAAGTCCCTGACCAGCAACCACGTCCGCTACGCCCTCACCGAGATCGCCGACGAGTGCCGCCACTCCATGATGTTCGCCCGCATGATCCAAAAGGGCGGCGCACCCGCGTACCCCGTCTCCCGCCTCAACCACAACCTCGCGCGGGTCCTGAAGACCGTCTCCACCACCCCCGGCTCCTTCGCCTGCACCCTCCTCGGCGAGGAGATCCTCGACTGGATGCAGCGCCTCACCTTCCCGGACGAGCGGGTCCAGCCGCTGGTCCGCGGAGTCACGCGGATCCACGTCATAGAGGAGGCCCGGCACGTCCGGTACGCCCGCGAGGAACTGCGCCGCCAGATGCTCACCGCCCCGCGCTGGGAGCAGGAACTCACCCGCATCAGCTGCGGTGAGGCAGCCCGCGTCTTCTCGCTCGCCTTCGTCAACCCGCAGGTCTACGGCAACATCGGCCTCGACCGGCGCGAAGCGCTCGCCCAGGTCAAGGCGAGCGGCCACCGGCGCGAGGTCATGCAGACGGGAGCCAAGCGGCTCACCGACTTCCTCGACGACATCGGCATCCTGCGCGGGGTCGGCCGCAAGCTGTGGAAGAGCTCCGGCCTCCTGGCCTGAGCCGAACGGAACGGCCCCACCGCCGTGGAGCTACCCTGCGGGCATGACCGTACGCGCCTACCGCAGGCTGAGCGTCGAGGAGCGGCGAGCCCAACTCCTCGACGCCGCCCTCTCGCTGTTCGCGCACCGGGCGCCGGAGGAGGTCTCCCTGGACGACGTCGCGGAGGCCGCCGGGGTCTCGCGCCCGCTCGTCTACCGATACTTCCCCGGCGGTAAGCAACAGCTCTACGAGGCGGCCCTGCGTTCCGCGGCGGACGTCCTCGAACTCTGCTTCGCGGAACCCCAGGAAGGCCCCCTCACCAGGCGGCTCTCCCGGGCCCTGGACCGCTACCTCGCCTTCGTCGACGAACACGACGCCGGCTTCGCGGCCCTCCTCCAGGGCGGCAGCGTCGTGGAGACCTCCCGCACGACGGCGACCGTGGACGGCATCCGCCGGGCCGCCGCGCAGCAGATCCTCTTCCACCTGGGCGTCCCCGCGCCCGGCCCGCGCCTGCGCATGATGGTCCGGACGTGGATCACGGCGGTCGAGGGGGCCTCCCTCATCTGGATCGACGAGGGCAAACAGCCGGGCGTGGACGAACTCCGGGACTGGCTGGTGGACCAGTTCATCGCCCTCCTCGCCGTGACGGCAGCCACGGACGCGCAGACGGCGGCCGCCGCGCGTGCGGCGCTCGCCCTGGAATCGGCGGACGGCCCGGTCGGGGTGCTGGCCCGCCGCGTGATCCCGGTGGTCTCCGAGGCGGCCCACCTGCTGTGACACTGGTGGAGTGAGAAGCCAACCGACCCCGTTCGAGGGCGGCCCGATGGACGGCCGGGTCCTCCCGGTCCTCCTCGGCCTGACCGGCCACCCCCCGAAGTGGTACGAGATCCCCGTGCCGGCGCCCGACGGCGGCCCCCCGACGGTGCTCCTCTACGAACGCGTCCCGTCGGGCTACACCAAGCGCCTGGGGCTCCAGAGGGGCTGGAAGTACACCTACGCCCCGTCGGCGGAAAAGCCGAAGCTCCGCTGGCCGTGGTCGAAACCCCCACGCCGCGCCTGACGCCGTCGCCCGCGGTACCTCCCGCCGAGAGGGACGCCGCCCCGCACCCGTTCTCCCGCGCCCGTTCTCCCCGTTTGCGTGTCGAGGTGTCAGCTGTCCGTACGCCCGCGGCGCAGCATCGCGAAGCCGAGCCCGGCGGCGCCGAGCGCCGCGATACCGCCGCCCGCGGCGAGCAGCACCACGCCCTCGCCCGGCCCGTCGGCCGGCGTGTTCAGGCGCAGCGCGTCGGCGGGCCCGGTGGCCACGGAACCGCTGCCGACGCCGCTGCCGCTGCCGGTACCCGTGTCCGTACGCGCACCGGTACTCGTACGCGGAACGGAGGCGGGGACGAGGTGCCCGCTCCGCGTGCCGGTCTTGTACCCGTCACCTTCGACGGTGTGGCCGCCGCCCTGCGCGGGAGCGTCACCCAGCCAGGACGTCAGCCGCCCGTCCGACCGCAGTGCCGCGTGCAGATCGCCGGCGGATCCGAAGACGGTGACGCCGTCACGGCTGGTCAGGGTGGCCGCCTTGCGGCCGTCGGCGGTCAGGATGTCGGCCTGGTGGGCGTTCTCGGCGATGCGGTAGACCTTGGCCGTGGAGACGCCGTCCGCGAGGGAGAGGCTCTTGACGAGCGTCCGCTGCGGGCCCGCCGAGTGCGCGGACGAGGCGGCCGGCACCCCCTCGGCGAGGGCGGCGGCGGTGGGCAGGGCCAGCAGGGTTCCGGCGCACGCGGTCACGGCGGCGGCGCGAACGAGAGTGCGGCGGCGACTGGCGGTGCTCACGGCGAGTCCTTCGGTGCTGCTGGTCGGTGGACCTGGCGCATCCCACGCATCCAGGTGGGACCAACGTAGGCGCCGGCCATTGCGGTAGGGCGCTGTTCTTGTAACAGCGAGGCTGCAGGGTCCCGTCGGAGTCGTTACACAACCGGGGGATTGCCGCGCGGCGCCCCGGCTGATCCCATGGACGGCGGGGGTGAGGTGATGCGTGGACTCAAAGTGGAGCCGAGCGGGCGGCCCGGCCGCGGCCGGCTGTATGTCCACCTGCCCGACGGGCGGGCGGTGGCCTGGTACGACCGGCAGACGAACCGCGTCAGCGTTCTCGTGGACGACCACCGTGAGGCGGTCCTGACGGTCTTACGCCCCTACCTCACCGGGACCGTCTCGATCGGCCCGCCCCCGGTCCCGACCGCGGTCGACCTGATGCGCCTCGCCCTGCCCCCGGACGCCGACCTGGCCCCGAACCGCCCTGGCGAGGCCCTGTGGGGTGAGCTGGAGCACGGCTCGGCGGGCGCGCGGTCGCGCCACCGCCTGCGTCAGGACCTGGCGGCCCAGCAGCGGGTGGGCGACGCCTTCGACGCCCTCGAAGGGGACGGCTGGCGGACCTTGCACTGCGTCCCCCTCCCGGGCCTGGGCCGCATCGACCACCTGCTCATCGGCCCCGCCGGGGTCTTCTGCGTCCGTACGGTTCCGGGCCGCCGCCAGCGCGTGACCGTCGGCGACCTCCTGCTCACGGTCGGCCGCGCCCACCCCCGCCCGGACCCCCGCTGGGCCCGCCGCGCCGCGGCCCGCGCGTCCCTCGCCCTGGCGGCCCGCGTCACCCCGGCCCTGGCACTGGCCGACGCCTCCCGCATCGACGTGGCCCCCACCCTCCGCGACCTCCACATCCTCCAGCCCCCCACGACCGCCTCCGACTTCTCCCGGTCCTCCGCGAAGCTCAACCCGGCTGACGTAGAGGCCCTGTTCACCCTGGCCCGCGACACCCGCACCTGGACCCCACCCCCCACCCCCGCCGGAACCCCCCTCACCCCGACCACCGTTTAACCCCCGCCCCCGTCCCCGTGCCCGTCCCCGTGCCCCGCCCGGCCCCGCCGTGGCCCCTTCCTAGCGCTCCCCACCTCGTCGTGCATGGCGGGCCCCGCCCCCGCCCCGTGCGTCGCGGCCCCACCCCGGCCCCCTGTGTCGCGCCCCCGCCATGCCCCCCGCGCCGCTGAGGCGGAGCCATCCTCAGCCCCGCCGGCGTTTGAGGCGCGGAGGTCCGGGGGCGGAGCCCCCAGCAGCTCCCGCGCAGCGGACCGGGGTCCGGGGCGTAGCCCCGGGAATCGGGAAGGGGCGGGGTGGGGAACAGCGCCGCAGGCCCCACCCCACCCGCCCCCGGCGGGGTCAGGCGGAGGTCCGCTTCCGCGGCGACGCCGCAGTCTTCTTCGCGGCCGAAGCCGTCTTCTTCGCACCCGCCGAAGTCGACTTCGAAGCCGCCGACTTCGAGCCCTGCGTGCCCTGCCCGCCCCGTGAGCCCTGCGCGGCCTTGCCCGACTTCGCCGTCTTGGCCGCATTCGCTTCCGTCTTCGCCGACCCACGCGCCGCCGCCGTACTCTTCGTCTTCGCCGCCGTCGACGCGGTCTTCTTCGCCGAAGCCGCCGTCGACTTCTTCCCGCCCACCGTCTTCGGCGCGGCCGCAGCCGCCGCCCTGCCCCCACCCGCCGCCTTCCGCCGAATCGGAGTCACCTCGGCGTCCGCACCGGCCTCCGCATCCGCCCCCGCCGCCGTTCCCGCCCCCGCCTCAGCCTCCGCATCCGGACCCCCCTCCCCCCGGGAGGCCTTGGCCGCCCGCACGCTCTTCTCCAGTGCCGCCATCAGGTCGATGACCTGCCCCCCGGCCGGTTCCGCCGCCGGTTCCGTCGGCTCGAACGCCCCCTCCGCCTTGGCCGCGATCATCGCCTCCACGGCCTCCCGGTAGTCGTCGTGCAGCGACTCCATCTCGACCTCGCCCAGCGTCGCCATCAGGGCGTCCGCCAGGTCGAGTTCGGCCTCGCGCACCGATACCGAGCTCTCCGGTGCCACGCCCTCGGGCGCCCGGATCTCATCCGGCCACAGCAGCCCGTGCATGGCGATCACGTCGTCGACGACCCGCAGCATGCCGAGCCGTTCCCGCCCCCGCAGCGCGTACTTCGCGATCGCGACCCTTTGGCTCCGCTTCAGGGCTTCCCGTAGCAGCGTGTACGGCTTCGCCGCCGTCGCCCCGTTCGCTGCGAGGTAGTACGCCGCGTCCATCTGCAGCGGATCGATCTGGTCCGCCGGTACGAACGACATGATCTCGATCGTCTTCGCGGTCGCGAGCGGCAGCTTCGCCAGGTCCTCATCCGTGATCGGGATGATCGACCCGTCGGCCTCCTCGTACCCCTTGCCGATCTCCGCCGTCGACAGCTCCTCGCCGTCCAGTTCACACACCTTGCGGTAACGGACCCGTCCGCCGTCGGTGAGGTGGATCTGGCGGAAGGAGATCGAGTGGCTCTCGGTGGCGTTCACGAGCTTGATCGGAATGCTGACCAAGCCGAAGGAGATCGCCCCATTCCAGATGGATCGCACGGTTCCTCCTGTTTCGTGGCAACCTCATCGTATGACGCCGATCACATTGGTGGAGGGCCGTCGCATCGCGCTCAGCAACCTCGACAAGGTGCTGTACCCGGAGACCGGCTTCACCAAGGGCGAGGTGCTGCACTACTACGCCACCGTCGCGGGCTCCCTCCTCGCCCACATCCACAACCGCCCGGTGTCCTTCCTGCGCTATCCCGACGGTCCGGACGGCCAGCTCTTCTTCACCAAGAATCCGCCGCCCGGCACCCCCGACTGGGTGAAGACCACCCCGGTGCCCCGCTCCGAGGACCTATCCGCCCGCCAGGTGGTCGTCGCGGACCTGGCCACCCTGATGTGGTCAGCCAACCTCGTCGTGGAGTTCCACACCCCCCAGTGGCCCTGCGACGCACCGGCCGTCGCCGACCGGCTGATCCTCGACCTCGACCCCGGCCCGCCCGCCACCGTCGTCGAGTGCTGCGCGGCCGCGCTCTGGCTGCGCGAGCGGCTCGCCGCCGACGGCCTGCACGCCTACCCCAAGACCTCCGGCTCCAAGGGCCTGCACGTGTCGGTGCCGCTGGAGCCGACCCCCTCCGACCAGGTGTCGGCGTACGCGAAGGTCCTCGCGCAGGAGGCCGAGCGCGAGCTCTCCGGCCTCGTCGTGCACCGCATGGCCAAGGCCCTGCGGCCCGGCAAGGTCTTCGTCGACCACAGCCAGAACGCCGCCGCCAAGACCACCGCCGCCCCCTACACGCTGCGCGCCCGCGCCCGGCCGACCGTCTCCGCGCCCGTCTCCTGGGAGGAGGTCGAGGCCTGCCGAACCCCCGCCGACCTGGTCTTCCTCGCCGACGACATCGCGCCGCGGCTGGACCGCGACGGGGACCTCTTCGCCCCGCTGATCAACCTCAACCGCGCCGGGAAACTCCCCAAGGGGCGAGGAGCCCGGCCGTGATCCGCGTCGCGCTGGCCGCCTCCGTACGCACCCTCCCGCGCGGCGCGGGGCTCGCGTACGAGCCGAAGTTCGACGGCCACCGGATCGTGGTGCTGCGCACGGAGACCGAGGTGGTGCTCCAGGCACGCTCCGGCCGGATCGTGACCAGCGCGTTCCCCGACCTGACCGCGGCCGCGCGGCAGTTGCCCGCCGGGACGGTCCTCGACGGCGAGGTCGTGGTCTGGCACCAGGGCCGTACGGACTTCGCGCTGGTGCAGCGGCGGGCGGCGGCCACGGCCGCACGGGCCGCCGTACTGGCGCGGAGCCTGCCGGCCTCGTACGCCGCGTTCGACGTGCTGGAATTGGGCGGCCTGGACGTGCGGGGCCGTCCGTACGAGCGCCGTCGTGCGCTCCTGGTCGACCTCCTCCTGCCGCTCGGGCCCCCGCTCCAGCCGGTGCCGATGACCACCGACCCGGAACTGGCCGCGACGTGGTACGAAACGCTGCCGGCCAGCGGTATCGAGGGCCTGGTCGTGAAACGGCTGGACCAGGCGTATCCGGCGGGGCGGCGCGCCTGGCAGAAGCTGCGGCACACGGACGTACGGGACGCCGCGGTGGTCGGGTACACCGGGCCCGCGCGGCGCCCGTCGGCGCTGGTGCTCGTGCTGCCGGTCGGCGACGAGACGCCGCTGGTGTCGAGCCCGCTGACCTCGGCCCTGCGGGCGGAGGTAGCGGCGGCGGTGGCCTCCCGTACGGCGGCGGCTCCGGCCACCGCCACGCCCACCACCACCGTCAGCGCGATCGGGCTCGGCGAGGTGCCGTACCGGCCGCTCGACCCGCCGCTGACGGCGGAGGTCCGGCACACCTCGGCGCGGCACCCGCCGCCGGAGGTGCTCAGGCTGCGGACGGACCTCTGACATATCTCTGACGTATCTCTGACGGCCCTGGCCGACCTGGCCAGACCTCCGGCAGACCTCTGACCCGCGCGGGAGGCGCGGGTCAGAAACGTAGGTCGTCAGGGCGGTGCGGGTGCCGCAGGCCCTGCGGCGGCGTGTCGACGGCGTCAGCTGTGCGCGCCACGCCCCGCATCCGGGGGACCCCCGGGCTGCGGCCGCGGGTACGTCGCATCCGGACCCGGATGCTCGTAGCCGGACTCGCGCTCCTTCCGGACGTCGTCCGGATGGGTGGAGGTGGTGGAGCCGAAGTTCCCGAAGCCCTGCATCTCGTGCGGGCGCAGGCCGCCCTCGGGGATCTCCACGGGGTCCCGCTCCTCACGGAGCTCGTAGACCGGGCCGCCGTCCGGCAGGTGCGGCTGGCTCTCCGGAGAGGGCGGTGCGGGTTCCTTGGCCCGGACCCGCTTGCCCAGCCAGAACATACCGAGCAGGAAGCCGACCACAGCCAGCCCGACGATCGCGAATCCCATGTCCCAGGACGTGTCCATACAGCCAGTTTCCCCCACTTCATGCGGTATGCGCACTCTTGGATGGAGTGAATACCGCCGAGCGGGGTACGCGGCCCACGGAACTCGCGGCCCGGTCGTTCACAGGGAGCGTGCCCCGGGCGGTCGGCTCCGACCCGCCCGCCGAGGGACCAGCTCGCCTCCCGCCGCCCCTCGCCGGGCCGCATCCCTGCGGCGGATCGCGAGGGCCGAGCCCGAAGTCCCGGCACGAGGCGGATCGCGAGGGCCAGGTCCAACCACGAGGCGGATCACGCGGACGGATGAGTCGCGGACGGATCAGTCGCAGACGAACTGATTCCCCGCCCCCCGGAACAGCCGCGACCGCAGCGGTCCGGGCGCTGCCCCCAGCGCCCGCTCGCGCTGCCTGCGCACCACGTACCGCCCGGGCGCGATGCCGGTCGCACCGTGCTCCGGGTGGATCAGGTACGCGATCGCGGAGGCCTCCAGCATCCCGATCGCCAGCCCGGTCGGGTCGCTGACGTCCTGAACCCAGCGGCACTGCCCGGGATCGGCGACCAACGTGTGCGGGTTCCCGCCCGCCGAACTGCGCAGCAGTTCGATCCCCTCGGCGGGCACGTCCCGCCACACCACCCGGCCGTACCCGTCCCGGCCGTGCCCGTCCTCGCGCGGCCGCACGTGCCGCAGCATGCCCATGGGCACGACCAGCAGGTCGCCCTGCGCCTGCATCCCGTCCACCACCGGAACCGCCATCTCGCGTGCGAGATGCTCCAGGACATCGAGTCCCGTCCGCTGGGTCAGCTCCCCGAGCGTCACCACACCCCTCACCACACCCCTCACCCCTTCCATGTCGTCTTCCATGTCTCCCTGGACTGTCATGTCCTGCGCACGAGCCGTGCGTACTGTTCTCCGCTCACGCCGTACGACCAGCCGGCCGCATCGAGCGGATCATCGATGTGGGCCGGGACCCCGAGGCCGTAGCGGCGCCGCCGTCCGTCCGGCTCCACGGAACCGTTGACGGTCAGGAGCAGCCGCCCGGGCCGTCCCCAGACCCCCGCTGGTACGTCGTACAGGGCGAGGCGAAACCCCGGATTGCCGGGATCATCGGCCGTCCCGACGAGTTTCAGCCCGGCCTGGCCGACGTAGGCGTCCCACCCGATGCGCTCGATGGCGCTGCGCCGGACCTCGATATTGGGCTCCGCGTGGATGCGCTCGACGGTCGGCCCGGTGATCACCCACTCCGGCACCACGGCTCCGTGCAGCACGTGCGCGCCGCTGCCGTCCGGGAAGCGGACCGCGGGCCCGTCGTCCCGGTGCAACCGGATCTCCCCGTGCACCGCCGCCGGAGCGGGCTCCGCGTGCACGGCGTCGGGCCGCTCGGCCATCACGCACAGCCCCGGGGCGGCCCACCACCAACCGGTGGCCCGCGCGAGCCGCGCCCACAGGCCGAGCGCGTGTGCGTCCTTCGGCGCGTACCGGGCCAGCCCGACCCGCGCACAGGTGTCGTAGTAGCCGACCCAGTGCGCGGCGTGCTGCCCGTACCAGGTCATCAGCCCGGGCGCGGTACCCACGGAACCGCGTACGGCGGCCCTGACGGCGTCGGAGACGGAGACCTTCAGCGCATCGCCCACGGCGGCCCGCACCACCCGCAGGACCGGCACCCCGGAGGCCAGCGCCTCCTCGACCGACACCCCGGGCGCCAACGGCGCGCGAGACGACCACGGCGGCGACCAGGGATCACCCACGGCCTCACCCAACTGCGCCCGCAGATCGGACTCCAGACAGGCGAGCCGCTCGGGCAGCAGCCACAACGCGCGCTTCGGCAGCTGCTCGGCATGGCTCAACCCGCGACTGCGGAAACCGAGTTCCCCTCGTACGAGGTCCATCGCGGCCGTGGGCGAGGCCACCCACTCGAACCGCGGCGGAGCCTCTCCGAGCAGCCGGTAGATCTCCCCGACCGCATCCTCGGCATCCGCCCGCTCAGCCGGCCGGGCACTCAGCCCGTACGCCAGCCACTCATCCCGCATCGCGCACGCTTCGCGCACGCGCTCGAACTCACGGCCGCTCACAGGCGCCCGGCGGAGCCCGCCTTTCCATCACTCAGGATCATCATGCGGGCGATCGTGACACCAACCCGGCCCCGGGGCAACGCATTTGTTTCGGGGGCGGCTTCCCCGACAGGGCCTATCCGGCCTATCCGGCCTATCCCCGCAGAGGACCGTCGGAGTCGCGCAGCGCCCCGGCCTCACGCCCGCCGAGCACCGCGATGATCTCCGCGCAGATCGCCAGCGCCGTCTCCGCCGGGGTCCGGGCGCCGATGTCCAGGCCGATCGGGCCGTGCACCCGGGCCAGTTCCGCCTCGCTCACCCCGGCGGCGATCAGACCGTCGCGCCGCCGCGCGGTCGTCTTCCGTGAGCCCAGCGCACCGACGTACGGGATCCCCTCGGCCAGAGCGACCTGCAGCGTGGGCACGTCGAACGCGGGTTCATGGCTCAGCATGACGAGGCACGCCGCGTCCCGCCGGCCCCGGATCACCTTCTCGGCGTCCTCCCCGCTCTCCAGGGCGACGGCCTCCCAGCCCAGGAGACGGGCCTGCCGCTCGATGATCTCCGCCAGCTCACCGCTGCCGCCGATGACCACGTAGGGGGCCGACGGATACGCCTCGACGAGCACCAGCCCGGACTCCCCGTACAGCGCGTCCCGCCCGGGCCGCCGGGTGCCCAGCAGCTCGCCGGCCCGGCGCTCGGCGTCGTCGCGCGGGGCGTCGGTCGCCCGTACGACCTCACTCACCGCCTGGTCGGCAGCGTCGTTCAGCCGGGTCACCAGCGCCACCCCGACACCCTGGGCGAGCAGCTCCCACCACGACGCCGGAATGAACGCGAGCGGCTGGATCAGCACCTCCGCCTGCCCGCCGCACGTCAGCTTCGCCGCCACGGCCTCGGCCCCGCGCACCGACACCTCGCACACCCGCGCCGTGTCCCCGGCGGCCATGGCCCCGGCCTCGGCGACCAGCTCGGCGTCGAACACCCCGCGGTACAGGGCCCCGACGCACTCACCCCGCGCATCCAGGAGCACGGCGCCGGCCGGATCCCGCGGCCCGAACCCCTGCTCGGTCACGGGCCGGGCCAGATACGCCGCCCGCCCCTCGGCCACCCACCGCTGCGCCGTCTCCACCAGCTCACGCATCCGCGCCGCCCCATCCCGTACGAGTTCTCCCCGCAAAGCACCAGGTCAAGCGCACAATGCGGCCTCACCAACCACCCTACGCACGCCCCACCCGCCTCCCCACCCCCCAAAACCCACAGACCCACCCCACCCCCCTCGTACGGACCCACCGGAACCGCGTTCCCCCCTCCCCACCCTTGACGCCGCCCCTCCCGGGTCCTGTACGTCCCGCTCCTCCCCGGCAGTCGAGCAAGCGCCACTACGCTGGGCGGGTGAACTCGCGCAACGCCCTGGAGAAGTGGCTCAGCCAACTGCCCGAACACCAGCTGGCGGCCCTCCTGGAGGAACGTGACCTCCCCCTCGCGGCCGGCTACACCCGCATCACCACCTCCCGTCAGCTGGCCGAGCATCTGCTCACGGACGAGTCGGTGGCACGCGGACTGACCGCCGGGACCGCCGGGGAGATGGAGCTACTGGCCTCGGTCGCGGCACTCGCCCTCGAACGGCACGGCCCCGTCGCCGCCGAGACCGCGCCCCGCCCCTCGTACGCCTGGCGCCCCGCGCCGCCGCGGACCGCGCCCGTAGAGCCGTCGGAGCGGCTGGTGACCGAGAAGGACGTACTGGCCTGGTTCGCCGCCGGCGGCCCGCGCGATCAGGCAGCCGCCGTACTCGACCGGCTGCGCGCCCGCGCACTGCTCCTCCCCGCCCCCCGGGGCCAGTTGGCGCTCCCGCCGCTCCTGCACGTCCAGGCGGCGGGTCTCGACGGCTACGGCCGCCCGGCGGACCGGCTGCTGTCCACCGCGTACAACGCCCCCGAGGTCAAGCGGATCGCCACCGTTCTCTTCGGCGAGAGCGCGGCGCGCACCACCCGCCCCGAGGCCCAGGCCCGCATCGTGGCCCTCCTTACAGACCCAGCTCAGGTCCGAGCCCTGGTGGACCAGGCCCCGCCCCGGGCGGCCGAACTGCTGGACCACCTCGTTTCCGGCCCGCCGCTCATCCGCACCCACTGCTTCGGCACCCGGTACGGCGAGTACGCCGGCCCCGACGCCAAGTACACCTTCCGGGACGGCGGCAGCGGCGACGAGGGCACCGACTGGCTCGCCGCGCGCGCCCTGCTCCTCCCTGCCGGGCCGGACCTCGCCGAGATGCCGTACGAGGTGGCCCGCGCTCTGCGCGACGGCCGCGGCTTGCCCTGCCCCCGCCTGGAGCTCGATCCCCTCACCCACACCGTTCCCCTGCCGCGTGGCTGGGAGGGTCAGGGGAGCGCCGCCGCCGGAGCCGCGGCCTGGCGTGCGGAGCTGGTCCTGAGAGCACTCGCGACGCAGCCGGTCACGGTACGCAAGGCGGGCGGCATCGCCGTACGCGAGACCCGGCGCCTGGCCAAGGCGGCCGGCGCGAGCGAGGCGGACACCCGCCTGTGGCTGGACCTCGCGGTCAACGCCGGCTTGGCCGCCCCGCAGGCCGACGAACCCGACCCGCGCGGCCGCCGTGGACGCCCGACCACACCCAAGTCCTCGGCCCGGCTGCTCCCGAGCGACCGCTACGACCGGTGGTCCGTGGCCCCGGCCGCAGGCAAGCTCCTGCCCCTGCTGGCGGCCTGGGCGGTCGTACCGGAGGTCCTCACCCACTGGCCGGACGAGGCGGAGACCCCGGTGGCACTGATCAGCCCGCAGGACGAGTACGCCGTACCGTTGCGCCGCGGAGCACTGCGCGCGCTCGCCGCCCTGCCACCGGGCCACGGCCTGTCAGGCACCACGGACTCGTACACCGAACTGCTGGAGCGGGCGGCCTGGTACCAGCCGCTACTGCGCGCCCTCCTCGCGAGCGACGGTACGGGGCTCCTCCTGGGCGACGACGAACTCACGGGCCGCCTCCGAACCACCCTGGAAGAGGCCCAACTGCTCGGCCTTGTGGCCCACGGCGCCCTCACCACGGCCGGACACGCGGTCAGCGCCCTGCTGGAGGCGGGCGCGGCCCACCACTACCCCGCCGTACCCGGCGCGGGCGCCGACCCCACGGCCCTCGGCGCCGACTCCCTGGGCGAGGACCTGACCGCCCGCCCGGCGCTGGCGGGGGCGGTCGCGGGGCTCCGCACCACCCTGTATGCCATGCTCCCCGCGCCCAGCACCACGGCCCGTTTCCAGGCGGACCTGACGGCGACGGTCACCGGAGCCCCCGCCCCGGCGCTGGCCGAACTCCTCTCGGCGGTCGGCGACATCGAATCCGAAGGCCACGCCGTGGTCTGGCGGATCAGTGCCACCTCCCTGCGGCGCGCCCTGGACGCGGGCTGGAGCGCGGACGAGCTCCTCGACCGCCTGACAGCAGCCAATGAAGGAGAGCTCCCGCAGCCCCTCATCTACACGATCAAGGACACGGCCCGCACGCACGGGCAGCTGCGCGTGGTCCGCTCGGCCTGCTGCATCCGCTCGGACGACACAGGCCTGATTGCCGAGGTCGCCCAGGCCCGAGGCCTGACGAAGCTGGGCCTACGCCGCATTGCCCCCACGGTCCTGATCTCCACGGCCCCGCCGGAGGAGACCCTGTCCGCTCTCCGTACCGCCGGCTACGCCCCCACGCAGGAGGCCGCCACCGGCACCACGGTCCTCGACCGCGCCCCCACGGAACGCGCCCGCAGCCTCCTCCCCACCCTGGACCAGGCCCACCGCCAGCCCGGATCGGGATCCCCCTCCAGCTCCCGCGCCCTGGCGGCCCAACTCCTGGGCGGGACCTGACTGGTCAGCGTACGTAGGTGATGAACGCCTGCCAGGCGCCCGTCCCAAACCCGACCACGGGCCCGCCGGGCCGCTTGCTGTCCCGAACGGGCACGACCCCGGGTACGCCGTGGGCAACCTCGACGCACTCGCCCTGCCCGCCGCTGTAGCTGCTGACGCGCCATGACGCTCCGGTCAGGTCGGGCGTGGGGGAGTGGGCCTGGTTCATGGTCTGTGCTCCTTGGCGATGCGGCGAATCAGCCCGAGCGATTCCGGGGGCGGCAACGCGGACGTACGAGCGTCGTCGAAGAGCTCCCGGTAACGGGCGACTTCGGACTCCTGTTCCATCCAGATGTTGCCCGTCGGGGTCTCCGTCAGCACCAGGTTCTGCGCCGCGATCCGCGGAAAGCTCATCAGCAGGTACGGGCCGAACATACCTGAGTGCGCCCCGCGTGAGAACGGCAGCACCTGGACAGTGATGTTGGGCTGCTCGGCCATGTCTGCCAGGTGTTCCAGCTGGTCACGCATCACGTCCGGTCCGCCTACCTGCTGGCGGAGCACCCCCTCGGCGAGGACAGCCCAGAGTTCCAGTTGCCTCTCACCGGTGAGTCGCTCCTGTCGGGCCAGCCGCACCTGAACGAACTGCTCGACCTCCTCGGCGCTGTGCCAGGCGCGTGAGGCCACGGTGACGGCTCGTCCGTACTCCGCAGTCTGGAGGAGACCCGGCACCAGCTGGACCTGGAAGGTCCTGATGCTGTCGCAGATGTCTTCCATTTCGATGTAGTCCCGGTAGGTCTCAGCGAGCACAGAGCCGTACTGATGCCACCAGCCTTGACGGCGCCGGCGATTCGCCCTCTGGGCCAGGGCTCCCAGTCGATCCCGGGTCTCAGTGTCAGCCACGCTGTACGCGTCCATGAGCGCGACGAGATCCGGTGTCCGGACCGGCACGTGGCCGTTCTCGATCCGGCTGATCTTGCCGCCGGTGCAGTCGAGGGCCTTCGCCGCTGCGGCGGTGGTGAGACCCGCTGCCTCGCGCAGGCGTCGGAGTTCGTCGCCGAGCTGGCGACCGAGCACGGTGGATGGCTTCACGTTCGGCATGGATAACTCCCTACCAGAGCACCGTGCTTGCGGCCCACACATTGCCCGTACGAGTGAATCTAGCGATTCTGCTGCATTCAATATTGCACGGACCATACTCGGCGCGGCACGCTCGTCGGGACGGGGCCAACCCGACCGCATACGCCGTGACTTGATCGCTAGCCGTCGACCCCCAAGGGGCTGCTGTGACCACACTGAACGAAGCCGCGTTCCGGCTGTCCCGCCGCCCCCGCAGTGCGCCACGGGCCCGAGCCGCACTGCACGCCGTACTCGGGGACTGGGGTGCGGGGGACGACCTCCTGCACACCGCCGAACTCGTCCTCTCCGAGCTGGTGACGAACGCCCTGCACGCACCGGCGCCCAGCGACCGCCAGGTCGGTATCCGCATCGCGCACTCATCAACCGACGGACTGCTCCGCCTGGAGGTGAGCGACGCGGGTTCCGGCCGGCCGGAGCTAAGGCATCCCGAACCGGACGCCGAGCACGGCCGGGGGCTACAGCTCGTGGACGCCCTCAGCCACCGCTGGGGCGTCAGCCCCCGCGCGGGCGGCATCGGCAAGACAGTCTGGTCGGAGCTGAAGGCCCCGGACCTCCTCCCCACCCCCTCAACGAGGCAGGTCGCGGCGATCACGGTCCGCCCCGGCCAAACATCCGTGTCTGGGGCGCCTGGCGCGAAGTCCGCAACGTACGGACGGCGCGCCACACCACTGGCGCCCTGTCGATCGTCCTCGGCCTGGACGAAGGGCCGCCCCTCCACCTGCCCGCTGCGGAACCGCTGTCCGTACGAGGGCTGCCGTAAGGTGAAACGCGCGGTGCGCGTGCCGAGTTGCCGCCGCGTACGAGGCGTACGAGATCGTGTCCATCCCGATGCCCAACGATCCGGACGATTACGCGATCCCGGACCTGACCGTCGCGCCACGCGCCTTCTAGCGGCTGCCGTTCCCTGCGGCCATGACGAAGTGGGAGTAATCGCCGCAGGACGGCTTCTGGGCCTGGAATGGTGCCTGGAGTGGCCTGCGCCTTCCGACTCGGACACAGATATGGGTGGCTCAGCATGCGATCGGCACCAGGTCGCTTGCCGCTGTTTCCTTCACATTGTTCTGTTTGGCACTCATTCGTAATGAGGAGCCCGGCGATCCCCTCTTCCCGGTGCTGTCGGGGTTGGTCATGGGACTCGTTTTCGGCCTCACGGCCCTATCCGAGCGGCATCGCCAGTGCCGGCTCAAGCGCCTGGGCGTATGGGGCGGGTCCTGGCATTGGAGGAGACCGGCGGGATCCACTCGGCATGCAGGAGGGTCCCACCGCCCCAGGGGCGTCCGTCGAAGCTGAGGTCGGCGGAATCCATCTCTTCCTCACCGAGGGCAGCGCGGATGTCCATCGGGGTGAGCGGCCACGACAGATGACGCGGCAGACGACGGTTACGGGCTGGCACAAGGCCGAGGATGACGTACACCCTGGCGGAAGCACACGTTCTTTTCTGTCTGGCCTCGTCGAAGTACCGGACAACCTTCGCCGCGACAGGACCTCTGTGGAGGCAACGCTCGCAGTGACCTGCCAGCGACGGGGCAGCCGACTTCTGGTACCCGGGCAGCGCGGACAGCCCCGGATCAGCGCAGGTGGGCGCCAGGAGGAGGGGAGCGTCGGCCATAGCGCGTGCCGAACGTATGATCCCGCCATGCAGCATGACGTGATTGATGACGTGCCTGTTCTGTGGGCGCAGGCTCCCGGCCCTCTCGAAGCCGCCCTCGTATTCGGGTGCGGGGTGAGCGACGAGACGTTCAGGCATCTGGGAGTGACTCATCTGGTCGAGCACCTGACCATGAGTACGCTGCCGCGGCTCCACCACGAGCACAATGCGTCGGTCACGCTCTCCCTCACGGACTTCACCGCTTCGGGGAGCGCAGCGCAGGTTGCGGAGTTCCTCACCCGGGTCTGCGAGGCCCTGTCCGAGCTGCCCCTGGAGCGGATGGAACGCGAGGCCGGTGTGCTCGCCGCCGAGGGCGGCGGCGTCACCGACCCGACCAGCGCGGAACTGCTGTCCTTCCGGTACGGCACGGTCGGCGCCGGACTGGCTTCGTGGGACGGACCGGGCCCCGACCGCATCCCCGCCGAAGCCGTCCGCGACGTCGCCGCCCGCTACTTCCACGCGGACAACGCCGTCCTGGTGCTGACGGGCCCGCCGCCGGCAGGCCTGCGTCTTCCGCTGCCGCGCGGTCCACGGCCCGACCGTGGCAGGGCGCAGCCGGTGGCCAAGCGGGGACCGGCCTGGTTCCAGGCCGAGGTACCCGGTCCCGGTCTTGCCTTCCACGGCGATCTCGACGACCCCGCGCTCATACTGGCCCACGCCGTGCTCCAGGAACGGCTCCGGCAGCGGGCACGGCACCAAGAGGGCCTGTCGTACGAGGTGGGCGGCACCCGCGTCCACACGGGGGCGGGACAGGGCGAGTACACCCTGTGTCTGGACGCCCGGGAGGGCCAGGAACAGCGCGTGGCCGAGCTGCTGTGGCAGGAGGCCCTGCGGATGGCGAGCGCCGGAGTCACCGAGGAGGAACTCGCGGAGGAGCAGGCCGCGTTCCGCGAGGTCTGGCTCGACCAGCGGTCGGTGCCCTCCGAACTCGGCGAAGCGGCCGCGTGCCTGCTGCTCGCACTCGACTACCAGGACGCGCAGACACGGCTGGACGCCCTGGCGAAGGTCACTCCGGAACAGGCAGGGCAGGCGTTCACCACGGCGCTTGCCACCGCCCTGCTCGTCGTCCCGTGCGATGCGGAGGTGGAGCTGCGGCAGCTCGACGGCACCCCTCTCACCCAGGACATCTGCTCCACCACGCGTGTCTTCCCGTCGGACGTGCGGGTGTTCAAGCCCTCGCTGTTCAAGCGGACCGTCTCCTCCGCCGCCCGCGCGGCGCGGCTCGGAGTCGGCCCCTCCGGACTGTGGTGCCGCGACGCGGACGACGACGTGCACCATGTGCCCTTCGACGAGGTCGTGGGCGTCGAGACACGGGGCACGGGCCGCGTGGTGTTCGGCTCCCGCGGCTGTTTCATCCCGGTGGTACCGGAGCTGTGGGCGAAGATCGGGCCGGCCGTCGCCGCCATCGACGCCGCCGTACCGGAGGCGCTGCGCTACGAGACGTCCGGCCTCCTTCCCGGCCGGGAGGACTGACCGCTGTCTTCTGGACGCTGGCCGCTCCGGCCGCCTCTTTGCCCCGCGTCACGAGTGTGGTGGGCAGGCCCCTCCGGGCGTAGTACCGGGCCCGGCACAGGGCTGAGCCCCCCGTGTACAGGCCGTACGCGCCGCCGGAGAGGAACGCCAGGGCGAGCGCGCACACCCACACCGGCTCCCCTTCCGGTGTGTCGGAGGTCTCCTGGGAGACCTTCCCCTGCCGCACTTCGGTCGCGTAGTCCCGCCACACGGTGACCGTCACGCCGTCACCGGGCCTCAGGCGTTGCAGCAGCGGCCCCGAGCCGCCCATGTCGATGCTGTGTGGCACCTGCGTCGGGCCTTTCAGATACAGCGTGTACTCCGACGACTTGCTGTGCTGCTTGATCACCCTACGGGTCACGGTGGCGTCGAACGGGCGCAGGCAGTCGTCGTGGGGAGAGGACAGGTCGGTGCACGGGGGCGCGGCGCGGAACGCCTTCTCATCCTCGATCAGTCCGGGTACGGTGGCCAGCCCCGCGGCGCCGAACAGGAGCATCGGGATGCCCAGCAGCGCGGCGCACAGCCCCCATCCGCGGTGCCAGAGGGTGCACCGCCGGACGGCACCGGGCACGGCAGACGGCCTGCGCGACCGCTTTCCGGCACCCGGCAATGCCTTGGCATATGGGACGGATCCTGAGCAGGGCCTGGAACGGCCTGTCGGAAGCGTGCGAGGGCAGAAGGAGGGAGGGGAATGTTGCGAAACCCCAGGGCGAGTTCTTCGATGGCCCGGGTTGGATGTGCCTGAGCATCCTGTTCTGTGGATGGACAGCAGCGAGTAGCGGCACCGCGCCCTGGCTGAGGGTTGTTGCGGCTCTGGGGACGGCGGCCTGGGTGGCGTTGCTGGCACGCCAGAGAGTCGAGCAGCCGCGGTCCAAGGCCCCTGGGGAAATCCCGGGGGGCCTTCGCGTTGCCGGGCTGACCTGCGAGGTTCTGGCAGGATCCAGGCCGCGAATAGGCCGCAGAGGCTGTCATACGGCTGCACAGCACGGCAGTTGGCTGCGCATACGCGAAGACCCCGTCCTCAGCGTTTCGGCTGCTGGCGGGGTCTTGTGACACTTACACAGTAAGTGCCCCCGGCAGGATTCGAACCTGCGCACACGGCTCCGGAGGGCATGCCGCAGACAGCTTGCAAGTGTGCGCTGAACTGGCACTTCCCGGTTTGCAGCTCCCGGCCGGGTTGATCTCTATCGCATACCGTGCGCGGAGCGCTCCAGGTGCCTTCCCGGGCCCCTGGTTCCCTGTGCGTTGAACGCTCTGCCTGACGAGAACGTCGGTGTCAGTGGTGTCCTCTACGGTGTCGCCATGGCTCCTTCTGAGATCACCCGAGCGGGCATCCTGCAGGCGATTGGAGAGCATGACCGGCTGGGGGTGGACCTGTTCCGAGACACCTACCGCTATCGGGCCGCCGCCACCTACGTCCTCACGCATGAGGGCCGCCAGTACGACTCCAAGGCCATAGTGGGCGTGGCGCACAAGTTTGACTTCGGGACTGCCCTGAAACCTTCGGAGTTCAGTGGCGGCGACAAGCATGCAGTGGCGTGGCTCCGACGAGAGGGCTTCACGGTCGGCGAGCCGCCCAAGTCGTTTCGACGGCGAGTAGGCGATGTGCGCCCGGGGCGCAGTCGGTCAGGTGCCGCCCTCCACCGTCCGGTGCTGCTCCTGTGGTCACTCGGACAGGTCATATCGGGGGCTCCTCGACTTCAACCCTGGTCGACGGTGCGCGATGCAGTTGCGCCTCTATTGGAGACCTACGCGCAGGTTGACGATGGTGCGGATGCTGCCCGCTACCCGTTCTGGGCCCTGGTGCGTGACAACCTCTGGACCGTTGAGCACCCTGACGAACTCACGCTCACCAGCTTGGGCCGACGGCCGACAGTGAGCCTTTTCCAACCTCATGCTGTGGCGTTGTGAAGGACGAGGACGGCCTTCACGATGTCGGTGATCCGGTTGGTGCTGCAGCGGAGCTTTCGCAGTAGACGCCAGCCTTTCAGGGCGGCCATGGCCTGCTCGCCGACGCAGCGGATCTTGGCGTGGCTGCTGTTGTGTCGTCGCTTCCATCGCTTGAGTCGGCGGCCTCGGAAGGGGACTCGGATGTGGCGGCCGGCGCCTTGGTAGGCCTTGTCCGCCCAGCATTTCAGTCCCGCGGCGGCGAGCACGTCGACGATCCCGTGACTGCGGGCGGCCGTCAGGTCGTGGGTGGCTCCGGGCAGGGCCGGGGATGCCCAGAGTAGGCGGCCGAACGGGTCGGTGAGGACCTGCACGTTCATGCCATGCCGTTTGTGTTTGCCCGAGTAGTAGGGGGCGTCGGCGGCGATCCTGTCGATCGGCAGCAGGGTGCCGTCCATGATCACGAACGCCTTCGCCCGGGCCGTTTCCATCGCCTCCGCCAGGGTCGGTGCGCGAGAGGCCAAGACTTCGATGGCCTCGCGTATGTACCGGTAGACGGTTGCGATGCCGATTCCGAACCCGGCGGCAAGCTGGGCATAGGTGTCGCCGCACCGGAGGTGGGCCAGGGCGAGCAGGGCCTGACGGCCGGCGGGCAGTCGTCGCCACCGCGTACCGATCTCCCGTTGCCGAACAGCGAGCCGCTCCGTCAGGTGCTGCAGGCTGCGGCTGGACAGATCGATCGAGGACGGATAGACAAGCACGCGAAGCTCCTGGCGGACACGGGTGATCTTGGTCGAGAACCCGTCTACCAGGAGCTTCCACGCTACGTACAGCCCTTGACCCCGAACAGGCGGACGTCGCTGTCAGGTTGCAAGGGGTGGTCTGTCGGCGAATTCGCCAGGAAGGGACAGATGTGACCTCGTTCGATGTGGCCAAGCCGGAGACACCCTGGGTCATCTTCGGGCCTCGCGACGCGGTTGAATTCAAAGAGCAGACGGCGGCTCTGAGGGCTGCGGGTGGTCGGGTGTACGAGCTACAGGCCCGCGACCTGAAGGACCAGGTAAGTACTTGCGATGCTTTCGCCCGAGCGATCGGATTTCCCGACTATTTCGGCCGGAACTGGGATGCCCTGGTCGACTGTCTTGATGATCTTCATGATCACGCCACCGGTGGGGTGGGGATCGTCATGGTCATCCACGGGGCCGATGTGCTACTTGGGGCGGATCACCTCAACATATTCACGATGGTGCTCTGCCTCGCAGCAGACCGTGCGAACACCGCGGTGGATCCGGACGGCGACCTCAGGAATCAGCCCGTGGTGATCGAGCACTTCGTCTTCCTGCTCGACGAGGTCCGCGCCGAGGAGTTCGCCGTGGGGATCAAGGATCCCGACGTCGTCGTCCGTGTGGAGGGTGACTTCCTCACGGTGGCCCTGGACCTCGATGTCTGGCGACCCGAGGCGGCCGGGCGCCCGAAGGTCTCCTGACTCCGGGCCGTACGGTACCCGGTTTGCCTCCTCGGACCAGCCCAGCACCTGGGCCGCCGGCCTGTCTGCGTGCACGCCGCCCACCGACCCAACCAGGAGGTTGGAAAAGGCTCAGTGATAGCGTAACGCCCATTAAAGGCTTGTCCCATTCTTGATGATGATTTGTTCCGCCGCGAATCGCATCAATGGAATCTCTTGTGCTAGTTCGACGTCGTGGGCGAAGGGGGCATACTTGGGAAGCGATCCTTCTTTTGCGTGCACCAAAGCGTTTCTCACCTTATAGATGCGCCTAGCGATCGCCTTCTTAACTTCTCCCCCGTCCGATGGCTGCAAATCCAACTTGCTCGCGCCGGCGAAGGGGACCCCGTAAGTCTTGTAGTACTGCACTATGTTGCCATCCCAGGCATTTAGGTCCGAAATCAGACGGTCAACGTCCACGAACTTCTCCAATACGAGCTCCAAGGCGCGCTGTTCGTTGACCCCATCTTCTCGCACCTGACGATGAGCCCGGTCGATGGTTTTGATGATTTTTTCGATGTCTTTTGATCGGCGTACTGAGAAACTCGGATCTGTAATGCTTACTCTCACCTGATCTACTAGGTCGGCATTAAACACCTTATCGAAATAGTGTTCGGCGATATGGTAGTAGGACAGGTATTCGAGAAGGGGCATTTCGGCAGCCACTCCCATCAGGTAGTGGCTGACGAGATCGGCGTCGTAGGACTGGCGAGGTGCGTCGAATGTGGATTCTTGAGCTCGCCTGACTTTTTGGATCCGTGGTGTGCTTAGGTGTGGGTCGAGACCGATCCGTGCAGATGTGTCCAGGTTGTATGCGGCCTGGAAGAGGAATGCGTGAGCCAGTGACTCGAAGTCACTCCTTGTGTTATTTGCTCTGATCTGCAGGGTGGTCACTCTCAACACTGTAGATGCCATTGAGAGAAGGGACCTTTCGGCGGGGTCGCTGTCATCAGCTAGGCGTGACCGAATGTTACGCGTGCGATTGCGTAGCATGATCCATCGCCTACTTCTGGAGAACTCCTGGCGTTGGGCAATCCAACACAACAGGTAGGCCGCGGTTGTGTTGGATGGCTGCCCCACGAGGTAAGTGACGGATGATTCACCCTCGTTCGCGATGGGCTTGTCTTCCAGGAATCTTTCGAAATCTCCATGGATGTTGAGAGGCGTCAGATGAAATTCGGCGCTATCAGTCCAAAAGATTGAGT